>JBHHYN010000080.1:0-13171 GCA_046757565.1 Gammaproteobacteria bacterium | reverse complement strand
AACCCGTATTCGCATCTAATTATTACTCATTGTTATTTGAATTGTCCGGACTTTAATTTCCTTATAAAAAAAGCGGTTAATTTATCCCCTCTACTTGGCAAATTACACACTGGTCTCGGCATCAATACCAGCATATGATCCGATCATTAATTATATTCCTGGCCAGAGGTGAGAATGATGTCTGCACAACTAAAAGAAACCCATCACGGTGGTTGCCCGCATGATTGTCCCGATACCTGTTCCATGATCTTCGAAGTCGAAGACGGCAAGCTGACAGGCGTCAAAGGGAATAAAGCACACCCCATGACCCGTGGTAGTCTGTGTGTCAAGTTGAAGGATTATGAAAAGCGTCATTATCATCCTGACCGTCTGTTGTATCCCTTGCGTCGTACCGGCGCCAAAGGCAGCAAACAATTTGAACGCATATCATGGGATGAAGCGTTGAATGAAATTACTGAGCGCTGGAATGCCATAATTAACGAGTATGGGTCACAGGCAATCATCCCTTACAGCTATTTAGGACACCAGGGATTGAATCACGGCTTGAACGGCGGCGATGCCTTTTTTAACCGGCTCGGGGCAACCGTATGTGAACGGACATTTTGCGGTGAAGGATCTGCTACGGCCTGGGTACTGACCAATGGTCCCACCAGTGGTGTTGACCCGGAAAGTTTTGTTCACTCCAGATATATAATTATCTGGGGTTGTAACAGTGTCAGTACCAACCTGCATGCCTGGCATTTTGTTGAAGACGCCAGAAAGAATGGCGCCAGGGTTATTGTTATTGATCCCTACAAGTCCCGTACCGCCAAACAGGCAGACTGGCACATCTGTGTTCGTCCCGGTACCGACGGGGCTCTGGCAATGGCAATGATCAATACCATCATCGAAGAAAAGCTGGTGGATCAGGATTATGTTGACAACTATACCGTGGGTTACAAGGAACTGGCGCAACGGGCCAAACAACGCACACCGGAGTGGGCCGCGAAGATCACCGGCATTCCCGCGGAAGATATCCGCACACTTGCACGTGAATTTGCCAAAACCAGCCCGGCTGCGATCCGCGTCGGTGTCGCACTGGAAAGAAACTGGGGTGGTGGTCAGGCCATACGCGCTATCTGTTGTCTGCCGTCATTAACCGGTGCCTGGCGTGATGTGGGTGGCGGTATTTATCAAATGACGTTTTGGGAGCACCCTTACAAGCTGGACGTCATATCAAGACCAGACTTTATTCCGCAAGGCACACGTGTAGTCAATAACCTGCAGATCGGCCGGGCACTGACCGGTAAACTGGGCCTGGATCCGCCAATCATGTCCATGATGTGCTGGAATTCAAACCCGGTTACGCAGGCACCTGAAGGCGAAAAGATCATGAAGGGCTTGTTACGGGACGATCTGTTCCTGGTCTCGGCTGAACATTTTATTTCGGATACCGCCTCCTATGCCGATATCGTTTTACCCGCAGCCATGGGCGCAGAAATGGAAGACATTATCCTGTCCTGGGGACACAATTACCTCACCTACAACACCAAATGTGTCGAACCGCCGGGCGAAGCATTGCCTAATAATGAAATCTTCCGGCGTCTGGCTGCACGCATGGGCTTTGATGAGGAACGATTCAAATGGTCTGATTCCGAATGCCTGGAGCATTTCGTTGACTGGGATTCCCCGGCCTGTGAAGGTATCGATCTGGATCACTTGCGCAAACACGGCTTTGGCCGCCTTAACATCGGCACAGCGGATGATCGCGCACCCCACAAAGAAGGTAACTTCCCGACACCGTCAGGCAAGTGTGAATTTTTATCCGAAACCGCCGCCAATGGTAATTTCGTTGTGCCACCGTTTCGCCAGATGTATGAAGACCTGCAACCGGGCAACAGCGAACCACTGGACACCTTGCCGGATTATGTCCCTTCAAAAGAACTGCCGGAAACCAACCCGGAACTGGCCAGTAAATACCCGTTGAATATCATTGCACCCAAGAGTCATGGTTTTCTCAATTCCTGCTATGCCAACATGGATCACAAGATTAAAGGCCAGGGTGAACAATTCGTGTTGATCAATGAAGCGGATGCCGATGCACGCGGTATCAAGGATGGCGATCGCGTCCGGGTCTTTAACGACCGGGGTGAGTATGAAGCATTAGCCCGGATATCCGAAGACGTGAATCCGGGTCTGGTTGTGACAACACTGGGTTATTGGCGGCAGTTAAATAAGGGCACAGTTAATTTTGTCAATTCTGCAGACTTTGCAGACATGGGTCACGCCCCCAGGGTTTTTGACAGCCTGGTCGAGATTGAGCGAGCCGCGTAGATAGAAGCCTTGAGAACTGATGGCTTGTGACGAGTGACTACTGACCCATAACAAATAATCAACTGATCCCGAGCCCGAATAGCTCGCGTATCTGGTAACTCACCATTTCATTATAAAACCTGATCAGGTCATCGAGGGAGTATTGCGCATTGGCAGGGCTGGGATTGGGCGTCACAAAGACACGTGTTTTCCCAATAGTATGCTTTTGTGCTCCCCAGGGAATTGCTGCATCAGTACCGTCAGCGTATTTCAAATAATTCTTGTATGTACCCTTGCCGTGAAACCAGGCGATACCGGGCTGATAGGTGAGTATTTTTTCCTTCAACACCGGTGCTCCCTCCCGGTAATCGGCTGCACGTAATTCATCGCCCATCCGGGTGGGTTTTTTGACCAGGTCAGATCCGTTCAAGGCCTTCCAGAACCGGTTGCGTGGGTTAGCAAAATAATAACCCGACTCGACAGATACCGGCGATGGATTCAGGCCTATCGAAAGAATCTTTAAGTTATGTTCCAAATAATCGGGAAGTGTTTTCATAAATAAGATCAGGTTTGTATGTTATCGTTTAGCTGAGGAGAAATTAAGGTCAGACTCAATTAATTTATCGGGTGACGTGCATGAATGCACTAATGCTGCAAGAACATGACGTCCAGGACGCCTACATGGACGATGTGCATGGATGCACAAGTGTCGCATTGACATGGAATCAAGGAGCGACCGTAGGTGGTACGACCCCATGGACGGGTGAGGTAGAATTGCGCCGGGAGCGGCAATCGAGAGTAATGCAGGAGCAATTACCGAGCGGCCGACCCTAATATTCCTTATTCCTCGCCCCCGGGCTTAGGGGCCGTAATCCTGTCTTTATACAACTTCCCCAAAGGAAGCCAGACTTCCTGGAATAGCAAATTTTCTTTGACTTCACCTGTATCAGTAGACTCGATAATCTCAATCGCACGCCGGTACAAATATTCTTCCATTTCTAGTTTTGAAGTCATCCGCCTTATCCTCTCTCGTTAGTATTGTTAATTTATGTCATTCTCTCGTCTGAATTAATCTCTGTACATTTATTAAATCCATTTTATACAAGATTTGACCACCTTATCTTGGAAGCAATAAGTGCAATAAGGAACAGTTCTCACATTGCACATTATATATTTGTAATCGTAGCATGACTTATACCAAAGCTATTAATATGTGATACGTGAGAACTGTCCCTGTGATCCGCTAATTGATATTGGGATTTATAAAATATTTGAATATGATACAATTATCCTGCCCCCTATATGTCGCGCTGTGTTCCTATCCACCAGGTTTGCCTAGCGCACAGTTACCCGTGTCCCCTCTGGCAAGGAAGAGCCTCAGCGGTAGATAAATCAGGAATACAAATGCATAAGAGGTTAACACCTCGATCCGTATGTAAGGTTTCAAGAGGAAATGTGCTAACAGGACAGCAAGGAGAACAGAAATAACACCGGCCCAATTGACACTTACCTGCCCTGCAGGAGCTTTGCCACGTTTTTCCAGCCGCGGGCGAAGCAGGTAGTAATCCAGAATGATGACGCCGGAGATGGCGCTTAACATCACACCCAGTAATCTGATCCACGACTCAACATACTCGAGGATATGCCCATACAGCATGAGCAGGGCGATGACATTGGCCAGTATCACAAAGAAAAAACGCCCCGGCCGCCAGTGTGTCACCGCATCGACCAGATTGGCCAGACACAGGGATGAACTATAGGCATTCAAAACCTGGGCCTTGGCCTGGGCAAGAAACATCAAAACAAAACCGGTGGTACCGGCAAAGACCATGAAAGTTGCGGCAATACTGTCAGGATTACGCAATACCTGGCGATGGGCTTCATTGAGGGACATGCCGCCGGCATGGTAGTAGTCGACCATGACGCCGGCGCCCGCATACATGAGCATTCCACCAACCAGCATGATCACCAGCGATTGCATGAAAATAGCAATAGTCACTGCGGTACCGATATGAGCGGTCGATTTACCGTAGCGGCCGAAATCCGCGTTGTTGAGCGCCAGTCCCGTGGCGGGGCCTATCAGGATGTTCAAACCAAATATGAATTTATCCAGGTCTGTCCTTATCCCCATGTGTAACAGGGTATCAGCTGGAAACTGGCTGCCAAAATCAAGCACCTCTACAACACTACTTCCTGTTTGCGTCAGGATATCGGCAAGGACATAGGCCAGCACCAGCAGGAATGCAATCAGCATGATCGAAGAGACACGGCTCACCAGAACAAATCCAAATGTGGTGAGCAGAATCCAGACAAGTGTCAGACCGCCGTAAATCAACACCTGGTGAAGCAGCGTATTTTCTATCCCGAAATAGAAGACCACGCCACGATATAACAGGGCATTTTCCAGCGCCAGAAATCCTACTATAAAGCTGGCGAAAATAATGGATGCCAGTGCCGATCCCCTGTTTCCCAGACCATATTGCCGGGTTATCAACGTGCTGGAGTAACCCGTGGTATAGGCAATGCGCGCCAGTGCCCACGCGACCGGCATGGTAATACAGAAAGAAGCTGCTCCTGCAAGCAGTGCTGTCTTTACCCCTGCCACAAAACAGACCAGGGCCCCGAAAAACAACATGACCAGGGTGGTGATGAGACCGGCGCTGTTCCAGGTGATCCAGAGCCAGTTCTTGCGATCCTCTTGAGGCACCTGCTCAAGCGCATGATCTTCTATGGTGGTGGCGAGATCCTGATTGGCCATCGTCCGGGTACTTGTGCAGATTATTTCACGGGCATTTCAGAGGATCTATAACTCTACTTCGTCCGCCCTCATAATCCTGGCTTCCCGGGTATCTTCCAGCCCCCATCCACCCATCAGGTAGTGGTGTACAATACGGATAGCCATCTGACCAACATGTTCATTGAAGCCGTCCATATTACCGAACCTCCCCGCCAGTTTATTGCTGACATATTCCTGCATGGGTTCATAGGCCCAGATCGGGACAAACTCGGCGAATGCATGTTGGGATTCCTCCTGTACGGCTGCAACAAGATCACAACTCTTCTTGAAACCTCCCCGGTCAGTCAGTTCAAATCGCCCCGGCACGAAGGTCTCCCACTCCAGGTCCAGGAAGCCACGCATAAACTGCACAAAGTTGCGGATATGATAATCCGGCATAAATCCGTACTTGGCATTGGCCAGGATAGTATCAGATGAAAACAGCAACTTTTCTTCAGGGAAATAGCTGCTGATATTTCCGGATCCATGAGTTGGGCCAGGGTTCAACAGAGTAAACTCGACACCGTCGATGTTCATTCTGTTTTCACGGCCGCTAATGATGCGAGTGGGTTGCAATTGACCTTCGGCTTTACGCAGTTTGATCACTTTTGCACAAATTACATCAGCAATGATCTCGGCATCAGCGGCAAGATCGGCTGCATAGCCGCTGTGATCGAGATGATCATGTGTGTAGATGATGGTTTTAACCGGTTTGTCCGGTATGGCTGCTTCGATAGCGCGCTGATAGACGCGCGCCCGTCCGGGTGTGCCAAAGGTATCATAGGCAATGACACTGTTGTCAGCTTCGATAAACAGCGTCCGGCAATTTCCATCAGTGATTGTCCAGAGCCGCTCCGACAACCTGGTTGTTTCCATGTCAGGCTCAGCCGCGAGATAGGCCTGGGCGCCATCAAGAGTGAATTTTCCGCAATTTTCTCTCATGGCTGTCCCCTTTTTATAACGGTGTCGTTGCCGGCACGATGTTTCCTTCAATACCCCATCCACCACTTAAGTACTCCTGCATATAGCGAGACAGGTTTATGGCAGCATATTCGTAATAGCGGAACTGGTGACGGTCGGACGGCCCCAGTTTTTCATCCGTGTACCTGCGCATACCGGCAAAGTCGTGTGGATCAATTCCATCGAATATCGCCTGCTGGGCAAAATCAAACTGGCGTTCCCAGTAATCCAGGATTTCAATGAACTGAGGGCGATTGATAATCCAGAAGTGCCCGGGTATGAAGATATCCCAGTCCAGGCTTAAAAACCGTTTCATCACGGCGATATAGTGTGTCAGGTGCCAATCCATCAAGTAGCAGTAGCCGACACCGGGCGCGACCGTGTCCACCATAAATAACAGTTTGCTCTGAGGGAAATAGGCTGCGACATTACCGTCACCGTGCGTTGGTCCGGGATAGATCATTTCAAACTCGCATCCATCGATCTTGTAGGACTTGCGTTCACCTTCCCAGACTTCAGTAGCAGGTAGCTGGCCATCAGACTGCCTGCCAATAATTACCTGATTGGCAAAGTCATGGACGATAATGTCTGCATCGGGCGCCAGATCGGCTGCGTAACCGGTATGATCCAGATGGTCGTGGGAATAGACTATAGTGTGTAATGTCTTCCCGGGAAAGACTCGCCCAATAGCGGCGCCATAAGCGCGGGCAGTACCTGGTGTAGTCAGGGTATCAAAGGCAATTGTGCCCTGTTCTCCCTCAAGAAAAATGGTACGGTATATCCCCTCGCTGGCTGTCCAGATATTGTCCCTGACCGGTGAGTAGGTAATGTCCCGCCAGGCGCCCTGAATGGGGATGGGTCCCGCGATGGAAAAAATCCCGCAATGCTCACTGACGACTTGATTAGCGTTAATGTCACCATTTTCTTCAGTCACGATTAATTTCTCCCCGCATTAAAAATCAATTTTTATAATAATTACAACTCGGTTACTAAAGATTTCTTTGCCTGCCTTTGATAATCAATCTATTAAATGAATGGCACTTACTTAGCCCGTCGTTCCCGCGAAGGCGGGAACCCAGTTAAACAAAATGTACTTTATCCACTGGATCTCCGCTTTCGCGGAGACGACGAAAAGAGGGTATTTATAATTCACAAGCTTAAGTAAGTACCATTCATCTATTAAATCATTCCCAGCGGGAAAGTTTTCCTTTTATGGTTTTTAATATATTGATCAATTGGGCAACCTCGCTTGCAGATAGAATACCCAGGATTTCGTGTGCCCAGATTTCATGCTCTCGCGCCATTCGACTGAATAATTCTGCGCCTTTTTTTGAGAGACAAATCGTACTCACACGTCGATCTTCCAGGCTGGCTTTGCGAACAATGAGAGCGTCCTTCTCCATACGATCCAGGAGACGCGTTATATTACCCTTTGAGGAGAGTAACCGGTCGGCCAACTGCGACGTACTTAATTCGTTTCCACCTGCATGATCCAGATTTGCCAGTACATCAAAACGGGATAGTGAAGTATTATTATTCCTGCGAAACCGGTTAGACATTTTCTGCTCCAGGCGCTTGGTACATTGCAATAAATACAGCCATGCGCGAAGGGACTGCTTACTGGCGGAAGCCCGCAATGCTTCATTTGATTTTTTGACATGATGCAGCTGTGACATTTTATGTATCCCTTAACTTCCCGTCGTCAATCGACATGAGGTATAACTGCTGTGGTTTCTATTTCCAGTTTTGCCCGATCTTCAATCAGATCACTTACCTGGACTACTGTCATGGCCGGGTAATGGCTGCCAATAATTTCACGATAGACCCTGCCTGTCTCCTTGAGTGAATTCAGATATTCATATCTATCCTTGATATACCATATCATTCGTGTGATGTGTTCAGGTCCGGCACCGGCTTCTGCCAGGACAGTGACAATATTCAGTAATGCCTGACGCACCTGATCGACAAAGTCATCGCTACGGATGGTCTCCGTCTTGTCCCATCCTACCATTCCTCCAAGAAAAACAGACTTCCCTTCGGCCATGACACCATTTGCATAGCCTTTTGGTCTTGGCCAGCCAGGTGGTTGCAAAATCTTCATCTCATTATTGTAAAAAGGTAATCTGTTATTTCAGATTTAAAATTTCTGTGATTAACCTACCATAGATCAATAATAGTAATCACATTTTTTCGCCAATCATCAAGTAAATGCTTGTATCCTGGTCCATGTTCGTTTCAGTATCAGAACAGCAATTAATCAATGTACGGACAGTCATATTTTTTAAAATATATGGTATTGTATACAAAATAAATTGAGTCTTTTCATATAAATCCTAAATCATATTAGGAGATTATAAGCATTACATGAGAAAATTATTGTTGAAATCAATAAGCTTAATAGTGACTATTATTTATTCTTCACTTTACCGTAATTATACAAAAAATAACTATAACGGAACTTGCCTATCCTGAGGAGATCGTTGGAATGAGACCATATTTCGAGAAAATGGACGGTTTTGGTAAAGAACTGAAATCGGGGCGCATCAAGCGTGCCGCCGAAAGTGCTGCCCAACTTAAACAGGTCGAAGCTATTATCGACGAGCAAAAGCAGAAAGTCGAACAAGCAGGTTTCCCCGCGGAAAAAATCAATGAACGGGGCTTGATGACGGTCTGGCAACGCCTGGAATATCTGGTTGATGCCGGTACCTGGCAGCCCCTACACAGTTTGTATAATCCATCTGAAAATGAAGAAGGGACTACAAATGTAGTCGACGGCCTGGGGAAAATTGCCGGCCGTTGGGCTGTCATTATTGGCTTTGATAATAAGATTATGGCCGGTGCCTGGCTTCCCGGCCAGTCTGATAACATTCTACGGGTAACGGATTTAGCGAAAAGACTCAACATTCCCCTGGTTTGGCTTGTTAACTGCAGTGGGGCCAAACTGCCCGAGCAGGAGAAATTTTATGCCGGTCGTCGGGGTGCAGGTACACCATTTTTTCGTCATGCAGAACTGGAACAGGCCGGCATAGCTATTCTGGCAGGAATATTCGGGACAAATCCCGCGGGAGGTGGGTACCAGGGGATCAGCCCGACCATTCTATTGGCCCATAAAGATGCCAATATCGCTGTCGGTGGTGTAGGTATCGTTTCCGGCATGGCCCCCAGGGGTGGATTCGATATTGAAATGTTGGAAGAACTGATCGAAAAGACCCGGGAATTCCGGGCCAGTCCACCCGGTCGTGTTGCCACGCATTATGATGAGACCGGTTTTTTTTCACATGTCTATGATGAAGAAACCGGAGTCCTTGACGGCATTAAGGAATATATGCAGGCCATGCCTGCCTATGGTCCAGAATTCTTCCAGGTAGCAGAGCCGGCGGAACCAAATTTTCCAGTCGAAGACCTCTATCATTTACTCCCCTACAATCAGAAAGAGGTCTATTCATTTGATGACGTCCTGGCACGCCTGGTAGATGCCAGTGAACACATGGAGTTTCGGCCGGACTATGGTCCGGAGGTTTATACCGGTTTGTGTAAGCTTGATGGCAAGCTCGTTGCTTGTATAGGTAATCGACAAGGTTACCTGGGTAAAGACTATCCTGAATATGCGGACTACCCCGGCATGGGAGGCAAGTTATATCGACAAGGATTGATTAAGATGAACGAATTTATTGTTCATTGCGGGCGAGACCGTATTCCCGTTATCTGGTTTCAGGACACATCAGGTATTGATGTTGGCGATTTGGCGGAAAAGGCGGAACTGCTTGGCCTGGGTCAGGCATTGATCTACTCGATTCAACAAACCGATGTGCCGATGATGCTCGTCGTATTAAGAAAAGGGAGTGCTGCAGCGCACTACATTATGGGTGGTCCTACTGCCAACCGTCATAACGCCTTCACTCTCGGTACGCCGGCGACAGAGATCGCTGTGATGCATGGCGAAACGGCGGCGGTGGCGACATACGCTCGACGAGCGGTGAAAGAAAAGGATGCCGGCAGACCATTGGACTCAATTGTGGATAAGATGAATGAATTGGTGCAGAAATACCATGATACTTCACAACCTGATTATTGTGCGCGTCATGGACTGGTTGATGAAGTCGTGAAACTGAGTGATCTACGCAAATATCTGTTGGCTTTCATCGGTGCATCATACCAGAATCCAATATCAATCTGCCCGCACCATCACATGCTACTGCCCAGAATAATTAAAAATTAGGCTCGTCAGCAATAATCAATAATGATTTTCTACCGTACGGCCGGGGCAACGCTTGTACCATAAAAAATAGCGGAGTAAGTCAGATGGAAGAAGTGTTAAATGTTTTTATTAACGGTATTGCCGGTGTTTTTATCGGCATGGCGATACTTTACATTGCAATGAAATGCATCACCTTGTTTGCCGGGCAACTGGAAAAAAAGGAAGAATAAGGTGGCATTTATAGAAAATATGGGCTTGCTGTCTTTGACGCCCGGCATGGTCGTTATGTGGGTCGTTGGTCTGACCTTGATTTACCTGGCGATCACCAGACGATATGAACCACTACTGCTGCTTCCTATCGGTTTCGGTATTATTCTTGCCAATCTTCCTGAAACACATCTAATGGCCGACGGTGAAGGATTGATCTGGCGTTTTTATCATTACGGTATTGAATGGGAGATTATTCCCCCTCTGATTTTTCTGGGACTTGGCGCACTCACTGACTTTGGCCCGCTACTGGCACAACCACGCCTGGTGTTCCTGGGCGCTGGCGCACAAGTTGGCGTTTATGTTACTTTCTTCGCTGCTTATGCAATGGGGTTCAGCCTGGAAGAATCTGCGACTATTGGCATTATAGGTGGAGCAGATGGTCCGACCACGATCTTTCTGGCGGCCAAGCTGGCCCCGCATCTGTTAGGTGCTGTTGCCGTTGCTGCCTATTCCTACATGGCTTTGGTGCCGATCATACAACCGCCGGTCATGTATATGTTGACGACGGAAAATGAACGTAAGATTAAAATGCAGAAAAGTCGCAAAGTCACTGCCCGCGAAAAACTGTTTTTCCCTATCGCAGCGGCAATGGTGATCATGTTGCTGGTACCGGCATCGGCCCCGCTTATTTCAATGTTCATGTTGGGAAACCTGTTCCGTGAGTCGAAGGTAGTAGAACGATTATCCGATACGGCCCAGAATTCACTGATGAATATCGTCACTATCTTCCTTGGTATAAGTGTCGGCGCCACCATGAATGCAGAGAATTTTCTGCAAAAGGAAGTCATTTTTATTTTCTTTCTTGGATTGATCGCTTTTATGATAAGCACTGCAAGTGGCATCCTGCTGGCCAAGCTGATGAACCTGTTTACGCATAACAAGATTAATCCCCTGGTGGGAGCAGCGGGTGTTTCCGCTGTGCCCATGGCTGCGCGTGTTGTACAAAAAGTTGGCGCCAATGCGGACAAGAAAAATTATTTATTGATGTTTGCCATGGGACCAAATATTGCCGGTGTTATCGGGACCGTTATCGCGGCAGGTATTTTTTTAACAATACTCAAATAAAGAGGAAATAAAAATGGCAGATGAAGTTCGGGCGCCCCTTTCGGGAAACATATGGACAGTAATCGTGGCCGTAGGTGATACGGTCGAAGAAGACGATGAATTACTGGTGATCGAGGCATTAAAAATGGAAAACCCGGTATATGCGCCATGTGACGGCAAGGTCACGGAAATCAAGGTACAAAAAGGCGATCAGGTGGAGGAAGATGACCTGCTGCTTATGATTGAATGATAACAAGTTTGCAACTGATGATAGTGAGGTAATAATGATTTTTGAACTTACTGAACAACAACGACTGGTCCAGGACACGGCACAGCGCTTCGCTGAAGAGGAGATCGCCCCGACACTCGAGGAAGAAGAAAAGAACCATGAATTCAGGATAGCTCGTGTTGCTGCGATGGGCGAACTGGGCTTTTTCTCTTGTGCCCTGGCGGAGGAACTGGGCGGCAACGGCATGGGATTTCTGGAGTCCGTCCTGATAGCCGAGCAGATTGCGAAGGTTTCGGCCTCCTGGCGACTGCCATTCAATATGCAGAACCTGGGACCAACATTAACAGTTGAAAAGTTTGGTACTGACGAGCAAAAAGAAAAATATATATCCGGGTGGATAGCAGGGACGCAACTCGGCTTTTTTGCCATGACAGAGCCGAATACCGGTTCGGATGTGGCCAGTATGAAGACAAATGCCAAGGATATGGGCGATCATTGGGAAGTAAACGGGACCAAGACCTGGATTTCCAACGCACATGTCGGTGATGCCGGTTTGCTCTATGCCTACACCGATCGGGAAAAAAAGCATAAAGGCCTCTCCGCCTTCATTATTGAACCAAAGAATCTCGAGGGCTGTACTGCTACGCCTATTGAGACCAAACTGGGTTTACACTGTTCACCAACCGGGGAATTTGCCTTTGATGGTGCCAAACTCCCGAAAGATGCACTACTCGGCAAAGAGGGGGATGGTTTCAAGATCTGTATGTGGCAATTGAATAATACGCGTATTGGTTGTGCTGCCGGGGCACTGGGTGTTGCCGGAGGCGCCCTGGACCTGGCAATAAATTACGCCAACGAACGTACCCAGTTCGGCAAACCGATTTCTCAACACCAGATGATACAATCGCAGATCGCAGATATGGTCGTAGAACATCAGGCGGCGCAATTACTCGTATATCGTGCCGCCTGGTTGAAAGATCAAGGCAAACCCAATCAGTATGAAACTTCAATCGCCAAATATTATGCCTCGGAAGCAGCAGTACACGCGACCAATGAGTGTATGAAAATCTTTGGTTCCTATGGATTTTCCACAGAGTATCCTGCTGAACGACTATATCGTGATGCAAAATCTTTACAGATTGTAGAAGGGACCTCGAATATACAAAAACTAATTATTTCCGGCGTTGCTTGTGGTGCTACACCTAATCGTTAATCGTTATGCAACTCTGAAAAAAATCAGTGCCAGATCAAACAAACAATCTACGTGCCCGCTTATTAAGACAAGCTATGCCATCAGTAACAAAGCCGTTTACATGACCACTTGGTTGCAGCCAATCAGGTAGTTGCAATATTTGGCTCTTCAGCAGAATCTGTGGGTTAACAAGAAAGACTTTTGAATAAA
>JBHHYN010000079.1:0-13184 GCA_046757565.1 Gammaproteobacteria bacterium | reverse complement strand
TGACGGGCTACTGTTTATATATCAACCCACAGATTCTGCTGAAGACCCGAAAAAACTATTCACCGTGATCTGGAATAAATGCTCCAGTCTGTCGTCCTTCTAAAGTAAGCGGATGAATTATCAGTCGTCCACCGGATAAGACGCGGGATATCCTGAACAACTTTTACAACAGGACAGTAATCAGGAACGCCTGTCTGTTAAAAAAACAGTCTTTTATAAAGCTATTAAAGGAGTACCAGTATGATTGATAAATACCACATTAATCCTTGCCGGCGTCCGGTAACAGCTCGCTCGCCAATCGTGTTGATGTGGGTAACACTGTTGCTGTTATTCAGCATGCCATTGCAAGCCAGGGAGCATGGCATAGAGAACCTGCGCCAGACCGGCAAGGCGTTTGCCTCCGTCGCTAAACAAGTCTCCCCCGCCGTAGTCTTTATCCAGGTGGAGAAAACCGTACAGAATCAGGGCCCCAATCAATTTACCTCCCCTTTCGGGGGAGATTTCTTCAGATATTTTTTCGGTCCGAACTTTCCCGGGCAAAATCCCCGCTTGCAGACACCACCACAACAGCAACGAATGGTGGGCCAGGGTTCCGGTTTCATCTTGTCGAAAGACGGTTATATCCTGACCAATAACCATGTCGTAGGCGATGCCGACAAGGTCACCGTCAAACTGGAAGACGGGCGTGAATTTACCGCCAAAACAATCGGCACAGATCCGCATTCGGACGTTGCTGTAATCAAGATCGATGCGACCGATCTGCCGGCACTGGAACTCGGTGACTCGGATGCCCTGGAGGTCGGCGAGTGGGTCATCGCCATCGGTAATCCGTTCGGTCTCTCCCATACCCTGACTGCCGGTGTCGTCAGCGCCAAGGGACGCAGCAGTGTCGGCCTGGCGGACTATGAGAACTTTATCCAGACCGATGCCGCCATCAATCCGGGTAATTCCGGCGGCCCGCTGGTCAATCTGGACGGCAGGGTCGTCGGCATGAACACTGCTATTTTCAGTCAGAGCGGCGGCTACATGGGGATCGGGTTTGCTATCCCGGCGAATATGCTCAAATCCATCAAGAAACAGCTGATCGAGACCGGCAGTGTGACCCGCGGTTACCTGGGCATCGTCATCCAGGACCTGACACCCGAACTGGCTGAATCTTTCGGCATTAAAGAGGGGAAAGGGATCGTGGTCGCCCAGGTCGAGGATGAATCACCGGCGCAAAAAGCTGGCTTAGAACAGGGGGACGTGATCGTCAAATTTGATAGTAACCCCGTAAACAAGGTGGGCCCATTCCGCAACAGTGTGGCCATGAAATCCCCCGGCTCCAGGAACAGTATCACTGTGTTACGTCACGGCAAACGGAAGACGATGACCGTTACCATCGGCAAACTGCCGGAGAATGCACTGGCTGCCGCCGGTACGTCTCGCATCCAGGGTAAACTGGGCATGACCCTGCAAAACCTGACGCCGGAGCTGGCGCGGCAGTTTGGTGTAGAAGGGCAAAAAGGAGTGATTGTCACCCAGGTGGTACCTGGCTCAAAGGCCGCGCAGGCCGGGATCAAGCCAGGTTCAATTATCCTTGAAGTCAACCATAAAAAGGTGGCCAATACCGAAGAGTTCCACCAGGCCCTGGCCCAAACACCGGACCATGGCACCGTGCTCCTGCTGGTCCAGACAGGTCAATACGCCCAATACCTTGCGCTGAAAGAGGAGTAGGAGTGCGTGCTATGCAAGCAAACCGAAATAACTCCGGCCCCGCAGGCACAGGAAAAATGGACAGCGCAGTGATGAAAAAGGATAGAAACCCGGAATGACCGCTTATGACTTGTTTCCGTGTGATTAGGCAACATACCGAGTCCTCCCCTCCCCGGACAAGGCCTTCAAATGGAGAGGCGACGCGCCTTCTCCATGGCCTTGCCCGGGGCCCTATCTCAAACTGCGACTAACCGGATACGATGCCCGGCAAACAGTCCAACCAGAAGCCACTGTTCATCCTGATCGCAGCGCTGGTGCTGGCGGTAGCTGTCCAGGCCTGGTTTTTGGTGGACATGCACAAACAACTGCGTGAAATGCGGAACACGTGGAATGCCACGGCTGACTGGAGTTTGCCCGGGGTATCGCCGGTTGACCCCGGTAAAGCCGGTAATATTCCGGGGGGCGCCGGAAACGCCGATCCCCTGGACGACTGGTTCAACACCCCATTTGCACCGGACAGTTGGAATCCTTTCCGGGATATGCAACAGATGCAGGAGCGTATGAACCGGATGTTCGGTAATGTCTTCGGCCACTCCGGCTTCAACTCCGGGGCCGATCCCCTGCCTGGTTCCGGCAGCCTGTCCCCCAAAATGGATGTAAAGGAAGAAAAAAACCGCTATGTCGTACACGTTGAACTGCCGGGAGCGGACAGCAATAATGTGAACGTCAAACTTGAAGATCAGACCCTGACTGTCTCCGGAACCCTGGAGCAGCGTTCTGAACAGAAAGACCGGAGCGGTAATCTGTTTCGCCATGAACGGCACACAGGCACATTCAGCCGCACCATCACACTGCCGTCACCGGTAAAACAGGGCAGCATGAAGACGGCATTCAAGGACGGCACGCTGGAAATCATTATTGAAAAGGAGCCGGATATCTACACGTGATCACACTGTGCTGCCGCGGGGCGGTTCTATTCTTCCCTTTGTGGATCCAGGACCCCCACCCGCTCCGGCTCGATTTTGATTATGACCCTCTGTTCACCCGGTTGCCGGAAAGGATACTCATCCACATCCAGATACTTCTTCGCTAACTTGTTTATGTGCTCATCTGCTCCTTCGTGGGTAAACTCGATTGCCCTGCCCCGGATCATGACTTGCTGATACGGCATGTCTGCATTGTAGACGGCCACCGCAACACGTGGATCACGGCGCAGGTGCCTCGGCTTGAAGCGTCCTTCAGCCGTATTGAAGATCACATTCTTCCCGTCGGTATCTACCCATACAACACTCGCCTGAGGCGAGCCATCGGCCATCAAAGTTGCGACAGTACCAAAATTCCTGCCTTCCGAGAGTAGTTTAACTGCCAGTTCCGGTAATTCCATCTTGATGCCCCCATATCTTTATGGTTATCAACCTTTCAGTGGGTTAAGGCCCAGGTCAAATATGCCTGGTTTGTAGCCGCCCACACAGCAACCGTGAGTGAATGGATACAGGATAGAGAATCGAATCAGGTATGACAATCGTTAATCCGTTGAAAATCCGTAGAAGAGATTTA
The DNA here is from genome assembly GCA_046757565.1 of Gammaproteobacteria bacterium. GTDB lineage: Bacteria > Pseudomonadota > Gammaproteobacteria > Eutrophobiales > Eutrophobiaceae > JBHHYN01. Next base: position 9,932 of record JBHHYN010000079.1, on the reverse strand, counting down.
CGCTCTCATCGCATACAGGATTGTATTTTGGACCAAATGGTCCTAAAATAGGGACATGGGCAGACCACTGGAATTTGTACCGGAACGGGCGCTTGAGGCGGCGATGCGGCTATTTTGGTCGAAAGGGTACCAGGCAACCTCTTTACAAAACCTGCTCGAGGCAATGCAGTTGTCCAAAAGCAGCCTCTATCAATCGTTTGGGAGTAAACCGCAGTTATTTGATCAGTGTATCGAGCATTACTGTGAGACGCAGGCGGAATGCATGCTGGAACAGTTGCAAAATTCTCCAAGCGCACGGCAATTCATAGAAGATACGTTCAATGATATTGCCATCAATGCCCGGACCAGGGCCGTGAAAAAGGGTTGTCTTCTTATGAATGCTGCCAGCGAATTCGGTCAAACTGATGCGCGCATAGCCGCACAGATTGACAGGGGGATGAGTCGTTTTTTCAAGGTATTTCTCACCGGAGTAAAGCGGGCGCAAAAAGAGGGGGCTATTACAGCGGATAGAAATCCGATCGTCCTGGCAAACTACCTGGTCACCAGTATGAGTGGTCTGAAGACCATGGTCAAAGCCGGAATGGAACCGGAAAAATTAACAGAGATCGTCCGGGTAATACTCACTGCGCTTGATTAATTTGCCCGGATATTCATGGATCATCTGTTCCTTCAATTCCATTAACATGACAAAACAGGAGATAGACAATGACAGCAGAATACAAACTCTCACTTCCCGCAATAGCGCATGAAGAGGCAGAAGGCGAAGCCAAGGCCGTACTCGATAAGGCGCTCAAGGAGGTCGGGTTCATCCCGAACATGTACGCGAGAATGGCTCACCTGCCGGGTTTACTGGATACCTACCTGTGTGGTTACGGCCATTTCCGTAAGCAGGCCGGATTCACCCCCGCCGAGCAGGAAGTCGTATTCCTCACGATCAGCCGTGAAAACGGTTGCCATTACTGCGTCGCCGCACACAGCATGCTCGCCGACACGCAATCCGGAGTGCCTACCGAGGTGACCGACGCGATCCGGGACAACAGCCCGATCACCGATCCGAAGCTTGCCGCCTTGAGCGAATTTACACGGGTGATGAATGAGAGCCGTGGCCTGCCCAGTCAGTCAGACACCGAGGCATTCCTCAATGCCGGGTATAGCGAACGCCATATCCTCGGGGTCATTCTCGCCATAGCCGTGAAAACCCTCAGTAATTATTCAAACCACCTATTTCATACTCCCATGGACGAGATGTTCGCTTCACGCGCCTGGAAAAACTGATTACTGAAACGGAGATGACATAAGGCCTTCTCACAGTTCCGGGGAGGCCTTTATCCCTTGAAAGGAGGCAGCGCCTTGAGCTGCCGTCTGTATTCTTCCATATCCAGCTTCTTACGCGCCACACCGGAAGATTGCGCTGCCTCGGCAACGGCGGCAGTAACCTGAACGAGCAAGCACCGGTCAAACGGCTTCGGTATGATAAAGTATTAATCCGTTTATCCTAAGGTGATAATCAAAAGTAATCGGGAATTCATAGTGTTTCAACGATCATTACTGCGCCAGCGTCCCCCTGATTCTGAAAAACCGAAAAACAGGCCAGGGACAGTCATTCTATGCTTTGCCACCGCCCTTTTTGTAATACTGTTCGACAACATATCATTCTGGCGTGCGCTGCTGAGTATTCTTGGTAACGTATCGCCTGAACAGTGGGGATTCCTTATATCCGTTTTTATCTCCCTGCTTGCCATCCTGAATCTGCTCCTCTCCCTCTTCAGTTTCCCCTATGTGTTTAAAGCGGCAGCGATATCACTGCTGCTCACGGCTGCATGCGCCGGTTATTTCATGGATGCGTATGGAATCATGATAGACAGAATGATGATACAAAATGTTGTGGAGACAGATGCAGCCGAAGTACTTGAACTGCTCAATTTGCAACTGCTTTATCATTTTGTGCTGTTTGGGGTCATCCCGTCCGTTATTGTTTACCGTGTCGATATTCACTATGTCTCGTTCAGGAAGGAAACGTTAAAAAAACTTTGGGTGGCCCTGCTCAGCATCATGATTATCACCCCTAATCTGCTTGGCTTTTATAAAGACTATGCATCCGTATACCGGAACAACAGATATATACGCCACCTTGTCAATCCGTTGAATTACATCTCTGCTATAAAGTCCGGTATCAGGCATGCATTCAACGATAGTGCGGTTACTGTGTTGCCTATCGGCGAAGATGCAACATTAACAACCGCATGGCAATCAACGGGGAAAAAGACGCTTACGATATTCGTTCTGGGCGAGGCGGCAAGGGCCAGGGATTTCTCGTTAAACGGTTATGGCAGAATCACCAATCCCCTGTTAAGTAAAGAAGCCATCATCAATTTCAGTAATTTTTATTCCTGTGGAACAGCAACGGCCGTCTCCCTGCCCTGTATATTTTCCCGCTTTACCCGTAACTCTTTCAGCACTTCCAGGGCAAAACGTTACGAAAATCTGCTGGACGTTTTATCGCATGCGGGGATAAACGTTTTATGGCGTGAAAACAATTCCGGGTGCAAGGGCGTATGCGCCAGGATAACAACCGAGGACCTGTCTCACCTGCAGATGAGAGATTACTGTAATGCCAAAGAGTGCCATGATGAGATCCTGTTACACGACCTCGAGGCGTACGTAGAAAAAATCGATAACGATAGCGTCATTGTTCTCCACCAGAAAGGCAGTCATGGACCGGCGTATTACCGAAGGTACCCGGATCCCTTCAATGTCTTTACCCCGGCCTGCACTACCAAGGAACTGCATGAATGCCGGCGACGTGAAATCCTTAACAGCTATGATAATACCATTCTCTATACCGACTATTTCCTGAGCCGGGTCATTGCTTTTCTGAAGGAAAACTCGGGACGCTTCGATTCGGCAATGCTCTATGTCTCCGATCATGGAGAATCGCTGGGGGAAAACAATATCTATCTGCATGGACTGCCCTATCTGATAGCGCCGGATGAGCAAAAGCATATCCCATTTATCCTGTGGTTCTCGGACGGGTTTACAAAAGATCGGGGCCTGGATATCTCCTGTCTGAGGAAACGCAGCAACAGGCGCTACTCACACGACAATATTTTCCACTCAATGCTTGGACTGACAGGCGTACATACGGGGCTTTACGATGTGGAGCTTGACATATTCGCCGGGTGCATACCCCGGCCGGCGGGAAATTCACCGTTCCCGGGCGGTAATCCGCAGGATCAATGATTAAATCAGGGAAAGTTCTGAATAATTACATTCCCTCCGCAGATACTTCAGGAAGAGCCCTTTCCCCAAACAACGGATTCAGGTTCCAGGTAAGCACGATAATGTATAATAATCAGTCAGAATTTTCCTGAGATATATTACCAGTGTGATGGTTAAACAGTTTTTACAGAGGAGAAAAAACAATGATTGGTTATGTAACACTAGGGACAAACAACATGGACCGCGCCGCCGGGTTCTATGATGCTTTACTCGGGACACTGGGTGCAAGCCGATTTATGGAAAACGAAAGGGTCATTGCCTGGGCAGTATCACCCGACACGCCGGCGCTGGGTATTATTAAACCGTTTGATGGCAATCCGGCCACTGTCGGCAATGGAGCAATGGTTGCTCTCGCTGTGGATAGCCGTGAAAAGGTCGATGCCATGCATAAGCAAGCACTTGAATTGGGCGCGCAGGATGAGGGAGCACCGGGTCCTCGCGGTGACGGAAGTTTCTATGCGGGCTACTTCCGTGATCTCGATGGTAATAAACTCAACTTTTTTTGCATTAGATAAACGGGCCGGACTGTAATGAAATACGTCAATCTTGGTAACAGTGGCCTGCGGGTTTCCCGGATTTGCTTTGGTGTTATGACCTACGGCAGCAAGGAGAAACGCCCATGGGCATTGTCTGAAGACGAAGCACGTCCATACATACGAAAGGCCCTCGAAGGCGGGATCAATTTTTTTGACACAGCCGAGATGTATCAGAACGGCGAAAGTGAGGAGATACTGGGCCGTGCTCTCAGAGACTACGCGAGTCATCGCGAAGATGTGATTATTGCGTCCAAGGTCTTTAGTGGTACTGTTAACCGTAAGGAGAATCGTTTCGGCCTGTCCCGTAAGCATATCCTGCATCAAATCGATCAATCCTTACGGCGCTTGCAGACTGATTACATCGATCTCTATCAGACACACCGATGGGATTACAACACGCCGATAGAAGAGACACTGGACGCGCTGAACGATGTGGTGCATTCCGGTAAAGTCCGCTATATCGGTGCATCCAGTATGTGGGCATGGCAGTTTGAACGTGCGTTGAATACCTCCAATCAGTACGGTTATGCAGGATTTATATCGATGCAGAACTACTATAATCTGGTCTATCGGGAGGAAGAGCGGGAGATGATCCCGCTGTGCCGTGACCGTGGTATTGGTATTATTCCATGGAGTCCGTTGGCGCGTGGATTTCTTGGCGGTAATTTGAATAAAGACGGGAGTGGCAATACTATCCGTGGTCAAACGGACAAACTGTTCAAGGCAGAGGGCCGGGACCTTGAAAATGATTATGAAATTCTTGATCGGGTAAACGAGGTTGCGGAGCAACAGGGTAAATCTCCTGCACAGATTGCTTTGGCATGGTTGTTGGCGCAGCCGGGATTGACCGCACCGATAACTTCAGCTACCCAAATGGAGCATTTGGAACAGGCTATTGCCGCCGTAGATATCGAACTCACACAGGAGCAGATCGACTATCTGGCGGAACCATATCAACCCCACGTCGTTATCGGCCACAAATGACCTGTAATGTGTTGTTAATCTCTTAAGGGTTAATACACCGTCCGCTTGCGGCGAGGATGTTTATTAAACAAATGTACAATTGTTTGAAACTGGTTTCCGGTGCAACGGGTCAGCAGGATAACTCTGTCCGACCAACCCCTCAGCCTTACAGTTGATTTATATCGCTTGCAGGGTTTCAATGATTTCATCAGGCTCCAGGCGTTTCCTGTGATCCACATCGTTATGCGCCTTGACTACCGTTGCATCGGTATCGATCACGAACGTTGATGGGATAGGCAGGGTATAACTGCTATCACCGTTATAATCATTCATGTCTATTCCGAAATCATCATATACCGCACGCACATCCTCATCTATTTCGAACACCAGTCCGTATTGCCTGGCCACCTGGTTGCCAACGTCGCTGAGGACTTCAAACTCCAGTTCGTTTTTTTCAGCAGTGCTCAGTGATTTATCCGGAACCTGGGGCGAAATCGCCAGAAGTTTCGCGCCCAGAGACTCTATTTCCGGCAGTTTTTCCTGCAAGGCCTTCAGTTCCAGATTGCAATAGGGACACCAGGCCCCTCGATAAAAACTGAGTACTACCGGTCCCTGCTCCAACAGGGCATCCAATGAAATATTCTCACCTTTGGCATTGGGCAAGGTAAACGAGCCGGCCTTATCGCCCTCTTTTATTGCCTTCTCCGTAATCCCGGAATCCTTAAGATTTTGCATAGACTTCGCGAAAATATTCCGCTTCTCTTCAGGAATACGGTTGGCCGAATTCTGCACTTGCATCTCTAGCTGTTCTTTAAGACTCATAATAGGGTTCCCTCTTCTGCCCAGGACATCAAGGGGTTATTAATAGAACATGCTGTGCTCCGTGGCAAGCCCTATTTTATCTCAGCGGTGACATGGCGTATCTCATCCAATAATAACTGGGCGCTTGGCGACAGGGTACTGTGTGCCCGGAAGGTCACGCCTATAGGCCTCCTGGTCCCTGCCATTTGAAAAGGGACGACACTCAACATCCCGTATTTCTCCTCATAATAAATCTGATGCCGGGATAACACGCTGATGCGATCACTCTCCAGCAACAGGCTGCGCATTACTATTTGCGATCGTGTTTCTATGACGTTCCTCGGAGGCCCCAGTCCCATACGGGCCATCACCTTTTCAAACAAGTGGCGGCTTGGCGCATCTTCAGGCGGTAATACCCAGCCATATTGCATCAAATCATGACCGCTGACAGCCGGTCTTTTCAGCAGTTCATGATCGTATTTCACGATCAGGGAGAGATCATCTTCCAGTAACGCCTCCTGTTTCAGTTCATCATCGACAGACGGGGGCCTGAGTGCTCCCAGCGTAAAATCGATATCACCACAGTGCAGTTCGTGGATCAGGCTGTCATAACTCCCTTCCACCGTTGACACCTCTATATCTGGATAGCTTTTTAAAAGGCGTATTATCGCGCTTGGCAGGATGGTGGTCTGGCTGAACGCCAATGTTCCGACTCTGACATGTCCTTGTTTGACCCCCTGCAAACTTGCTACCTCATCGACGGCCTGACGTAACTCGTTGCTTACCAATTTCACATATTTATAGAGGATTTTCCCATGAATGGACGGCGTTAGTCCCGTCGCCCCTCTTTCAAATAACCGAACACCCAGAGAGGACTCCAGTTCACGAGTAGTATTGCGAACCGCTGCCGTGGTGGTATCTACTTTTGCAGCGGCACGCGCGACATTATGCCGTTCCGCCATGGCAATAAAACTGGCCAACCGCCTGCTGGATACGTCCATTCTGAAAACAGATGAATTTTCCCGCAAGTCTCTCATACCATGCTCCGTTGCCATCATCACCTCCCTGGCTTTCTGAAATACTCTCTCAATATATTCGGCCCTGCGTAACAGCGCCTTGCCGAAGGCGGTTAACATCACTCCATTGACATTACGGTCAAACAGGGATACGCCCAGTTGATTTTCAAGTTCCTGTAACGACCGTGAAACGGCGGACTGGGAGCGGTTCAACTCTTCCGCCGCCCTGCTGATGCTGTTCAATCTGGCTATATGTATGAAGTTCTTGATTTGGCGGATATTCAGTATCACCAAAACTCTCCGTTACCACGCTATGATCCAAAACCTACTGTTGGAAGTCTATCAAACCGGCGGTTTTATTGCTGGAGAATAAGATATTCTCAACCGTTTCAGATTGAGTTCAGGCAGGACAACCACCCCAAATGCAGGCAGGGATCAACACCTCCCCATCAAACAGAAAACGTGCCGTACGTAATATCGATGCGCTCTTGAAACGGATATTGCCGTTGTCCTCATCGACTTCTACTTCAACCGTGAATGTCCCTGTGGGGTGTTCGATCACACACAGCCTGGTAGCGCCTGCCGGGACAGCGGCCATCGGGTAAGCAGTCGTTCCCGGTGTGGCCGCTGCGGTGGCGACGCTGACCGCTGCGAATACCCCTATGGAATCATGCACCCTGTGGGGGATAAAACTGCGGGTATTAAGCATGTATCCATGCCTGGAGGCCGAAACGATGGCAATTTTAGGTACTGTTTTTTCTGTTACATCACCCAGATTCATTAACGGCCCGGCCAGTAAACGAATCGATTCAATCTGCTGTTTCAGGGAACGGTTCGATTCCAGCTTACCTATGGTCTCATATCCTGTTAACCCTAGAGACTCCGCGCGGATTACAATAACCGGCATACCGTTATCGACAAGCGTCGCTTCTACACCGTCAATCCCGTCATACCTGTTTCCGGTTGGAAACAGAGCGCCACAACTGGACCCGGCGACATCAACGAACTCAATCATAATGGGCGCACTTGTCCCCGGAACGCCATCAATTGCAGCCGATCCTTCATAGCTCACCCGTCCGCCCGGGGTCTGCACCCGTAACCTGGCGATGCTGTCCGTGTTTTCCATATACACGGTAACGATGGTTTCCTTATCACCGGCCTTGACCAGGCCCTTTTCTATGGCATAGGGACCGACACCGGCAAGGATATTGCCGCAATTTTGCCGGGTTGATGTCCGCGCCTCATCGACGACAACCTGCACAAACAGGTAATCCACATCAACGCCCTGTCTCTTTGAGGGTTTTATGACGGCTACTTTGCTGGTAAGCGGATGCGCCCCACCGACGCCATCGATCTGCCGGCGATCCGGTGATCCCATCACCGACAACAGAATCCGATCGCGCCGTTCCTTGTCCGGTGGCAAATCCGATGCAAGGAAATAGGCCCCTTTGGAGGTGCCGCCACGGATCAGGGAACAGGGAATTCGAGTTTGCATAGCGCTCCTTTGACGCTGTAGCTAAATAACGGGTTTATCGATATCAACCATATGGGCTATATACTTCATCAATCTGGTTTCCTGATTAATACAGTATTACAAACTGCTGTGCATAAACACATCACTACCAACAATATTGCAACAGGTTGGCACCATTTTAGATGGCAATGTTTCGGGAAACCGGCATCGGAATATTGACCGGTAAGTCCTTCGCCTGCCTGCGGTGATATATATTTTCATGAATAGTGAAGTAAATTGTATTGCCGGGCTGGACACCTGAAACATATAATCCGATTAAATTCCGCTGTATACGGGAAAATCCTAAAACAAACGACAACTGTTAATTCTACACCGTTCTGGCAAGGGGAATCAGTGACTGAACAAACGAAAGCAGCACTTGTGGTCAGTGCACATTCGGCGGATTTTGTCTGGCGGGCCGGTGGCGCCATAGCCCTTTATGCAAAACGGGGCTACAAGGTACTGATAGTATGCCTCTCCTATGGTGAACGTGGAGAGTCGGCAAAGCTTTGGAAGAAGGAAGGCGCTACACTTGAATCGGTAAAAGCCGGCCGCAAGGCCGAGGCCGAAAAAGCGGCTGCTATTCTGGGTGGGGAAGCGATTTTTTTCGATATCGGCGATTACCCTTTACGCATCACTGACGAACATCTCTACAAGCTTGTGGATATCTATCGTCAAAACAGTATCGAGTTCGTGCTCACCCACTCCCTTGAAGATCCCTATAATTTCGATCACCCATTGGCGGCAAAGTTCGCCCAGGAAGCACGTATCATCGCCCAGGCATGGGGGCATAATCCCGGAGAAAAAGTGATTGGCGCACCGGGGGTATTTCTTTTTGAACCCCATCAAACGGAACAGTGTAACTGGAAGCCACAGGTAATTCTGGATATCACGGAAGTATGGGAGACCAAGCGAAAGGCGATTGAAGCCATGCAGGGACAGGAACATCTATGGGATTATTATACCCGCGTTGCCCTGCAGCGCGGGGTCCAGGGAAAGCGTAATTCGGGAAAAGAGATGAAATATGGTGAGGCCTACCAGCGCATCTTCCCGCTAGTCACCGAATCGTTTCAATGAAATCCGTTGCCGTTCGCAATATTACCAGGGCAAATCCAGAAACAATAAAGGAGCTGGAAGCGCTGGGTGTTGCCACCGTGCATGAAGCGCAAGGGCGCAGCGGTCTGCTGAAACCCTATATCAGGCCGATCTATGCCGGTGCGCGTATCGCCGGCAGCGCCGTAACCATCCTGGCGCCCCCGGGCGATAACTGGATGCTGCATGTCGCCATAGAGTTGTGCCAGCCCGGAGATGTTCTTGTGGCAGCAGTGACTGCGGACAATACCGACGGGATGTTTGGCGACCTGCTGGCGGAATCGTCCAAAGCCCATGGTATAAAAGGGCTGGTCATCGATGCAGGGGTCAGGGATGTCCGTGATCTGAAGGCGATGCAGTTTCCCGTCTGGTCCCGCGCCGTCTCAGCCAGGGGGACAGTCAAGGCCACCCCGGGCTCGGTCAATATCTCCGTGGTGTGTGCCGGGGAACTGGTTAATCCAGGGGATGTGATCGTTGCCGATGATGACGGTGTTGCCGTGGTCCGCCGTGAGGTGGCAGAGCAAGTAAAGGATCTGGGGATCCAACGGGAACACAACGAACAGCAGAAACGCGCCCGTTTCAAGGCTGGAGAGCTGGGACTCGATATCTATGGTATGCGGCCCAAACTGAAAGAAGCCGGCCTTGTTTATGTTGATTCTCTGGATGATCTAAAAAAGTAGGGGTCTTCAGCAGAATCTGTGGGTTGATATATAAACAGTAGCCCGTCATTCC
>JBHHYN010000078.1:0-13559 GCA_046757565.1 Gammaproteobacteria bacterium | reverse complement strand
GGAATGACGGGCTACTGTTTATATATCAACCCACAGATTCTGCTGAAGACCCATAGTCTTTAGTCAGTTGTCAGCTGTAAGAGCATAGTGGAATTTCGGAATCCCAGTGGCAAGTAACCAATGACGAATGACCTTTCACGATTAATTCTTAATAAGGACTTCGTGTTGTGCTTAAAACTTATCTAGAAGGAAAACTCAAAGAAAGTCAGTTGCTACTTATGACCCACTGTGTCGTGGGTTATCCCTCGCTGGAAGAGAACTGGCGCATGCTGGAAGGCATGCGTGATGCCGGAGTTGCATTGGTGGAGTTGCAAATGCCTTTCAGTGAGCCCATTGCCGACGGTCCCCTGTTCGTCAAGGCGAACCAGCTGGCGCTGGAAAGTGGCCTGCATCGGGATGACTATTTTGATTTTATGCAAAGGGCCTCCGCAGCATTTGATTTTCCGTTGTTGTTCATGGGTTACTACAACTCCGTATTCTGCATGGGCGAGGCAGCCTTCTGCCGGAAACTGAAAGATGCAGGCGCACAGGGCTATATCATTGCCGATCTGCCGCCGCAAGAGGCAATTGCCCTGGATCGGCAGGCCAGGGACAAGGGTTTGCATCCCATCCACCTGATGACCCCCACCAATACAGAGGCGCGTTTGAGGGAGATCGCCGCGAACGCCTCCGGTTTTATCTATTGCGTAGCGCGTACAGGAGTAACGGGGAAGCAGACCGTGCTGGACAGCGCTTTGGCAGACTATATCCAACGCTGCCGCCGGGTGACGGATCTGCCGGTCGCCCTCGGGTTTGGTATCAGGACGGTGGCGGACATCAACATGCTTAAAGGGCAGGTAGACATAGCGGTCATCGGGACGGCCTGTCTTGAGATCTGGGAGCGTCATGGAGAGCAGGGTTACAGGGAATTTCTTGAATCTCTTCATGAGGTGACGTAAATGGGGACTGAAGAGGTAAGACTGTTTATTCTCGATATTTCCGGCTATACGAGGTTCCTTGTTAATACAGACCTGTCCCATGCCAGGGAAACAATTTCCGAAATATTGAACAATTTATTCGAATTTGCACCAAAAGATCTGGTCTTGAACAAAATAGAGGGTGATGCGTTGTTCTTTTATACAAACACGATGAGCAAGGAGGTTTTATGGAGTCTGGGCAAGGAGATTTATAAATATTTCAATGAGGTTATCTTAAAACAGATCTCTGAAATGCACAGGAACTGTCAATTTACCTTGTGCAGGAATATCCATGATATGGACATCAAGTTTTTTATTCACGAAGGTGAAATAGCCTTTCATGCACTGGGTGATTTTAACGAGCTTATCGGTAAATCGGTGATCGAAATTCATCGGGTCATGAAAAACAGCATCAACAATGACTCATATATCCTGACCATAGACGAATCAGGACCATACTTCGACAAGTATAAATATCTGGGGAAGATTCACTACAATGTCACTCATCTTGAGGACGAAAAAGTCTCTTTTCATTTAATCAAAAGAATGCTCAATCCCTATAGAGGCGATTGAGTAAACAGGCAGGGGCAGGCTTATATATTTGGCTCTTCAGCAGAATCTGTGGGTTAACAAGAAAGACTTTTGAATAAAAACTGATTAAATAGAGAGGCGGATTCAAGTCATAAATACCGTCATTCCCGTTTTCACGGGAATGACGGGCTACTGTTTATATATCAACCCACAGATTCTGCTGAAGACCCATATATTTTTGCCCGCTTGAATTCAGTGGATTGAATCGGAATATTCAACAGCCTCTGTCAACGGCAGGGGCTTTGAGAAGTGATATCCCTGGGCATAGCTGCAATGCATGTTCTTCAGTTGTTCCAGATCTTCTTTGGTCTCAACACCTTCCGCCACAACATCCAGATCCATGGCATTAGCGAGATCGATTGATGCCTTGATGATCTGCATACTGCTATGATCGGAAAACATACGGCTCACGAAACTTCGATCAATCTTGATATCGTCAACCGGGAATTTCTGTAGATAACTCAAGCTGGAATATCCGGTGCCAAAATCATCCAGCGACACGCGAAATCCCAGTTCCCGTAAATCAGCCAGCATTTTCTGCGCAACTTCAGGTTTTTCAATCAACGCTGTCTCCGTGACTTCCAGTTTGATGGATTCGATGTCAACGCCTGCATTGTTCAGTATGTCGGAAAAATTTGCTGCATTCTCTGTGTTGGTCAATTGCCGGGCCGACAAGTTAACACTGATAAACATTTTTTCTGCTGACTGTCTGGAAGAGTCGTGGTGCCTTTTAGACAACGTATGAAAGTCGCGGCAGGCCCTCTCCAGGGTCCAGGTGCCGATGGGAAGAATTTGGTCCGTATCCTCCGCGACGTCAAGGAACTGTAGCGGTGGTATCAATCCTTTTTTCGGATGTATCCAGCGAATAAGCGCCTCAAATCCTGCCAGTCTATTCTCTTTGATAGAGGTGATCGGCTGATAATAGAGCTCGAATTGATGAAAATCGAGTGCCTCATTGATATCCGATGCAATGCCAATATGTTTTATCAGGTTCTGTTGTGTGTCAGAGAAGGCCTTATCCGGATCTTTACCAGCACTTTCAGGCGTGGATCGACCGTTCGCCAACAACCGCTCATGAGTGTGCCTGAACCGTTTCAGTATCAGACGCAGCAGGTGTTCAACTACCGGATCGGCATGGGCGAGTTTTGCATCGAGCAATTCACGATTGATCCTGACTACGCGGGTTTTCTTAATGGCCGTTACCGATGCAGTTCGCGGCTGAGTGTCGATAAGCGCCACTTCCCCGAACAATTCGCCCTTGCCAAGGGTGCCTATATTCAGAGACTTCTTCCCGCGTATCGCGGATACTTTAACTGCGCCACTTTCTATCAGGTACGCGCAACTCCCCTCGTCACCCTCGCGGAAGATTTCGTCCCCAGGTTGATAGCTAATTCGTTCCAGTCCATCAAACATGATCCATATTCGCCCTCGATCCTCGACACCGTGCATACCAATAAACAACAATCAATAAAAAGTGTAGCTTATTGCTGTTGGCCATGCCTAATAAAGAAACTGTTGTACCCTTTTCAGGGTATGTCACACATACCCTGAAAAGGGTACATCTGAGAGCATTATCTTGTTATGATCCATCACGGTTGAGATGATGGTTAACCTTGACGCGGGAAGTTTCGATATTGACGCAACAAGGGATGCCGATTGCCCAGTATCTGAACAGTGATTTGAGTGAGCGTGACATACCAGAATATTGGAGAGTCATTGCTGCCTGTCCAGACGTAATCCAGATTTACATATCAAAAGAGCAATGCTTGTCCCGGGTTGACACTGCTGCCTTGAAATAACTCAAGGAAATTGCCGCGCAAGAGGTGAGACAATAACAGTCTGCCCTCGATAGAGCCGTGTGGGACGCTATTGAAAAGAAGAAGAGAATATAAAAATGCCGGAAAACCATTTCAGATTATTAATCCTCGGTTCCGGACCCGCCGGTTATACCGCTGCCATCTACGCGGCCCGGGCCGGGCTGGATCCCGTTATTATAACGGGCATTGAGGTGGGGGGGCAGATGACCACTACCACGGATGTGGATAACTGGCCTGGCGATGACCAGGGCGTGCAGGGGCCGGAGCTCATGGAGCGCATGAAACGGCATGCGGAACGGTTCGAGACGCGCATGATCTTCGATCAGATTAATGCCGTGGATCTGGAGCAACGCCCCTTTTACCTTAAAGGCGATAGCGGGGAATACTCCAGTGACGCGCTGATCATCGCCACCGGCGCATCGGCCAGGTACCTGGGTCTGCCTTCCGAGGAGCAATACAAGGGCAAGGGTGTTTCCGCCTGCGCCACCTGTGACGGATTCTTCTACAAGGGAAAACCGGTGGCAGTGATCGGCGGTGGTAATACCGCTGTGGAGGAGGCGCTCTATCTGGCCAATATCACCTCCCATGTTACCGTCATCCACCGGCGTGATCAGTTCCGGGCCGAGCACATCCTCAGCAACCGGTTAATGGCCAAAACCGATGGGGGCAATGTCAGCATCGAATGGAACCATGTCCTGGATGAAGTGCTGGGCAACGATACCGGAGTTACGGGCATAAAAATCAAAAATGTTCAGACAGGCAAGCTTAAAGAGGTCCCTGTGCACGGTGCGTTCATCGCTATTGGTCATAAACCGAATACAGATATGTTTGCCGGGCAACTGGAGATGGAGGGTGGCTACATAAAGGTGGAAAGCGGTACACATGGTTATTCAACCCGGACCAGTCAGGAAGGCGTCTTTGCCGCCGGTGATGTCGCCGATCCCGTCTATCGACAGGCGGTTACTTCGGCAGGCACCGGCTGTATGGCGGCCCTGGATGCCAAGCGCTATCTGGAAGAGCAGGCAAATTAAGGCAGTCAGGCAACCTATACCGGAACGTTTGTGGCAGGAATTACCTTACCGGGTCAAATTCAACAAACCGGCGTTGCCGCCGACGGCGGCGGTATTGACTGTACAGGCCTGCTCGGAAGCGAAACGCAGCAGGTAATAGGGCCCACCGGCCTTGGGGCCGGTACCCGAAAGGCCACGGCCTCCGAAGGGCTGTACGCCCACCACGGCGCCTATCATATTACGATTCACATAGACATTGCCGACCCGGGCATGACGCCGGATCATTTCGGCACGGCTTTCGATGCGGCTGTGTATCCCCAACGTCAGACCGTATCCTGATGTATTGATATCATCGATGATTCGAGGCAGATCGGCCGCAGCATAGATAATGATATGCAGTACCGGGCCGAACACTTCCTGGTGTAACTGAGCGAGGCGTTCGATCTCGATGAGCACCGGAGCAAAGAATGTGCCTTTGGCAGTCCCCCTGGGAAGCTTGCAGCGGTGCAGCAGCTTGCCGTGTCGGCTGATCGCATCGACGTGTTGTTCAAGCCGCTGTTTCGCGTCTGCATCGATCACGGGGCCGATGTCGGTCGTCAGATCCATCGGGTCGCCGATAACCAGTTCCTTCATACAACCCCTCAATAACCCGATTACCCTGGGTGCGATCTCCTCCTGTAGATAAAGAACACGCAAGGCAGAACAGCGTTGTCCGGCGCTGTTGAAGGCGGACAAAACAGCATCCTTGACCAGCTGCTCGGGCAGGGCGGAGCTGTCAGCGATCATGACGTTCTGGCCCCCCGTTTCGGCAATCACGGTCGCCAGCGGTCCATTGCGCCGGGCAAGCAATCGATTGATCCGCTGTGCCGTATCGGTCGAGCCGGTGAAGGCCACACCGGCGATACGGGGATCGGGCAGGGTAGTCTGTCCGATTATCTCCCCGTCACCGGGCAGAAAATTCAAGACAGGAGGTGGTATGCCCGCTTCATACAGCAGTTGTGTAGCGCGTTCAGCGACCAGAGAGGTCTGCTCCGCCGGTTTGGCAATGACGCTGTTGCCGGCGGCCAGCGCCGCGGCAATTTGTCCCGTATAAATAGCCACCGGAAAATTCCAGGGACTGATGCAGAGAAACAGACCGCGGCCCTGTAAATAGAGGTGATTGCTCTCACCGGCCGTTCCGGGCAGATCCAGCGGTTCAGTGAAATAGTCACGGCAACCGGCCGCATAGTAACGCAGGAAATCTACGGCTTCCCTGACCTCGGCGTGGCTGTCCATGAAGGTTTTACCGGCTTCCCGCACGCACAACGCCATGAGTTCCGCCCGGTGTTTCTCATACAGATCCGCGGCCCGCTCCAACATGGTTGCACGCCTGCCTGCAGGGATATCATTCCAGCCGGGCCAGGCAGCGGCCGCTACATCAATGGCCTTGCGGATGGCCGCCACGTCCGCATAGTCCACATGCCCTATGATCGAGGTCCTGTCAGCCGGATCACGGACCTCGTGCCGTTGGCCGGAAAACGTTTCGCCGTTTATGTGGGGCCTCGCCTCCCATCCATTGTCCAAAACGCCTGTCATTGCTTCCAGCAGAGGCGTTCGTTCATGGGGATCGGCGAAATTAACACCGCTGGAGTTAAGCCGTTTTCCGGTAAATAACTGCGCTGGCAGGGGAATGTTGGGATGATGAATTTTCTCCCCCAGATTCAACACGGCGGCCACCGGATCGGCAATAATCTCCTCAATATCCGTGTCCTCGTGCAGCGCCTGATTAATGAATGAGGTATTGGCGCCGTTCTCCAGCAGACGCCGCACCAGATACGGTAACAGGTCGTCATAGGCCCCCACCGGCGCGTAGACGCGGCAGGGGAGATTGAACTTCTCTCTAGCCATCACCTCCGCATACAGCTCTTCTCCCATACCGTGCAGACGCTGAAATTCGTAATGTTTAGCGCCGGCGGTGTGATAAATATACGCCACGGTATGGGCATTGTGTGTGGCAAATTGTGGATACAAACGGTCGTACTGATCCAGTAGCATCCGCGCACAGGCAAGGTAGGAGACATCCGTGTTGCACTTGCGGGTAAATACGGGATACTCCTTCAATCCCTGTTCCTGGGCGCGCTTGATCTCCATGTCCCAATAAGCGCCTTTCACCAGCCGTACCGGGATCATCCTGCCGGCAGCCGTTGCCAGCTTATCCAGCCAGGTAATGACGTAAAGGCCGCGCTTCTGGTAGGCCTGTACCGCCAGTCCCATACCCGGCCAGTCTCCGAGCAATGGTGAAGTGAAGACATCTTTGAAAACCGACAGGGTCATTTGCAGCCGGTCCGTCTCCTCTGCATCGATGGTCAAACCAATACCCTGCTTTTTTGCCAGGCAGGCGAGGGTGAGTAGCCGTTTACCGAGTTCCGGCACAGCCCGCTGCTGTTGCGTGTAATCGAATCGCGGGCACAGCGCAGAGAGTTTTACGGAGATGCCGGGACGTTGCCACAGGGGCAGGGAAGGTTCCGACAGTTCGGCGATGGCTTCAATAGCGTGAGCATAGGCATCCTGATAAGCGTCTGCGGCCTGCCGTGTCAACGCTGCTTCGCCCAGCATGTCGTAGGTATAGCGCAGAGCACTGCCGTTTTTTTCCGAGGCCCGCGCCAGGGCCTGTTCGATGGTAGCACCCATAATGAACTGCTGGCCCATAATGGCCATTGCAGTTTTCAGGGCGGAACGGACCACCGGCTCCTCCAGTCGGGCCACAACATTTGCCAGGAATTCGCCCGGATTGTGCAGGACATCACTATCAGGCCTGATGAGCTTGCCGGTGAGCATCAATGCCCAGGTGGAAGCGTTGACAAACAGGGAGTCGCTTTCGCCCAAATGGCGCTGCCAATCGGCACTGGTAAGCTTATCGGCGATCAACTCATCCATTGTCCTGCGGTCCGGAATGCGGAGCAGGGCCTCGGCGAGGCACATCAAAACGACACCCTCATGGGACGAGAGGTCATACTCCCGCAGAAATGCGCTCAGGCCACCGGCCTGTTTGCGCCGCGTACGTACTGCAGCAACCAGTTCCCTGGCGGTAGCATGCACTTCTGCGGCCTGTTGTGGCCCGATCCGGGCCAGCTTTAACAGTGCATCGACCGCTTCGCGCTCCCCGGCAAGATAAAATCGATCAATCTCGGATTCCGCTAGCGATGAGTGTGCAATGGTGGCAGAGAGGGGAGTATCAGAAATCATCTATAACTTCAGAAACAGCCGGTAAATAGTCAATAGTTCAACTAATATTCCACGTCTTGCAGTATCTTCATTAGCTACAATCCCCCATCTACATACCATTATAGATGACTCACTGAGAGCACGTTCGCCAGTGGATTAGGGGACACTGATAACTTAATAACTTAGTATGAGATCGCCCACTATAACCCGGTGGCCAACGGTACCGAGGGGTTCAGCATGCGCCGGGAATACAACGTCCTGAACCTGCAACAGGTGAGCAACAACCTCGATGATACTGTACTGGGAAGCTCGTACCCGGTAGCGGAAAAGATGGCCAAATCCAGCTTTTTTATAGTAGAGGATCCTAAGTCCGACAGGAGGTAGATTCTTTGCTCAAGCTGGATATCTATCCCGGATAATATATTTAACATAATATACATTATGCGCAATAATAGAGGTACAGGGAAGTCAATAGAGGCGTCTGCGAAACAGCCATGCGGCGGCTGAAAGTGTCGTAACACCGGTGATTGCCAGGGGCCAAAACTGAGGGATCAACAGTTTAAAGGAGGCCCCCTCCAGGAAAACCCCGCGCAATATGATCAGAAAGTATCGCATCGGATTCAGTAGCGTCATGTCCTGGACTATGGGTGGCATGTTGGCAATCGGGGTCGCAAACCCGGACAACACGATAGCCGGGACAATGAACAGAAAAGCGCCGAGCAGTCCCTGCTGCTGGGTAACGGATAGTGAGGAAATCATGAGACCGATACCGATAGCGGACAGCATGAACAGCGCGATGCCGGTATACAGGGTCAGGAAGTTGCCCCGCATAGGCACTTCGAACCAGTAGATGGCTACGGCAATGATCAAACTCACCTCCACGATGCCAATGATGAATCCCGGTAACGCCTTGCCGATAAGGATCTCCAGCGGCGTGTACGGTGTCACCAGCAGTTGATCGAAGGTGCCCTGCTCCCGTTCCCTGGCAACCGACAGGGCCGATACCAGGATAGTCACCACCAGGGACATCAACCCCACGATCCCCGGAACAATAAACCACTGGCTCTCCAGGTTAGAATTGAACCAGGCACGTACTTCAAGCTGCGCGGGGGGCAACTGCTTGCCGTGCTGCGCCATCCATGTGAAATTGAATGTCTGGATAATGGTGCGCACGTAGTTGAGGGCAATCAAGGCGGTGTTTGAGTTGCGGCCATCAACAATCACCTGTAGCGGAGCCATCCGGTTGCGGTAAATGGTATCGCTGAATTTCGGGCCAATGTGGATGAGTGTCAGAACACGTTTGTTATCGATAAGCGGCGCCATCTCTTCCGAGTTTCGCAGCACCGCAACGAGTTTGAAATTACGCGAACCCGCAAACGCCTTGACAAGGGTACGTGCGGGGGCCCCTGAATCTTCGTTATAGATCGCCAGTGGAATATTATTCAGGTCGAAGGTCGCCGCGTAGCTGAAAATCAGGAGCTGTACCAGGGGCGGGACAACGATCACGAAGCGGCTTCTCGGGTCTTTTAGCAAGGCCAGAAACTCCTTGACGATGAGAGCGAAGAGGCGCCGCAACATAACTGTCAATCAAGCCGCTTGCGCGACTTCCTCCTGCTGAGTCCGATAAAAACAAGCGCCATGATGAGCAACCCCAGCATATTGGGAACCATGACAGACCAGATATTACCGGCCAGAAAGATCGATTGCAGAATGGAGACAAAGTAGCGCGCCGGAATCAAATGAGTCACGGCCTGGAGAAACGGCGGCATGCTCTCTATATCGAAGATAAAACCGGAGAGTATGAACGCAGGCAGGAAAGTGACCACGATGGCTACCTGTCCCGCGACAAACTGGCTGCGCGCAATGGTGGATATCAGCAGTCCCATACCCAGTGCTACCAGCAGAAACAGTGATCCCGCAAGAAACAGCAGCCACATGGCACCTCGCAATGGAACATGGAAGACCCAGACAGCCATGAATACGGACAGGGCCATGCCGCCGGCGCCGAGCACGAAATATGGCAGCAGTTTGCCGAGCAGGATCTCACCCATGGCGATGGGCGTGACCATCAGCGCTTCCATCGTGCCCCGTTCCCATTCGCGGGCAATGACCATGGCCGTAAGCAGGGCGCCAATCAATGTCATCACCACCGCAATCAGGCCGGGCACGAGAAAATTACGGCTCTTCACTTCACTGTTAAACCAGACCCGTTCCACCATGGTCACGGGCACCTGCAGCACCTCCTGCCTGCGCTCCGCCCTCTGGGTAATCCACTTGATCCAGAGTCCCTGTAAATAACCGGTAATCAGGCGCGCTGTGTTGGCATCGACACCATTGACGATCAACTGGATCGGTGCATCACCGTCCTGCTGCAGCCGCTGGGCAAAATCATTTTGCAAATAGACGATGGCCTTGACATCCCGCGCTGCCAGCGCCTGTTGCGCGGCGTTGAAGGAGTTCATGGGCCTGGGCGCGAAATAAGGGGAGCGATAGAAACCGCCGGTAAAGTCGGCCGCATCGGCGGACGGTTGCTCGATTACCAGGGCAACGGGAATGTGGCGGGCGTCCAGTGATACCCCAAAACCGAAAATCAACAGAAGCAGAACCGGCAGCAGAAAAGCGATGGAGATACTACTCGGGTCCCGCATGATCTGGAGAAACTCCTTGCGCACGATCCCCCGCAACCGCATTGACCTGCCTCCCCGGGCAGTTGCTCCCGGAGCCTGTGGTGACTCTCTGTTCATGCGGCAAGCACCGGCGCACCAATAAGGGTGATAAAGGCATCTTCCATGGTCGGTTCCGGGCAGCGATCGCTGCGCGCCGCCAGTTTAATCGAGGCCGATGTCCCTTCACTGAGAATACGGCCCTCCGACATGATGATGAGGCGATCGCAGTACTCTGCTTCCTCCATGAAATGGGTCGTCACCAGGACGGTCACCCCTTGCTCGGCAAGGGCGTTGATCTGCCCCCAAAAATCACGCCGGGTCAGCGGATCCACTCCGGAAGTCGGTTCATCCAGGAACAGTATTTCAGGTTCATGCATGAGGGCGCAGGCCATCGCCAGCCGCTGTTTATAGCCCAGCGACAGACTGCCGCTGTTGGTCGCCAGTACCTCAGCCAGTTGAAAATGTTCAATCGCCCAGTCGATGCGCTCCCTCTCCCGCCGCCTGGATAGCCCGTAGGCACGGGCAAAAAATCGTAGGTTCTGATTGACCGAGAGGTTTCCGTACAAGGCAAACCGTTGCGCCATGTAGCCAATCCGTGCCCGAGCCGTGGCAGCCGCCTGGCGCAGATCCACGCTGGCGACACAGACCTGACCGCTGCTTAGCGGCAACAGGCCGCACAGCATACGAAATGTGGTCGTCTTGCCTGCACCGTTGGCCCCCAGCAAGCCGAATATCTCCCCCCGGCAGACCTCAAAGCTGATCTCATTGACCGCATAAAAATCTCCGAACCGGCGGCACAGACCCTGCACCTCAATGACGGGTTGTTCGCTTGCTGACGCCTCCGGCCCGGCACTGGCGCGCGCTTCCAGGCCGGCCGTAGCGTGGTGCCAGTGTTTTTCCCGGTTGCTCAATAACGCCACGAAGCTGTCCTCGAAGCGGGGCACCACCGGCTCGATGCGCAGTTGTCGGGGCTCCAGGGAGAGTTGTCCGGCCACAGGGGGCCGGGAAGCCCCGGCCTGCATCACCGTCCGCACATGCCCTCCCTGTATTACGGTATCCACCACACCCTCCAGTCTGGCCAGGCGTTGTTGTAATTGCCTCGGGCGCATACCGCTTGCACTCAACCGATAGGTGCGGCCCGCCATCTGCCGGTTGAATGCCTCCGGCCTGCCGTGATCGATTATCTGTCCCTGATGTAATAACACCAGTTCATTACAGCGCTCCGCTTCATCCAGATAACCGGTACTCATGAAGACGGTGGTGCCCTCTTCCGAGATGAAACGGCTGATGATCGCCCAAAGTTCCCGGCGTGAAACGGGATCTACCCCGACTGTCGGCTCATCCAGCAGCAACAGGCGAGGTGGGTGAATCAGGGTACACGCCAGACCGAGTTTCTGTTTCATCCCACCGGATAGCCGGCCCGCCTGCCGTTGCGTGAATGGCTCCAAGCCGGTCATTTGCATCAGTTCGCTATAGCGAGCCTGGCGAAGCGGTACGGGAACACCTTGCAAGTCCGCGTAGAGATCCAGATTTTCCATCACGGTAAGGTCTTCGTACAGACCAAATTGCTGGGGCATGTAACCTACGCTGGACTGCACGGCCAGGGCCTGCTGCCGGGTATCCTGGTCGAGTACGGTGATTTTGCCGGAATCAGGCAGAAGCAGTGCTGCCGCAAGCCGCATCAGTGTGGTTTTACCGGCGCCGTCAGGTCCGATCAAGCCGGTAATGCGCCCTGACTTAAGCTGTAGATTGACGTTGTTTAACGCGGTGACCCGGCGTTCACCGGCTACAAAGGACCGGGTAACCTCATCAAAGGTGAGGACACTATCTCGTGTGCTGAAACCCG
The DNA here is from genome assembly GCA_046757565.1 of Gammaproteobacteria bacterium. GTDB lineage: Bacteria > Pseudomonadota > Gammaproteobacteria > Eutrophobiales > Eutrophobiaceae > JBHHYN01. Next base: position 1,469 of record JBHHYN010000078.1, on the reverse strand, counting down.
GCGACGCTGCCGCAGCCATCACTCTCCGCTACAGCGCTGCCCGTTCTGCACAGGCGCATGATTATTGATGAGGGAGATGGTGACCGTGGCCGGCATACCGAGACGTAATTCCCCTTCAGGATTACAGACGTATACCCGGATCTGATAGACAAGGTGGGTGCGGACTTCCCCGGTCTCAACAGACTTGGGGGTGAATTCCGCAGTCGGTGAAATATAGCCTACCCAGCCTGGATAGCTCTTGCCGGGGAAACTGTCTGTGGTAACGTACGCCGCCATCCCCGGTTTCACCCTGCCCAGCAACGGTTCATCAAGGTAGGCCCGTATCCAGAGTGGACTGGTAATCGCCAGTGTGAAAACCGGCCTCTCAGGTGAGGCCATATCGCCCGGCTCCAGGATGCGATCGCGGATCACCCCGTCATTCGGTGCCAGCAGCCTGGCGTCGGTCAGCTTCTGCTCGGCAAGTCCCAGCTCCGCCTGATAACCCTCCAGGTCCGCCCGCGCAGCGGCGATGTCCTCGGCACGAGGCCCCTCAAGGACCAGACCCAGTGCCTCCCTGGCTGCTTTCAGGTGTGCCGCAGCAGTTTTTGATGAGGCATCTGTATTATCCAGCTCCTGCGGGCTGGCGTGTCCCTTTTTGACCAGGTCCCGGACCCGTTCATAGGTGCGCCTGGCATCGGCAAGTTCAGCCTGCGCCGCCTCCACGTCCGCCTGGGCCTTGCGGATTTCCTGAGGCCGGCTGCCGGTCTCGAGCCGTTTCAACACCTGTTTTTTCATCTCAACAATGGCCCGTACACGGTCCCGTTCATACACCATCCGCTCTGTTTCCAGATCGGCCAGGAGATCACCACGACTGACGCTGTTACCCTCCTGGACCCACATATGGGCAATGCGCTCACTGTCTTTGAAGGACAACTCAACCTCGCGGATATCGGCATTCCCATACAGGACGATCCGGTCCAGGCCGGCGATATTTGTGTCATTCTGCCTGGACCACCACAGGACATAACTGCCGAGCAGCAACACGAGTAACACAACTAGTTTTTTTCCGTACCCCAATTTATTAATCACCTCAAGACATTGAAACAGACCGCACTACTCCAGGTAGTGAACAGAGCGGATTGGTGAATCATTGACCGGAACATCCATATTCTCATCACCACGGCTAAGAGAGACGCCACGTTAGTGTATATAGGGAATCAGACGTTCCAGTATTAAAGCGCCACTTACCCTGTTAATGCGGTGTTGCCCATAACGTTGAAAATTTATCAACAGCTCGACTGCAAGCGACCGAGTTTCAGTGTCATGGTTATTCATATCTATTATCGCTATCCAACTCCAGGGGCAAGCCCCCCCCGAGAATTTAGTTCGTTATTGTTAACTTTTACTATCTCTGTGCCTCTGTAGGGAATCAAATATTTATGGGTCTTCAGCAGAATCTGTGGGTTGATATATAAACAGTAGCCCGTCAT
>JBHHYN010000077.1:0-13832 GCA_046757565.1 Gammaproteobacteria bacterium | reverse complement strand
CACGTTCTCGAGATAGAACGAATCAGGAGACAGAGTCGAGGAAGCCAAAGCCGAGGTCACAGAGATAATAAAAGTTAAATAATAAACGAAGATCTCGGGGGTTGCCCCCGAGTTGGATAGCGATAATAGAATATGAATAACCATTACACCGAAACTCGGTCGCTTGCGGCAGAATTGTTCATAATCAGGTTTTCCCCTCATGGTATAATCACATCACACTTTATATCAATACCCGGCCTCTGAACACTCCAGGAGCCAGTCTGTCCCTGGTTTATTGACGCACTTTGCGCTTATGAAATTACTTATTCTCAACCACGAGCAGGTAGAGCAGTTGCTGCCGATGGATGCCTGCATCGAGGTGATGGCCGAAGCGTTGCTGTCACTTGCTAAAGGAGCGGTGCACCAGCCTTTGAGAATGGTGGTGCGTCCGCCGGACGCGGCCGGTCTAATGGGGCTCATGCCTGCCTATATGTCCGGCGATCATGCCGCGTATGCATTGAAGGCTGTCTGTCTGTTTCCGCAAAACAGTGCTATCGGCAAGGACGCCCATCAGGGATCGGTCATGCTTTTCAGTGCGGAAACCGGCGAGTTGCTGGCATTGATGAATGCGTCAGCCATTACGGCCATTCGTACGGCTGCCGTTTCGGGATTGGCTACCCGGTTGTTGGCAAAAAAAGAGGCCTGTGATCTGGCCATTATTGGATCCGGGGTTGAGGCGGCTTCCCATCTGGCGGCGATGGCGATTGTCCGGCCGCTCAAACGGGTACGCGTGGCCAGCCGCAGGTTGGAAAATGCCCGGAAGTTCGCCGATAAAATGACCGCGCGGTATGACTTTCCCGTTGAAGCCGTTGAAAGTGTCGAAGCCGCTGTGAAAGGTGCTGATTTAATCGTCACGGTAACGACTGCCACCGAGCCTGTTGTGCAATACGACTGGATTGCGCCAGGCGTTCACCTCAACGTAGTAGGCTCCAGCATCCCCACCACCCGTGAAGTGGACACGGCCACGATGAAGGCTTCCAGCCTGTTTGTGGACCGGCGGGAGTCGACCCTGAATGAGGCCGGCGATTACCTGTTTGCCGCCAAAGATGGCGCCATCGGTCCGGAACACGTCAAGGCTGAACTTGGTGAATTGCTCACCAGCGAAAGACAAGGCCGGAAATCTGCTGATGAAATTACCCTGTTCAAATCACTGGGTCTGGCCGTGGAGGATTTAGCCTCGGCTGAATATATCTATCGGCAGGCGCAGGCGAAGGAAATCGGCACCTGGGTTGACTTTTAGGGATTCAGCGCCGCTGGTATTCACAGCAGGATATTCATCGCCCCGGCATGCCGTACTGCTCCAGGGTGTGTCCGGTTTATTACCGGTCAAGGTCGCCGATTCTTTGGATGGCTTACAGAAACTAGTACAATGAAGAACTGTAAATTAATGAAAATTACCGTTGAAGAGATGATATCCAGTCAGAATGTCTGGGGGAAATAAATGAACGAAACACCAGGTAAACCGGTTGCCCCATATATGGCGGTAGGCCTCTCAACCGTGATTTATGGCATCGCGGAACGCAGGCATATCCGGCACAATCTTGAGAATATTGAAGATGCGATTCATGCAGCCATCTCAATGGTCAATATCAACATGCCGGTCAGGATCATCGCGCTCGCCGAAGGCGCACTCACCGGCTTTACTGATGAGATCTTTGATCTGCCGCACACCCTGGCGGCAAGAGAGCTGTTCATCGATATACCCGGAGAGGAGACCGAGTGGCTTGGACGGCTTGCAAAGCTCTATAACACCTACATCATAGCGCAGTGCAAGGCCCGCTGGCCGGAGATCATGCCGGATCGATTTTTTAATATGTTGTTTATCATCGGTCCAAACGGCGAAGTCGTGCACAAGGCGGCGAAGAACCATATTTGGTGCCGGGAACGATCCTGTACGCCACACGATATCTATGATCGCTGGGTGGAACTGTTCGGCGATGACATCAGCGCGTTCTATCCCGTCTACCGCAGCCCTGATATCGGTGTTATCGGCACAATATGTTGCAGTGACGGCGAATATCCGGAGGCCGTGCGGGCCCTGGCCTTCAATGGCGCGGAGGTGGTGTATCGGCCGAGCGAGGCGATGCCGATGACAGGGAGCGGATACCCCGGAGGCGGTAGCTGGATGGTCCAGAATCGCGGTCATGCCGAATTCAACAGCGTGTACATGATATGCCCGAATGCAGGCCCGGTTTATCTCACCGCGAGTTCAAGGCATCCAATCGATATCACCAGCGGGCATCCCCATATCGTCGACTACCGCGGCGAGATCATGTCTTACAACCCGTCCGCCAATAACTCCCTGGTTGCGGCGGTTATCGATATTGAAGCACTACGCCAGTTCCGCACGAGGAATTTGAACAGTAACTGGCTCAAGGATATGCGCATGGAGCTGTTTAAACGAATGTATGAAACGCCGATCCATCCGAAGAACCTGTGGATGGAGCAGGAACCCCTGCATCATGCCGAGGTCGATGAGATCTACCGGGCCAACATCGACCGCCTGATTGAACGCGGCGCCTGGACGAAACCGGCGGTGGAACATGAAGGGTGTAAATTTCAACCGGCGACGGAAGGCGGTAAAGAATCGAGTTGGGAGGATCTCAAACAGATGTGGTACCCGTGGAAAGAGAATTGATGAATGCATAGTATGCTGATGGGGATGATAATCGGGGAACAACTCTCCGGGCCTCGCAATCCTGAATGGATTCAGGAAACTCCCTGATAATGACCGATCCTGGCACCACAGCTGTATTAGCGGATACAGATCGTTTCAGTGCCCTGGCCGCAGGTTCTATCCTGTTTGCAGTCGGACCGATTGCCATCATTCTGATGCCGATGATAGTGGGGAGCTATGTCGAGGACCTGGGGTTTACGGTCAAAGAAGCGGGTTTTCTTGCTTCCGCTGAAGCAACCGGAATGTGTCTCGCCTCTATTGCTGCTTTACTCTGGGTGGTTCGGGTGAACTGGCGCCTGGTTGCGGGCCTGGGAATCGGCCTCTACATCGTTGCCAATCTCGCTGCTATCGGGATTGATTCTTTCATGCCCATGCTCTGTTGCCGGGTGCTTGCGAGCTTTGGTTCCGGTACTGCATTTGCCGTTTCGGTTGCCAGCCTGGGTAATTATCGAAACCCGGAGCGCGCGTATGCGTGCGGGGCCATCGTGCAATCCACGTTGCAAATCATCGCTTTTGCACTATCGCCGCAGATCGTACAGAAGTGGGGTGCAGACGGGATGTTTCTGATGCTGGTCGTCATAGCCCTGTTCGTTGCGCTATCACTTCCCTGGTTACCGGCACACGGTAGCCGCGGCACTAAAAGGCAACACATGGATGTTGCTGCGGGCAATGGATTGAATCTCGTTCCCGTTACGGTCTCGCTTGTAGCGTCGTTGCTGTACTTTATCAGTGTGGTGGGATTCTGGACCTACCTGGAGCGCATCGGCGATGCTGCAGGCCTGTCGACGACCTTGATCGGGTTCGCCCTTGCGGCATCGATGGGTTTCAGCCTGGCAGGAGGCGCTGCGGCTGCCTGGTTGAGTGATCGTTATGGCCGAGTTTTGCCGCTTTCACTGGCTACCGCCGGACAGGTAGTCGTGCTGGTATTGCTGGTTGGTGATATTGATGCAACGGTCTTTACAGCGGGTGCGACAATCTTCTTTACCCTGTGGGTATTTCTAAACGCCTATCAGATGGCCCTGGTTGCCGTCGTCGATATATCAGGCCGGTTCGTCGTGCTGGTGCCCGCGTTTCAGGGGGCCGGTGCAATCATCGGTCCGGCCGTTGCGGCGCTGCTTATCAAGGACGGGAGTTATCTGCCGGTGAATATCATGGCCGGATTTTTTGCCGTGGCAAGCCTGGTTCTTTTTATATACATTGTTCTGCGTTACACAGACCGTAGACTCTACAGGTTGGCTGGAAACCATGGTCCGGTGTAAACTGATGATCCAGGAAAAGCAGATGGATACACTCAATGCTATATTGCACTTCCGGATCATCCGGCCTGGATACCTCTCATAAATATTCAACGCCACCTTGCCTGTAAAGACTATAATAATCGGCCGTATCAATTCCTTGTTCATTGAATCAATGACTGACTTGCCGGGAAGTTTGTAAACATGTTGCTGCCGGAATATTAATGTGAACCTTGCCGAATCTTTACTGGCAGGACTGAAAAATTACGGGGTTGAGGAAATCTTCGGGATACCCGGTGACTTTGCCTTGCCGTTTTTCAAGGTTATTGAGGAATCGGAAATTCTGCCCTTGTATACGCTCAGTCATGAACCTGCAGTCGGGTTTGCGGCCGATGCGGCGGCCCGTCTTCACTCCAAGCCGTCTGTAGCTGCTGTTACGTATGGAGCCGGCGCCTGCAATATGGTTAATGCAGTCGCCGCGGCTTATGCTGAAAAATCACCGGTCGTTGTTATTTCAGGTGGGCCCGGCGCCGCGGACAAAAGCACCGGGTTGCTGATTCATCACCAGTCCAAGACACTTTCATCCCAGTTGCAGATATATAAGGAGGTGACTTGTGATCAGGTTGTATTAGATGATGCGGATGCCGCTCCCGGACAAATCGCGCGGGTCCTCAGAAACTGTGTCATGGAATCCAGGCCGATATATATTGAAGTGCCACGGGACAGGGTATTTGATAATTGCAATAGTATACCAATTCTCTCCACGACTTTCACGCCGGACACGGATGCCTTATCTGCCTGTGCGGATGAAATTATTAATCGCCTGTCTGAGGCCCGATCGCCTGTGTTGATGGTAGGTGTGGAAATCCGCCGTTATGGTCTGGAATATGACGTCACGGAATTGAGCAAACGCCTTTGCATCCCGATCGTAACCACCTTTATGGGCAGAGGTCTGCTGGCTGGTCAGGATGTCCCGCTGCGGGGGACGTACATGGCCATGGCCGGCGATCCGGATGTGACGGGTATGGTTGAGAACTCTGATGCACTTATTTTACTCGGTGTCATCCTCTCTGATACCAATTTTGGTATTTCTGTCTCCGAGAAGAGAATTGATCTGCGTAAGACAATCCTGGCTTATAACGGCCATGTATCACTCGGATACCATACCTATCCGAATATACCTATATCGGCAATCATTGCTGAACTGAATAATAGATTGCCGCCCAGGCAGATCGGAAGTGCCAGCATGATTTCGTACCCGCATAATCTTGCAGCAGATGATCAATCTGTTACACCGATAGATATCGCTACAGCCATTAATGACATGTTCAAACACAGTAGAAATATGCCCATCGCCGCCGACATGGGTGATTGCCTGTTTACTACGCTTGAAATTGAAAATACACAGCTGGTTGCCCCGGGCTATTACGCGACAATGGGGTTTGGTGTCCCTGCCGGTTTGGGTGTCCAGGTGGCAACAGGCAGCAGGCCGTTGATTATGGTTGGTGATGGCGCATTCCAGATGACGGGTTGGGAGTTACTTAATTGCAAACGCTATGGCTGGAATCCCATCGTCCTGGTTTTTAACAATTCCAGTTGGGAGATGTTACGTGCCTTTCAGCCCGAATCCAGATTCAATGATCTTGATGATCTTAACTACGCAGTGATTGCTGATGGTCTGGGTGGTGCCGGCTGCCGTGTCAGGACGCGGCGTGAATTATTCGGGGCCCTGGACGAAGCAATGGGTGATGAAACGCAATTTCGATTGATTGAAGTGATACTGGAACGCGGGGTCTTATCGCCAACCCTGTCCCGGTTTGTCTCCGGCATGAAGCAAATGCGGGCAAGGCATTCAAAATAACAAAGATTGGCTTCCGGTATAAACTGCGAAATTCTGCATACAGGTTGGGACTTATTTTTTACGTTATTGCAAAGTGAGGAGATATGAAGTCACAGACACCATTGGCCAGTACAACACGGAAAAACCCCCTTGCTCTGGATGAAGAAACCATGCGGCAGCTGGGTTATCAAGCGGTCGATACCCTCGTTCAACATTATGCGGATGTGAGAAATAAACCGGTTGTATCCCCCGCAAGGGCGGGGCGGTGTCTGCCGGAATCCATGCTGGGATTTTCACCCGGCGGTAAAGATCCATGCGGCGTTTTACAAACCACTATAGATTCAGTCTTCGAACAGTGTATGCATCTTATCCATCCGCGGTTTTTTGCCTATATTCCCGGCCCTTCGAATTTCGTCAGTGCAATCGCGGACATGCTGGTATCCGGTTTTAATATTTTTGCCGGGACCGCCCCGCACAACCTGGGTCCTTACGAGATCGAATGCGCAACGATCCGCTGGTTGTGCAATCTGGCCGGCATGAATGAGGAGGCCGGTGGATTATTTGTCAGTGGCGGGTCCGTTGCCAGTCTGACCGCCCTGGCTGTCGCCAGGCAGATAAAGCTGGAGAATCAAATCGAAGATACTGTGATTTATTACTCATCCGAGACACACTCGTCGATTGATCGTGCTCTTTTCATCCTTGGCTTCAGGGAGGATCAAATACGTGAATTACCGCCGGATAATCAGCTTCGCCTCGCGCCGGATCAACTTGAAGCCGCAATCAAACAGGACAGGGCCGCCGGCAGGCGCCCGTTTTGCCTGGTCGGAAATGCCGGCACGACAAATACCGGAGCCGTTGATCCCCTGGACGCCCTTGCGGATATCTGCCAACGGGAATCTCTCTGGTTTCATGTCGATGCCGCTTATGGCGGCGGCGCCCTGTTAACGGAGCAGGAGCGGGCGCAGTTCAACGGAATTGAACGTGCCGATAGCATCGCTCTGGATCCGCATAAATGGTTGTTCCAGCCCTATGAGTGTGGCTGCATTCTGGTGCGGGAACGGGAATGGTTGCGCACCACCTTCAGGCGCTTACCGGATTACATGCGTGATACGGACGCCGGTCCCGGCATGACCAACTACCGTGATATGAGTCCGCAGGTTACCCGCTCCTTCAAGGCATTCAAGTTATGGCTGTCTCTTCAGGTGTTCGGTATCGATGCCTTTCGCCAGGCCGTTGAGCGGGGGCTTGAACTGGCCCGGTTCACACAAGAATATCTGCAGAAGCGCCCGGCCTGGGAAGTCGTCACACCGGCCACCCTGGGAGTCGTTACCTTCAGGTATGTCGTCGATCATTACACGGATCAGGAACTGGACCGGATTAACAGTGCATTGATTGACAGGGTTAACGACGATGGCTTTGCCTTTTTCAGCTCGACCCTCCTGTTCGGCAAGCGGGTGAACCGGATATGCCCGCTCCATCCCGGACTCACTCAGGACGATATTACACAAACCGTTGAGCGGCTCGAAGCCATTGCCGAAGAGCTTGAAAATAATGAGTGATTGATAACAGCTAACGGGTTTACTGGTTTATTTGATAATCAACAATTACCAATCACCAAAAAGAATGGTAAATAAATCCACACACGAGATCTGGTCTTCCACCACACTGTTTGTACTCTCTGCAATCGGCAGTGCGGTGGGCCTGGGAAATATCTGGCGCTTCCCCTATCTGGCAGGCGCCAACGGTGGCGGGGCATTCGTGCTGGTTTATCTTGCCTGTGTGACCTTTATTGCGCTGCCGATCCTGACCGGAGAAATCATGATCGGTCGAATGGGCCGGCAGAGCCCCATCAATACCATGCGCACACTTGCTATTGCAGAAGGCAGGAGTCCGGCCTGGGGGCTTGCCGGTTGGCTGGCTGTGTTTATCGCCTTCGTAGTCATGACTTTTTACAGCGTCATTGGCGGCTGGGCACTGGATTTCAGCCTCAAATCCGCCATGGGCCAGTTTCAGGGACTTGGCAGGGCCGGGACACAGGGTCTGTTTGATGCATTACTCGCGGATCCGTACCGGCTGGCATTCTGGCACAGTATCTTTATGGGGCTTACCGTCTGGATCGTGGCCCGGGGTCTGCATAAAGGAATTGAGGCGGCAATTATGTGGATGATGCCGGCGCTCTTCACCCTCCTTCTGGGTCTGGTGATTTACGCTGCGGTGACTGCTGACTTTCTGGCCGGGATAAATTTTCTGCTGAAGCCGGATTTCTCCAGGTTGACGGCTGAAAGTTTCCTGTTGGCATCAAGCCAGGCATTCTTTTCTGTGACAATCGGCGCCGGCGCGATGATGATCTACGGCGCCTATTTACCTGACGGCGTCTCTGTCCCGAAAACGACCGCAATCATTGTGTTTGCGGATGCGGGTGTTGCCATTCTGGCCGGTATCGCAATATTCCCGGTTGTTTTCAGTTACGGGTTGTCACCGGACGGCGGGCCCGGACTGGTATTTGTAACACTGCCCATCGCCTTCGGCCAGATGTTCGGTGGCAATCTTATCGGAGCGGCCTTTTTCCTGCTCCTTGCGATTGCGGGGCTGACTTCATTAATCGCCACGCTTGAGCCTATCGTGGCCTGGGCGGAAGAACATCGTGGAATCAAGCGCATTACCACCACACTGGTCATCGGGTTGATTGCCTGGCTGTCTGGTTTTGGTACTGTCCTCTCTTTTAATCTCTTGAAGGACTTCCATCCTCTTGAATTTATATCCCTGTTAAAGGGGAAGACAATTTTTGAATTGAGCGAGTACCTGTCGATTACTATTCTGCTTCCCATAAGCGGCTTGTTTATCGCGATCTTTGCCGGTTGGATATTACCCAGAAAAACAACTGTGAGGGAGCTGGCTCTGAGGGATGGTGTGACTTATTCGGTGTGGCGTTTTTTAGTCCGCTGGATAGGGCCGATTGCCGTGCTGACCATCTTCTTTTTTAACCTGACCTGATTTTTGACCACGCAATTGACTGCTGCACGTAGCTTATAATTTCATGGCTGACATAACACCGCAAACCCTTCATCCGGCAAAGCTTGAAGATATTTATGCTGCGCGCAAACTGCTGCAGAACATGGTGATGACCACACCACTGCTTCAGCTGAATATGGAAGATACGGATTCCGACATATACCTTAAGCTGGAAAATCTCCAACCCATCGGCGCCTTTAAGGTCCGCCCGGCCGCCAACGTTATCCTGAACCTCGAGCCTGAGCAACTGGTTAGAGGGGTGTTTACGGCCAGTTCGGGCAATATGGGCATTGCAGTAGCCTGGACGGCCGCGAGGCTGGGACTGCATGCCGATATTGTCGTCCCGGACAGTGCCCCCAACTCAAAACTCGAGGTTTTGTCACAACTTGGGGCAACGGTTCACTGTGTTACCTTTGATGAGTGGTGGGACGTTATCGTGACACACACATCTCCGGATACAAAAGGTGTATTTATTGATGGCGTTGGAGATATACGCGCCATGGCAGGGGACGGGACTATCGGCCTGGAGATTATCGAACAATTACCCGATGTGGATACGGTATTGATCCCGTTTGGTGGTGGTGGTCTTTCCTGCGGCATCGCATCAGCAATTCGGGCGTTAAAACCGGGAGTCCGTATCATTGCCTGTGAATCCGAGATGGCAACACCGCTTACTACTGCTTTTAAGGAGGGCCATCCGATCGATGTCCCGCATAAAGACTGTTTTATATCCGGAATCGGGGTGGGTTCGGTTTTACCGTGGATGTGGCCGGTTGTCAGTGAACTTATCGATGATACGGCGGTGGTTACACTGGAACAGGTGGCAAATGCCGTCAAATTTCTTGCTGAACGAAATCATGTGATTGCTGAAGGCGCAGGCGCCGTCCCGGTTGCTGCAGCCCTTTCAGGACAGGCGGGGAATGGGAAAACAGTCTGCGTGATAAGTGGGGGAAATATTGACGTCAATGACATGATCGCCATTCTGCAAGATTCCGTTCCTTCACGGAATTGAAAGTTATGAATCATTAGGGAGGAGACCCTAAAAGATTCAAATGCATGAGAAATGTTTCCATTACGATAATTTCTTTTTATCCATTGTTTTTGACTTATGGATTCACTTGAACCGGTAAGCCTTGAGGCTGTTCATGCAGCCGCAGAGCGCTTGAAACCAGTCGCTGTCCGGACCCCGCTGATTCCACTAAATGTTGAGGATGCGCCGGCGGAGATCTATCTCAAGCTTGAAAATCTTCAACCTATCGGCGCTTTCAAGATCCGCCCGGCCGGGAATGCAATCCTGAATGCTCCACAAGAGATAATTGCCGACGGTGTGTATACCGCGAGTTCAGGGAATATGGCGCAAGGCATTGCTTACACGGCCAGGATGCTGGGTATTCCTGCCTCCGTATTACTGCCGGAGGACGCCGCCTCCAACAAAGTGCAAGCGTTACAGCGTCTCGGTGCGGAGATCCGTTACCTGCCGGACAGCGAGTGGTGGCAAGTCCTCACCGATCATGGCCATGAGGACGTTCAGGGACACTTTATCCACCCGGTTGCCGATGCCGATGTTATCGCCGGTGATGCTACAGTCGGCCTGGAGATTTTTGAGGATTTACCTTCTGTTGAAACAGTCGTGGTTCCCTTCGGTGGTGGTGGATTATCGACGGGAATAGCATCTGCTTTGAAGGCACTCGGATCCAATGCCCGTGTGCTGGGTGCGGAATCAAATCATTGTGAACCCCTGGCAGCGGCATTTGATGCCGGCTCCCCGGTAGAGATCCCTGTGCAGCCGAGTTTTGTTTCAGGACTCGGGGTCGGCCGCGTGCTGGAAGAGATGTGGCCATTAATCAGCACACTAATCGACAGTGCCGTCATGGCGACTGCTGAGGAGATTGTCGATGTAATTCGACTGCTATATGAGCGCCATCATTTTATCGTTGAGGGCGCGGGCGCAACCCCGGTCGCTGCAGCACTTGCGGGCCGGGCCGGGCCGGGCAAGGTTGTGTGTGTTATCTCAGGCGGTAACCTGAACACCAGTTATCTGATTGATATCCTCAACGGAAAAATGCCGCAACTGTAATAATATCTCATCCGCCTGCCAGGTTGAAAATAAACACCAGTATGATTGCAACCGGTGCAACGAAGCGCACCAGAAGGCGCCAGATGGTAAATGTCCTGGACTGACCGAGTCCAAGTTCCTCCTGGATTGATTCACGGCTGATGATCCATCCGGCGTACACCGCTATGAGCAGACCGCCACAAGGGATCAGAATATTTGCCGTCGTGAAATCCATCAGGTCAAAAATCGTTTTGCCCACGAACATGGGAAATTTATCCAGAGGTGTAAAGCCGGAAAGAATACTAAAAGAAAATTGGGCTCCAAGTCCGCAAATCCAGATAAAACAGCCGCTGACGATGGCAACGGGTGTTCGTTTGAAACCCTTATGTTCCTCCAGCCATGAGACCGATGGTTCCAGCATGCCGATGCTGGATGTCAGCGCCGCGATGGTCATCAGTAAGAAGAATAATGTGCCAAACAGAGCACCCAGCGGCATCTGTCCGAATGCGATAGGCAGGGTTACGAATACGAGACCCGGGCCCTCTCCCGGCGCCAGTCCAAAACTCAATACCAGGGGAAAGATTACCAGGCCCATCAGCAGTGCCACGCCTGTGTCAGCAACAGCAATGACTGCAGCAACGCGAGGGATAGAGATGTGTTTTGGCATGTATGCCCCATAGGTGATTAATGCTCCTACAGCAACATTCACGGAGAAAAATGCCTGACCGATGGCCATCAGCACCACCTGCGGCGTCACCCTGGAGAAATCCGGAGTAAACAGGAATTTCACTGCGCCGGAAAAGTCAGCGGTCACGGCTGCATAGCCCACCAGCGCAGCCAGGATCACCGCAAATCCGGGCATGAGATAAGTCACTGCTTTCTCCAGGCCCTTTTTTATGCCTGATGCCACGATGATAATTGTCAGGACAAGAAACAGTCCCTGCCCGAGTATCATTCTGCCCGGATTGCCGGTTATCTTTGCGAAATATTCCCCTGAACTTTCTGAACCGAGTCCGGAAAACGAGCCGGTCATTGCCGAAAACGCGTAATCCAGTGTCCAGCCTGCCACGACGCTGTAATACATCAGGCCCACGGTTGGGGTGAGAACCGCCTGCCAGCCAAGAGTGTGCCAGAAACTGCTGCGGTTATCCTCCATCGTCAACTTCTGCATCGTGCGGATCGGGCTTTGTCCACCGCGACGGCCAATGGAGATCTCCGCCATCAGCAGCGGAATGCCGACAATGAGAACACAGCCACAATAGATAATGACAAAGGCGCCGCCGCCGTTGACTCCGGTGATATAGGGGAAACGCCAGATATTGCCGAGACCCACCGCACTGCCGATCGCCGCCAGCAGAAAAGCGCGGCGTGAGGACCACTGTTCATGAGAGAATTCAGTCGCCATTGATTTTTGTTTATTTACCAAAGGAAACGGTCTGCGACACTTTTACCGGATGAGGTTGCCAATTGTCTCACTCAACCGGTTTAATCCGGTCCCCGTTGTGCCGGCGTATTCATTCTACAGCAATAGCTGGTAGTTGTCCGACAAGGCCGCGACCCGAAGGGGAGTTTGGTCAGGGATTCAAAATATGGCTGTAAGGATACTGATGAATGGTATGATTGCTGCAATCACATCCTGCAATAGAACAACGATTAGTATTGTCTGTTAGCTGGCAGTAAGATTCAGAATCATGGATATTGTCGACTATCTGATAGTTGGAGGCGGGATTGCAGGGACTTCTATCGCAGCAGAGGTGGCAGCGCATGGGAAAACCCTGTTGCTGGAGGGAGAGACCGATTTTGGCTATCACTCAACCGGACGATCGGTCGCAATTCTTTCCCGTTGTTATGGAAGCGGTGCCATCCGGGCGTTGACCTACGATAGCGAGAGTATTTTATCTAATCCCCTAAAACCGTTTTCGAACAACGGTTTCCTGAATCCCCGTGAAATGCTGTTTGTAGGCGGAAAGGACGAGCGTGACACCGTGAAAGAGATCGAGAAACAGGCGAAGCTCGAGGGAGTCGAGACACAGTGGCTTGAGTCCGCTGAGTTGACGCAAATTGCACCTTACCTCAGAAGAGACGCTGCCCGGTTCGGACTGATTGAACGGGGAGGTGCTGACATTGATGTGGCTCGTTTGCATCACGCGTATATGAAGAGGGCCAGGTCGCTTGGAGCACGGCTACTCCCCGGCAGGCGGGTTTCAAACATTGAACGGTCACATGATGGCTGGTTTGTTTCAACAGGGGAGGAGCATTTTTCCGGGAAAATCCTGATCAATGCATCAGGAGCGTGGGCGGATCAGATTGCTGCCCTGGCAAAAATTCCAGTGTTGGGCCTGAAGCCTTTACAAAGAACGGTTTTCCTGTTTCCTCAAAAGGACCTGGATATGAGTTTACTTCAGCATATGGTCGCCGACGTTTCGGAACGGTACTATTTCAAAAGAGAAGGCGGTCTGATTCTCGGCTCCCCGGCAGATGAAAAGCTCGTGGAACCCCAGGATATACAGCCTGATGCCCTGGACATCGCGACAGGTGTTGATGAAATAGAACGGGCGACGACGTTAAGGGTTGAAACCATTACTCATCAATGGGCCGGGTTGAGGACTTTTGCACCGGATCGGCTTCCAGTAGTGGGTGTTGACCCGAATGATGAAAAATTTTTCTGGTTTGCCGGCCAGGGTGGTTACGGGATTCAGATCAGTCCCGCACTGGCAGCAATCGGAGCACGTATGCTGACCGGTTCCGATTCATTCTTTCCTGTTGACAGGAGTACTGCTGTTACTGGAACGATGGATCCTGCGCGTTTTAACATTTGATTAACCACGGAGACACAGAGTACACAGAGATAGTAAAAGTGAAAAATAACCAACGAAAATCTAGGAGGCTTGCCCCCGAGTTGGATAGCGATAATAAATTATGGCTCTTCAGCAGAATCTGTGGGTTAACAAGAAAGACTTTTGAATAAAAACT
>JBHHYN010000076.1:0-13983 GCA_046757565.1 Gammaproteobacteria bacterium | reverse complement strand
AATATCTGTGGTGAATAGCTACCCTATATCAAGCATTCTTGCGCCTGTACAGTTATTCAATTTTTTATTCAGCCGCCACCCTTTTGATAGGCGCGGTCAAAGCGACGTAAAAATTCCCTTGCTTGCGCATCACTGAAACCGTCCAACTCCAGCCGCATGCGGGTGACCGGGAGGTTCAAACCGCCCAGCCTGCGCACGGATTCAGAGGACAAGCTGATCCGGATCGATCCGGGCGCCCCATCAATGATGAGGGTGTTTCCCGATTGACGGCAGGGCTTTCCGTCGATGGCACGGGGCAGCAGGCGAAAAAACTCCCGATGCGTGATGCTCATTTCACGCTCAATGACCTTTGGCATTTTACTTTTCTATAGTGGCTAGGGCAGCGTAACCAGCCGCAAGACCGGTCCGGACAATCTATCTCCCACAACCCGGCCAGGCAAACTACCCCCCCGCCACCGGCGGCCAGATGGCCAGGGTATCGCCCTCGTGAAACCGAGGCGTATCCCGTTCATCCGGGTTCAGGTACACCCCGTTCAGCAGTATCAGGTGCGCCTTCTCGCGTGGGACTTTTAACTCATCGATGACGTTATGCGCCGTGGCCTGATCCGGTACCTCCAGGGTCGTTGTATTGTCCTCAGCCTGCGGCGGCAGATGTTGCGCCAGGCCGGCATAGAGTTTCAGTACTATTCTCATGAAAAGCCTTTCCCTGTGATCATGCAGATAGAAAATCAGGGAGAGCCGGTGCAGAGCCGCCTGAGTCTTCAGCCTTGCGTCCCGTCATCAACCTTCAGGAGTGGATCGCGGCATTGTGACCGATGGCTTGCGTGCTGCCGAGGTAGACCTCCATGATACGGGTAGGATCTTTCAGCAGATACCCTTTCCATCTGCCCAGCCGGATTCGGGTTTGAATCAATCCACGTAACACCCCGACGTGCTGCGTCAGGCCAAGTGTCTGGGCGCCGATGAGTACGTCATCCTCAAATTGCAGGTTCAGGTAACGATAGCGACCGGCGTCGGTCAGCGCCACGGCATCACCGCCGTCAACCCCCATCCAGAGGCCGAAGGAAGTCGAGATCAAGCCCATGGTATCCAGTACATTCATGTTGATACTGCCCTGGTGGCGAACATTGCGCCCGGCCATGTTCAAGGCGGCAATACGGCCATGATCGGCGGCGGTGGGCTGGATCGCCTGCACGCTGTATTCGCCGGTGGAGAAATCCTTGCCCTGGCAGACATCGCCTGCGGCATAGATATCGGCACAGCTGCTCTGCAAGCGGTCATTCACCAGGACACCGGCATCGGTTTCGATACCGCTCCCTTCAAGAAACCGGATATTGGACCGCACGCCGGTTGCGGTGATCACTAAATCCGCATCCAGCACCTCACCGCTGTCCAGTGTTACAGCAAGATGTCCGCTGTTTTCCTCAACGGCCTCCACTTTCGCCGATGTGTGCACGCCGACCCCTTTCTCCCGGCACCACTGCTTGATGAGGTTACCCGCGACCTGGTCCATCATGCGCGGCACCATCCGATCTTCCATCTCCACCACCGTCAGCTTCACCCCGCGTGCAGCCAGCGCCTCAAGAATAATGGAGCCGATAAAGCCAGCCCCCATGAGCACCACCCTGGAATCTTTGGCGGCTTTAGCAGCGATATTGCGGCCGTCCTCGAGGGTCCAGCATGAGACGGTCCCAGGCAGGTCCATTCCCGGCAGCGGCGGGGTAACCGGGCGGGAACCGGTGGCGATGAGTAAACTGTCAAAGGAGATCGTGCCGTCCTTCTGGAGTTGTACTGATTTACCCTCAGCATTCACCTGACTCACCCGGTCCCGGATAATCTCGATACCTCTGGACTCGAAATAGCCGTCCGTTTTGCGCAACCAGGTGCCTTGCTCGCCGATCCTGCCGCTCAGGAAGTAAGGCAGCGCCATGCGTGAATAGGGCGGCTCCGGTTCGTCACCAATGAGTTTGATTTCCGCATCCGCTTCGGCCTGGCGCAGGGTCTCGGCGGCAATCACGCCTGCCGGTCCCGCACCGATTATGAGATGTTGCATGGGTTGCTCATTTGCATATTTAAGTATAGTTCACCACAGATATTGGCACATCCTGTGCCAATATCTGTGGTGCATATCAGCAAATAGTCGTTGCCCTAATCAAGCAGAAACCCCTGCCGGTTACAGGCCCAGCCGCTCGCGCGTCTCCGCCGTGGGCACACCCTCAGGGGTCCAGCCGCGGAGTGCATAATATTCGGGTAACATCGCACCCAGATCATTCACCTTGCCCTTGGCAGGTCCCGTCCTGGCCGCTTCCTTTAACATTCGGTGCGGCAGCGTGTCGTCTTCAGCGGTCAGGCCGGCCGCCAGGTTGAAGTCCCGTTCCAGGTTCCATACCCTTTCGCCCACCTGCAGAAGTTTTTCGGCTGTCCAGCCGCCTTCGCAGGCCGCATCGAGTTGCGGTGCGATATCCTCGAGTGACCAGGCAAAGGTGGTAAACACACACAACCCCGACGAATCCACGGCAGCGGTGGCATCCTGGAAGGCCTTCACCAACTCCGGTTTACCTGCCGTTACCAGCGGGTCCGTCTTCACAGGGAGACCCATGATTTCCGACGAGACCGTATAGCCGCGTAAATGGCAGGCGCCGCGATTTGAGGTGGCGTAACCCAGCCCCATACCCTGGATCCCACGCGGATCATAGGCCGGGAATTCCTGGCCCTTCACGGTCATGGACAACTCGGGATGACCATATTTCTCACACAGGCGTTTGGAACCCAGGCCCAGCTCAAGACCGAAGCCCTCACCCCGCGCCGTGACCTCCGTGGCCCAGGCCAGGGCCTCGGCGGAACCGAATTTCAATTCCATACCCCCTGTCTGTTCCGCAGTAATCACACCCAGTTCATATAACTCCATGGCCGCCGCCAGCGTGGAACCAAACGAGATAGGATCGAAACCGTCTTCATTGCAGAGAAAATTGGCATAGGTTAAGGCATCGAGATCATCGACGCCGGTATCCGAACCCAGCGCCCAGGCGGCTTCATACTCCAGGCCACCGGATGCGCCCCGGTATTCCGGTTTGTTTTGAATGGTAAAATGCCCTTCCTCAATAGTCGAGATCCTGCCGCAGGCGATGGTACAGCCAAAACAGGCGGCATTGGTGACCAGGTTCGGCTTGCCGTCACCCGGACGCGGTTCCTGCATGGCTTCGGCAGAGATACGGTTGGCGCCCTCAAACTGCACCTCACGCATATTCCGCGTCGGCATGGCGCCCACCTCATTGATGACGTTCATCAATACCTGGGTCCCATAGGCAGGCAGTCCTTCACCAGTGACCTCTCCCTCGGCCAGCAGTTTTTTTGCGGCCCGGGTGGCTTGCATGAAGCCGGCCGGGTCCCTGATATTACCTACCCCGCGCGTACCGCGCACGGCGACCGCCTTCAGGTTCTTGGATGCCATCACCGTCCCCACGCCGGAGCGGCCGGCGGCACGGTGCAAATCGTTCACAATCGCCGCATACAGGCAACCTTTTTCCGCGGCGCGCCCGATGGTCGCTATGCGGAGTAACGGGTCCTGATATTTTTTATGCAGCAGGCTATCTGCTTCCCACACAGATTTGCCCCATAACTCATCCGCCGGGAGGAGTTCCGCCTGTTCATTTTCAATAGAGAGGTAGACGGGATGTGGCGCCTTGCCTTCAAAGATAACCATGTCCCAGCCGGCGTTCTTCATCTCGGCGCCGATAAAACCGCCGGAGTTGGAGCAAGCAATGGCGCCGGTCAGGGGGCTCTTGGTGACGACGGAATATCTGCCGCCGGTCGATGCCATGGTCCCCGTCAAGGGACCGGTGATCAGAATCAATCTGTTTTCAGGCCCCAGCGCATCGCAACGCGGATCGATCTCTTCCACCAGATATTTGCTTGCCAGACCACGCTGCCCAAGGTATTGCATCGCCCAGTCCATGTTCAGGGATTCATCCTGAATCGCCCCTTCAGTCAGATTTACCCGTAATACTTTTCTGGTCCAGGCCATCATTCACCTCCAGCCGTTCAGGCTTGTGCGCCCAGGGTCGCCGCATGCGCGCGCATGCGCTCCAGACCTGTATGATCCGCATCCACATAAGTGATGGCAGCCGTCGGGCAGGCCCTGGCGCATTCCGGATCGCCGCCGCACAGATCGCACTTGTATGCAATGTGCTCATCCTGGGCATAGTTGACCGTGCCAAACGGACAGGCAATGGTGCACACCTTACAGCCGACACAGCTATCCGCCAGCACCTCCTTGGCGCCCGTATGCTCATTCAGGACAATCGCCTCCACCGGGCAGGCGTGCAGACACCAGGCCTCGGAACATTGTGTACAGGTGTAGGGGGAAAAGCGGCCCTCCTCGTGAAAGGTGAAGACCTTGATGCGTGATTTGGACGGATTAAAGGCGCCTGTTGCCTGGAAGGAACAGGCCAGTTCACACTGTAGGCAGCCGGTACACTTTTCCGGCTCAATCTGGAGTGATTTGAGCATATCTTCTCCCCTGACCGAAATCGCTCGTAAATCAAACAGGATGTTTTCCCTGACTATTCAGGCAAATTTTCTATCAAAATTTCTGCCGGATCATATTATAGTAGTTTTTCTGACTCTAAATTATACACCTAAATTGTGCATGAACATAGATGCAAACCTGCAAGTTGTAACAGCTCCATTACCCGGCCACATGGTTTCCTGGTTAACCAATGAGGCAACAAGGCGATACAAGGGTAAATCCCCCGGCATGATTCACATCAAAACAGGCTTGCTATCCCTGTGCTTGTGCGTGTTCTGCATCACCATGAACGCGGCCTATGCGGATACGGTGAAGATCCGGTTTGCCTATATTGGCGATACCGAAGACTCTGCGTATCCGGGAATCAGACAGGGGCTGAACGAAGCCAATACGCAGGGGCAGTTTCTTGGACAGGAATATGAACTCGATGTGATTCGGTTGAATGAAACAGAACAGACTGATTTTTCTCCCTATATTGCCCTGCTCGTGGCCGCGGACAGCGATGCGTTGATCAGCCTGAGCCGCAGGCTGCCCAATGAGCCCGTTTTTAACCTTGAGAACGATGACGATTCCCTGCGAGACATCTGTCTGGACAACGTCCTGCATATTGCGCCAAGCAGACGTATGAAAAACGATGCCGTGGCCCAGTGGCGCAAAAAACACCCCGGGGCCGCGGTCGAGGCGCAGGCCTGGCATTCCGATTTTGTAAAATTCGCCGCCCGCGACCTCAACAAGCGCTTCCGCAAGGCATTCAAAAAAGGGATGGATGACGGCGCCTGGGCCGGTTGGGTCGCCGTTAAAATGACCTCCGATACGGTCGCGCGGGAAGGCATTACCTCAGCCCATGCCATGCTCAACTATTTGCAAACTCGTCTCTCTTTCGATGGTCAAAAAGGGATAGAGATGAATTTCAGGGAAACCGGTCAACTGCGCCAGATATTGCTGCTGGCCGAGCATGGTAAACTGGTGGGAGAAGCACCGGTAAGGGGTGTGGTGGAAACGGACGATGTGGACAGTCTGGGCATCACGGAATGTCCAAAATGAAAACCTCGAACCTCGCACTTGCAATTGCTCCTGCATTGCAAGTATTTTCACCATCCATGGCGGTCAACCCTGAACCTTGAACCCTGAACCCTGAACCCTGAACCTTGAACCTTAACCCTTAACCCACGGAGCGCTGATTTATGAAAAAACTGTTTATTGTCATAACTGGTTTACTGTTTGGTTTGCAGACAGTTTTTGCAGCGCCGACCCAGCGCATATTTGTCACCAATGAAAAGAGTGGCACTATCACTGTCATCAACGAGAAAACGCTGGCTGTGGAGACCAGCTTTACCATAGGTAAGCGTCCCCGGGGTATTGGCCTGGCCCCGGACGGCAGTGAACTGTATGTCGCCGTCAGTGAAGAGAATATTATTGCCGTGGTGGATCCGAAGACATTTAATATCCTTCGGAAATTCAAGGCCGGATCCGATCCGGAGACCTTTGCCGTGCATCCAGACGGCAATATCTACATCTCCAATGAAGACGAGGCCAAGGCATCGGTATTCAATCCGAAAACCGGCAGGCAGATAACGGAGGTCAAGGTGGGTCTGGAGCCGGAAGGCGTGGCGATTTCCCCGGACGGCAGCAAGGTCATCGTCACCAGTGAATCATCGAATATGTTACATGTCATTGCCGTGCCGGAACACCGGATCATCGCCAACATACTCGTCGGGGCCAGACCGCGCTCCGCTGTATTCAGCCGGGACGGGAAAGTGGCTTACGCGACCTCCGAGATCAGCGGTGAAGTGAAAAAGGTCGATATGGAACATTACAAGGTGCTGAGCAAGGTGAAGATCGCCGATGAAAAGGCAAAACCGAAAGATGTTGTCCTGAGCAAGGACGAAAAAATGCTCTATGTCGCCGGTGGCCGGGCCAATCAGGTGATGGTGATCGATACAGAAAGCATGAAGCTGATCAAAACCATCCCGGTAGGCAAACGGGTGTGGGGGCTGGCCATGACGAAAGACGGCCGCCGCCTGTTCACGACCGATGGTGTTAGCGGAACAGTGTCGGTGATCGATACTGCAAAGAACGAACGCATTAAAACAATCAAGGTCGGTAAATTCCCCTGGGGCATTGCCATAGACGACTAACTTGTTACTTGTTACTTGTTACTTGATTTTGCCGTTATGCCTCAACAATCTTGTGCCGGATGGCCAAACGGGTGATTTCGGCAACGGTATTCACATCTAATTTACCCTTGATTTGCGTACTGTAATTGGCCACTGTCTTGTAACTCAGGGACAAGCGCTTCGCGATCTCACTGGTATTCAGGCCTTCGGCCAACAGACAGAAGATTTCAAATTCCCGCGTCGACAGGTTTGAAAACGGGGCATCCTTGTCCCTGATCTTCTGGAATGCAAGCCTCTGGGCGATTTCCTTATCAAGGTACAGTTTGCCTCCGGCCAGCGTGTTAATGGCTTCAACGAGTATTTCCGGTGCGCCACTTTTAGTGATATAGCCCTTCGCCCCGGCATTCAGCGCCTGATCGGCAAAGACCGGCTCCTCATGCATGCTGAATACGAGTATCTTTGCTTTGGCGTCGCGCGCTACGATGCGCCGGATTGCCTCCAGTCCCCCCATACCAGGAAGAGACAGGTCCATGACGACTACATCCGGGTTCAACTCTGCATAATACCTGCACGCCTCTTCGCCGCTCTCCGCTTCGGCGAGGATGTCGATATTGTCGGTACTCTGTAGCAGCATGCGATAGCCGGCACGCACCACGGCATGATCATCAACCAGCAATATCCCAATTTTCATACGTTCAGGGTTCAGGGTTCAATGTTCCAGGTTCATGGGGATCGTTATATCGATCTTTACGCCTTTATTCTTTTCTGTATGTAATCGGTATTCACCACCAAGGGCCTCGACACGCTCTTTTATTCCCAGCAGTCCCAGACCCCTTGATGTTTTCGTTACATCAAACCCGACACCGTCATCCTGAATCGTAACGGCCAGCTGATTAACGTTATCGCGGCTGAACTCGCGTAAAAAATTGATATGGACCTCGCCGGCGTTGGCATGCCTGGAAATATTCGTCAGACTTTCCTGAATGATACGATATAAATTAATGTCGATCTCTTCACCCAGATTGCCGATATCACCATCAACTTGCAAGTGGCAAAAGACGTCCTCATGTCTTGCGTTCCAGCTGTCTATCATTTCCTGCAAAGCAGCCAACAGGCCCAGTTCATCCAGAATTGACGGCCGCAGCCGTTGCATCATGTTTTTCGCGACATCATACATCCGGTCGGAAAACGAGATAATGGCATCCAGCTTGTCCTTGACGGACCCGTCCCCGGAGGATCCCGCCTGCCCCATCGACACCGCCACCGCTTTAATTGCACTCAGCGACTGCCCCAGTTCATCATGTAATTCCTGGGCAAGATGACGCCGCTCGTTTTCCTGAATAGCCATGCTTCGTTGAGTCAGGTAGCGGTTCTCTTCCCTGCTGCGTAACAGGACTTCCGCCATATGGTTGAACTTTTCCGCTATGCGGCTTAATTCGGGCAGATTAAATCGCGGCAACCGCAACCGGTAATCACCCTGCTCTATCCGGTCCAGGCCTGTCAGGATTGATTCAATCGGCGCCAGGTCCCTGCCCAGGGTGAAATAGACAAGGAGATTGGCAAGAACGATAAACAAAAGTAAAAAGATCAGCACCCCTCGCGTCTCATCCCAGGCCTCAGAAATCTCATCCGAAGGGTCGGCCCGGATCAATATCTCCGTGAGAGGCGTATCCGCATCAGATAGTATCCGGCGAAATTCCATCGGCGGCGGTTTAACCAGCCGTACAAACCAGCCCGGGGCATCCGACGAAACCGGTGGCACTACCTGCAATGGCATTCTGGATTCCGTGTTGCCATGCCGCATTACCATTATCTGAAGATGCCGCGTAGTTTCCAGGGTGGCAAGATGTTGCAACAGACTATTTTGCAGATCGGGCCGGCCCGACCCGGCATTGTTCGCAAGCACCACTTCAATCAACTGCAACGTCAGATGTGCGGTAGATTGCATCTCTTCTTCAACCGACGTACGCGCATTGCTGATCAAGTAACTACTGCCCCCCAGTAGAACCAGAATAAAAAGCAATGTAATCAGTAAATTGAGACGAACTCTGAGACTCATTATTGCCGGCCAGGGGATTGATTTAGATCAATGAAGAATTGCGATGAGACTTGTTTAATGGTTTCTGTAACGGCACAGTGCGAGACCGGGTTCATGCTCAAAGGTGGATAAAGAATTCGCCCTGAATCAATCATTAGGTATTGTTTAACTCTGTTTATGTTGCCATATTTTCATTCACACTGGAGACATAATGTTTACTCCAGACAAGTATGATAAATGAAAAAGGCACAATCTATAGGTTATAATTTCAGGAAAAATCAAAAACCAATAAATTAAGGGGAACATCATGAAACGGCCAGTCCTTATCAACCTGGCGGTGGTCCTGACTTTTCTAACGGCGGGCAACTCCCTCAGTGCCGCGGAGGCACTGGGCAATGCTATTCAATCAAGGCTGGAGGCCCAGCAAGATGCCCGCGCATCACAGAAGCGAATCGATGTACTTGCCAATGAAACCAGAAGCCTGTTGGAAAAATACCGCTATGCCATCCGCAGGACCGACAGCCTCAAGGCTTATAACGCCCAGATCAGGAAACGCGTCAAAGACCAGAAACGGCAGATGCTTTCCATCCAGCGGCAACTTGAGAGTATTGATGAAACCAAACGCTCTATCATGCCGTTGTTATCCAGGATGGTCAGTGTGCTGGACAAGTTTGTCTCTCTGGATATCCCTTTTTTAGTGACTGAACGCAAGGCGCGTGTCAAAGCCATAAAAAAAATGATGGGGCAGGCGGACGTAACCGTACCCGAGAAATACCGCCGCATCATGGAAGCCTACCAGATCGAACTGGAATACGGCCGGACTATCGAGTCATATAACGACGAAATTAAAATAAATGGCTCCAAACATACGGTCGATATGCTACGGGTAGGCCGCATCGCTCTGGTTTACCAGACATTGGATGGCGGTAAAAGCGGATTTTGGGATACCTCGACAAAAAGCTGGCGTCCCTTACCTGAGGAATATGGTCACTCCATCGCCCAGGGGATAAAGATAGCCCAAAAACAGTCGCCACCGGAATTTTTTAATATGCCGATTCACGCGCCGGGAGCTGCCAAATGAGACTGTTACTGACCACCCTGGCCATCATCATTTTGCTGTCGCCGATACCGGGAGTTTATGCCGCCAAACCGGCATCACTGGATGATCTGCTTGATCAGGTGAAAAAACAGCGCCTGAAAGAGAATCAGAACTATGCAATCCGTGAAAAACGGTTCATGCGTGAAAAAAACAGGCAGCAAAAACTGTATGAAGATGCACAAAAAAGATTGAGCATTGAAGAACAACGCAGCAAACAGTACAAACAGGTATACGATACCAATGAAGAACAACTTGCCAAACAAGACGCATTATTGAAAGAACGGGCCGGAGACATCGGAGAACTACACGGAATCGTCAGGCAGACCGCCGGAGATATTAACAGTATACAAAAGACATCTTTAGTGACTGCCCAATACCCGGATCGAAGCAAACTGACCGCCAAACTGGCAGCGAGTAAGGAACTTCCCGCTTTCAAGGAGCTGGAGGATCTCTGGTTACTCTTACTCGACGAGATTGCCGAGTCAGGCAAGGTAGTCAAATTTCCGGCTAAGCTGATCACGCTGGGTGGCGATGAGGTCGAACAACAGGTCATTCGCGTAGGTGTCTTCGATGCCATCTCACAGAACAGGTTTCTCCGCTATCTGCCGGAGACAGGCAAACTGATTGAGCCTGGAAGACAACCTTCGGCACGCTATCAACAGATGGCGGCCAGGCTTGCTGATTCCTCCTCCGGGGAGATCCTGCCCATGCCCATAGACCCGACCAGGGGCTCCATGCTGGCGTTACTGGTGCAGGTGCCGGATATGAAGGCGCGCATCAAACAAGGAGGCATTGTCGGTTATATCATTATCGCCGTCGCCCTGATCGGCTTACTCATTGCGGTTGAACGTTTCATTAAACTGAGCCTTACGGGACGCATGGTGCAGCGGCAACTGAAAAGCAAGAATCCGGGCAAGAACCCGCTCGGGCGCATCATGCAGGTCTATGAAAACAACCCCGACGTCGATACTGAAACACTCGAATTAAAGCTGGACGAAGCGATATTAAAGGAGATGCCAGCTCTGGAACGTGGCCTCGGGGCCCTTGCCCTGCTCGCTGCCATCGCTCCCCTGCTAGGTCTGTTGGGAACAGTAACCGGTATCATTGGCACCTTCCAATCCATCACCCTTTACGGAACCGGGGACCCCCGAGTCATGTCAGGGGGGATATCCCAGGCACTGGTTACCACAGTGATGGGCCTTGTCGTGGCCATCCCGATTCTGCTGGTGCACAGTTATCTATCCGCAAAGAGTAATAATCTCATCAATATCCTGGATGAAAAGAGCAAGGCCTTTGTCGCCCTGCTGGCGGAAATCAACCGCTTGAGACAGCACCATGGCTGAATACCTGACCGCCTATCGCGATTTTTTCGATCTCGGTGGTCCCGTTCTGGCAGCTATCCTGTTTATATCGATCATTCTATGGGCGTTGATCATCGAACGTTACTGGTTTTTTATCCGGGCCTATCCAGGCAAGCGCAACGGAATTGCCGAACAATGGCAACGCCGCCAGGACCAGTCATCATGGTATGCCCTGCGCCTGCGCGAAGGCCTGTTGTCCGAATTGTCCATGTCCCTGCAGCATAACCTCATCTCCATACAGGCCATTATTGCCATTCTGCCTCTACTGGGTTTACTGGGTACGGTAACCGGGATGATCTCCATCTTTGAAGTGCTGAATGTGTTTGGTAACGGCAACCCGAGGGGAATGGCCGCCGGTATTTCAAAGGCATTGCTGCCGACCACGGCAGGACTCGCCACATCATTGATCGGACTGTTCTTCAGCACTGATTTGAACAGCCGTGCCAACAGGATGGCCGATAATGCAAGAGATCTGCTGATACACCACTAATACCCATGCGCAATATCCACAGAACCCAGCAGAACGTCACGGCGAATATCAATCTCACCCCCTTGATTGATATGGTCTTTATTCTCCTGATTTTCTTCCTGGTGACATCGTCCTTTACCAAGGAAGCAGGTATTGAAGTCAGCCGGCCCACGGCACAGTCAGCCGAACGGCAGGAACATGCAAGCATTATCATTGCCGTCAGCAAAGACGGAAAAATCTGGCTGGATAACCAGAACATCGATATCCGCTCGGTACGTCCACAGATAGAGAGCCTGCACGCCCAGAATCCGGAAGGCACCATCATCATTATGTCCGACAAGGATGCACGCATGGGGATTGCCATACAGGTCCTGGATCAAGTGCGTCTGGCCGGGGTCAGTAATGTGGCGTTAGCAACAACAGCCAAACCCTAGAAACCCGCCGCAGGGTATACCATGGCCCGTTTTATAACCATTAACAAATATGTTTCTATCCGTACCCTTGCCTGTTTGACCGCCGCGTTTGCCGTAAATATCCTGATTTTTTTTGTCATCCAGCAGATGGTGACCGGTGAATACGCCCAGGGTGTGAGTAAAAATATAGAGGTGTTAGTCAACTATGTACGCCGGGCCCCGGACCGTTCGCCACCGGAGGCACGGCCCAAACCCGAAGAGCTTGAGGAACCTCCGCCTGAACAGGAACTCCCTGAACCGGATCTGCCCAAACCTGCGCTGGCTCCTCCAGCTCCCATCTCGGCAGTGACATCGGCTGTTCCGGCGCCGGATATTCCCATCGCGAAAAACGGCATGCCCCTGCTGGATAAAATATTGAAGGTTTCGAGGGGGAGACTGAAATCACCCGTGGTAGCATCCAATCTGGTCCCTACCCTCAAGATACCGCCAATTTATCCTCAACAGGCATTACGCATGGGAATCGAAGGGATTGTCACGGTGGAGTTTATTATTGCTGTCGATGGCTCTGTAAAAAACCCGAAGATCGTCAAAGCCAGGCCCGAAAAGATTTTCGATCAGGCTGTTCTACAGGCTATCAAGAGGTGGAAATATCAACCGGAAATGGTCAATGGGAAACCCGTTGAAAGACGGGCGCGGCAGGACATCAGCTTCAACCTGGAAGAGTGATCCGATAATGAGCGGCTGTCGGCTGAAACCTGTCTGTTTGATCCTGTTGACCGGCTGTCTGCTCATACAGGCAGGCAGTGTTGCCGCCCAGAAAAAAAACAGGTACCAACTAACTGAAAATGCCCAGAAGCAGTTGACGGCTGTTCAACAGCTAATGGGTGAGGACAAATACCAGGAAGCGCTGACCATACTCAGGAAGCTGCTGCCTTCAACAAAAGGTCATCACTACGACACGGCGGTGACTTATCAGACATTGGGATATGTCTACTCCGGACTGGACAAAAGCAAGGAGTCCGTTCAGGCATTCAACAAGGCCATCCAGATCGGCGCCTTGCCAAAATCCATCGTCCGCGAACTCTATTTCACCATCGCCCAGATTTTGATACAGCAGGAAGCATACGAACAGGGATTGAAATACCTCTCCAGGTGGTTCCGGCTGGAAAAGGACCCCCCTGCGCATGGGCATTTTCTGGCGGCCACGGCCTATTATCAACTCAAGAATTATAAACAGATGATCTATCAAATTCGCAATGCCATTGCGAAAAGACGGAACGCACCGGCATCCTGGTACGAATTGCTGCTGGCCGGTTATTACGAAACCAACAAACTACCCAAGGCAGCGGCCCTGATGGAAAAGATGCTGGAGTTGTTTCCGAATCGGGATGAATACTGGACCCAGTTGGCCGGTATTTATCTTGGCCTGAAACAGGAAAAAAAGGCCCTCGCCATCATGGAACTTGCCTATGCCAAGGGTGCTTTAAACAAAAATGACCAGATACTGCAATTGGCAAAGACCTATCTGTATCTTGGAATGCCCTACAAGGCCGCCAGTCTTGTCAGCACGGAACTGGAGAAAAAACGCATTGATAAAAACCGCAATACCCTGAAATTACTCGCCGATAGCTGGCTGCTTGCCCAGGAACGGGACAAAGCCATAGAGACCCTGGCAGAAGCGGCGGAAACCTATGGCGGCGCGGCGTTGTATTACCGGCTGGGCCAGTTATACGTTGATGGGGAAGATTGGAAGAAAGCCGTTGCAGCACTAAACAAGGCAACAAGTGAACCAACTTTTAAAAATATCGCAGATACCTATCTCCTGCTTGGTATTGCCGAATACCGGAATAAAGATGACGCCAACTCCTATAAGGCGCTGAATAAAGCACTCGGTTTCGAGAAAACAAAAAAACAGGCGCAACAGTGGCTGGCGCAAATAAAAGATTAGTCAGTTGTCA
>JBHHYN010000075.1:0-14081 GCA_046757565.1 Gammaproteobacteria bacterium | reverse complement strand
GGTTATTGAGATGTTAAGGGGTAACCCTGAACCTTGAACCTTGAACCTTGAACCTATAACCCCTGCACTTTATCCATCAGATCGGGTAACCAGGAGACAATCTGCGGAAATACAATCAGCACTATGATAGTGATAATTTGCAGGACTACAAACGGAATGATTCCACGATAGATATGCTGGATGCGGACCTCAGAAGGCGACACTGCCTTTAGATAGAATAACGAAAAACCAAAGGGTGGTGTCAGAAAAGAGGTCTGCAGGTTTATCCCTACCAATACTGCCAGCCACAGCAAATCAATGCCCAATGTATTGGCAATCGGGGTCAATATCGGGATCACAATAAAACAAATCTGGAAGAAATCCAGGAAAAATCCCAGAGCAAAGATCAATGACATACTGACCAGGAGGAACATGCCCCTGCCACCGGGCATGTTTATTAATGCCTCCATCACAAGTCTGTCTCCCCCCATGCCACGGAAAACCAGGCCGAAGGCCGTCGCGCCGATCAGGATAAGAAATACCATGCTGGTCAG
Source organism: Gammaproteobacteria bacterium (assembly GCA_046757565.1). Taxonomy (GTDB): domain Bacteria; phylum Pseudomonadota; class Gammaproteobacteria; order Eutrophobiales; family Eutrophobiaceae; genus JBHHYN01. The sequence goes on along the minus strand of JBHHYN010000075.1, from coordinate 13,548 downwards.
GCGGGTTGTGAGCCGCATGGCTTGCTTCAGGTTCTTCAACGTGAGTCGCCTATGTATGGCGGCGAGCAGCATGGCGCCCAGCGCGCCAATCGCTGCAGATTCCGTCGGGGAGGCCACCCCAAAAAAGATGGAGCCTAACACGCCCACGACGAGTAACAGCGGGGGTAATAGCGTAAACAGAACCTTTACCAGTAAATTACCGTCCTCCACCGTTTCCAGGGCGGGCGCATTGCCGGGCTTTAGCCAGGCAATAGAAAAGATGTAGAGTAGAAATAGTATCACCATGGTCAATCCTGGCATGACTGCGCCTAAAAACAGACGTCCCACCGGTACCCCCATCACATCTCCCAACAGGATCAATACGATACTGGGAGGGATTATCTGACCCAGTGTCCCCGCTGCGGCGATGGTGCCGGTTGCAAGTGGCGGAGAGTATCCGCGCTTAAGCATGGTCGGCAAGGCAATGATGCCCATGGTGACGACGGTTGCGCCAACGACTCCTGTCGTGGCGGCAAGCAATGCCCCGACGATGACGACGGACAGGGCCAGACCGCCGCGAACCTTGCCGAACAGGAGGCCCGTCGTTTCCAGCAGATCCTCGGCAAGGCCCGATTTATCCAGGACGATGCCCATGAAGATAAACAGGGGTACGGCCAGCAGTGTGAAATTGGTCATCACCCCCCATATTCGTAATGGCAGGAGATGGAAAAAATCAAGACCCAGAAAGATGGAGCCAAACGCCAGGGCAACGGCCCCCAGGGTAAATGCTACCGGGTAGCCCAGCATGAGCAGGGCCATGAGGCTCAGGAACATGAGGATTACCCAGGGGGTCATCAGAATTTTTCCAGGATCCGGACGAGGTTCTTTAACAAATCACCAATGCCTTGAATGAGGAGAAGGGTAAAGCCGATCGGAATGGCCGTTTTTATGAGCCATCTATAAGGTAAACCGCCCGGATCAGGGGAGGCTTCGGCGTATATAAATGACTGATGGATGAATGGCCAGGAACTGCTGATGATCAGCAGGCAAAACGGTATCAACATAAACAGGCTGCCAATGACATTGACCCAGGCACGTTGGTAGTCCTCCATGAATCTGCTGTGATAGAATATATCAAGCCGCACATGATCGTCGTGCTTCAGTGTGTAAGCGGCGCCGATCAAAAATATGATCGAGAAAAAATGCCACTCCAGTTCCTGTAAGGCGATAGATCCGCTCCTGAAAAAGTAGCGCATGGCGACGTCATAACTGACCAATATAACCATGGCGAACGCAACCCAGGAGACCACTTTGCCAACCCATTCGATAAGTGCTTCGATAAGGGTTGCGATCTTTGTGAGGATGCGAATCAGAGCCGCGTTATTCATGGTGTTGTTATTCTGTTTGGTAAAAAGCGCGGGCAGTATAAACCAGAGTCTTTGGATAATCGATGTGGCCGCAGATACAAATATTTTTGATACAAGGAGTTAGCAGAGGAAGACTGCGCCTTTAACCTGCAATGCGCGCCTCATTAAGTGATTTTATGCACACAGCGGTGTGCTGCGGGCCGAGTTTGTAAGTCGCCCGAATTTTCGCCGGGTAGAGACGGTATAGATATAATAACTTATTGTTTAATAAATATTTTCTGATAACTATGTAACGCTTTTCGGGATTGGGCGCGGACTTACCCTGTCAAATGTCACCTTTTTGACAAAAAATTATCCACTGAGATATCCACAACCCGCTAACTCATTGATTGTCCATGTCATAGAGTGTATTGGCAATCCGCGCATAATCATGGACAGTCAGATTTTCTGCACGGGATGTTGACGCGATGCCATGCCGGGCCAGTGCCGCTTCATCGACGAGGCCCTTCAGAGCATTGCGCAGGGTCTTTCTGCGGTGATTGAAGGCCTGTTTGACAATACGGCCAAACAGGCCCTGGTCCTTTATTTTATACTCTTGGGGTGGCAATGGAGTCAGTCTGACTACACTGGATTTAACGTTTGGGGGCGGGAGAAATGCCTCTTGAGAGACTGCGAACAATCTTTCTGCCTGGCATTGGGACTGGAGCATGACTGTCAATCTGCCGTAATCACGGCTATGGGGGTTGGCGCATATACGATCAACCACCTCCTTTTGCATCATGAACAGCATCTCTTCTATGCAGCCGATCTGGTTGAGCAGGTGGAACAGCAGCGGCGTTGTTATGTTATAGGGAAGATTGCCAATAACTTTAAGCTTTCCATTGTGCAGAGTACGAAAATCAAACTTCAGGGCGTCACAGTTATGCATGCATAACTGACCGATACCACGGCAGTTACCGATCAATTTATGGGCCAGATCCCGATCAATTTCAATAACGTCCAGTTTCTTTGTGCACTGTAGTAACGGTATGGTCAGTGCGCCCAGGCCGGGGCCTATCTCCACAATGGGTGTTTTCTTGTCCGGGGCAATCGCATCGATAATGCGTTGAATGATCGCCTGTTCATGCAGGAAGTGTTGTCCAAAACGCTTGCGCGGAGGCGAAGGCATGTTGCAGTGGTATTGCTTACGGGCGTTCAGTTACGGTTTGCCGGGCAGTGGATCCCAGTTCAATAGCGTATTCTATGGCTGCTTGCATACTGGATGGGTTGGCGTTTCCTGTGCCGGCGAGTGGCAGCGCCGTGCCATGATCGACCGATGTGCGAATAATGGGTAGACCCAGGGTAATGTTAACGGTTTCTCCGAAACCCTGTGACTTCAGGGCGGGCAAACCCTGGTCATGATACATGCTGATCACAACGTCAACATTTTTCAGTGAGTCCGGAGTGAATGCCGTATCGGCAGGTACGGGTCCGGTCACCTGCATGCCCGCCGAACGCAGTTTTTCCAGAACAGGAATGATAATTTTAATTTCCTCATCTCCCAGATGCCCCGCTTCACCGGCATGGGGATTCAAGCCACAGACCACCATTTGTGGATTATCCATAGCGAAATATCTGCGCAGATCATGATGCACAGTGCTGATAACACGTTGCAGACGATTTGCCGTGATAAATGCCGGGACCTTTACAAGCGGCACATGCGTACTGACCAGGGCGACCCGCAGGTGACTGTTCATCAGCATCATGACCGGGAATGCATCGCTACACAGTGCGGCGATGAATTCCGTATGACCGCTGAATGAATAGCCTGCCTCATTGATAACAGCCTTGTGCACGGGGGCCGTTACCATGGCGGCGAAGTCATGCCGCAGACAGGCAAGGGTTGCGTTGCTGATGGTCTCCATGACATACGCAGCGTTGGCAATGTTCAGCTTTCCCGGAATAACAGGTTTACGTACCTTTATCGGGAATATATTTAGTTGACCTGTTTGATGCTTCTGCGCAGGGCTTGCCGGATCGTGAACAATGAGATTGAGTGGTAGCTGCAGCAGGCGCGCCCGGCTCATGAGCACATCGGGATCCCCGGCGACGGTCAACTCGGCATTGAATCTGTTTTGAGCAGCGGCCACAATGAGATCAGGGCCAATGCCGGCAGGTTCTCCGGCGCTGATGATGATTCGTGGAAATTCGGAGTCAGGGATTATCGAGGCGGTATTCGACATATGCATCATCGCGCATTTGCCGCAACCAGTTTTCCCGTGCTTCTCCCAGCTTTCGTTTACGGATCGCGTCACGCGCCCGCGCCCGCTGCAGGTCTTGCGTGCTGTCGTGCTCCCGCCTTTCCAGCACCTGGACAATATGCCAGCCAAATTGGGTTTTGAACGGATCGCTGATTTCACCGGGTTTAAGGGAATTCATGATTTCCTCAAACTTTGGCACCAGATCGCCGGGACTGGTCCAGCCCAGATTGCCGCCATCTGCAGCGCTCACTGTATCAGCGGAATTACCTTTAGCCAGTTCGGAGAAATCGTCTCCCCCTTGAATACGGATTTTGAGCTGTTGCAGACGGAACCTGGCGTCATCATCTGTCACGACTTCATTCGTCCGTATCAGTATATGACGGGCATGTGTCTGCGTGATGACATGTTTTTTGCCGGTGCGGATGCCAGTAAGTTTGATGATGTGATAACCACTGGGATTCGTAATCAGGTCACTGATATCACCCTTCTCCATGTCAGCCACGAAATCGGCGAATAAAGTCGGAACCTGTCCGGCCTTGCGCCAGCCCAGATCGCCGCCATCCAGTGCCTGTTGTCCGTCGGAATAGGTTGCTGCTAATTTGGAAAAATCCTCCCCTGCTTTTAAAGCCGCCAGCACTTTCTGCGCCTTCTCTCTCGCCTTTGCCAGTTGGGATGCCGAGGCGCCTTCCGGTATGGCAATGAGTATATGGGACAGTCTGTACTCCTGGTCCAGACCGCCCTGATGTTCCTGGTTCGCCAGGAAGTTTTCAATCTCCCGATCACTGACCCTGACCCGGTTATCAACCTGACGCTGTTGCAGGCGGGTGATCAGTATCTCGTTTCTGATATCATTACGGAATTTTTCATAACTGTAGTTGTCCTTTTCCAGGATTTCCCTGAACTGGGCCAGTGTCAACTGGTTCTCCGCGGCAATATTACTGATCGTACGATTGAGGGTTTCATCGTCCACCCGGATGCCGGTTTTTCTTGCCAGTTGGATTTGTAATTTAGTCAGGATAAGCCTGTCAAGTACTTGTTTTTCAAGGATTGATAAGGGTGGCAATGGCGTCCCCTGCTCATTGAGTTGATCTTTTACAGAACGGACTTTTTTCTCGAGTTCGCTCTGCATGACGACGTCGTCATTGACGACGGCAACAATCCGGTCCAGCTCAACAGCCGCCCTGGTATGCGGAACCAGGGCACAGCAGAGCAGGACAGCGGCCAGGGGCCGGATAAACGCCATGGTGTGATGTAAATTAAAACTCACTCTTGTACCCCGGTATATTCTCTCTGAGGAAGTCTACCGTTTTTTGCCCCAGTCCTGCCAGTCCTTTAAGCTCTACTTCAAGGAAAGCACCGGTCTGGTAGTCGCTATCAAGGTTGGTGAGAAAACGCCTCCCAATGACCCTGAATCCCCAGCAACAGCTGTTGTATTCAAGTCCGGCGAATAAATCCAGGCTTTTTTTCTCCGGCACGGCGTAGTTCCAGCGCCCGACAACACTCCAGTTACCGAACAGCGGCCAGCGCAGTGACGCATCGGTCTGCTCAATATCGACGACGTTCCTGCGGATGAGTCCTGATTTACCCCGTCGTACCCGGTAGGCCAGGTTCAGGACCTTGCCGTCCGCCGGCCGGTATTGGGCCCGTACGGTGAGCTTTTGGGTTACATTATCGTCCACATCCTGTTGCAGGGCGCCACGTATCGTCCAGTTATCGAAAAAGGTAGTGGAAACTTCGGCGATGATCGGAGACAGCGTGTCGGTCTGGACGGGTTGGCCGGGCAGGACCACTTTCTGATCCCGCAGGTAGTAGGCCTGGCCGATACTGAAACGGCCCAGTTCAGTCCCTGTGGAGCTGATAAGCCGGGAGGTCAATGACAGGCTTACCTGATTGGTGTCCCCGACCCGGTCTTTCCCGGAAAAACGGTCTTCGTAGAAGATGGACTGGAACGAGAAATCGTAGATCCCCGTATCGAACACGGGCAGATCGGACTGGTTGTCTCTTGGGATATACAGATAGAAGAAGCGCGGTTCCAGGGTTTGCAGGTAGTTCTGCTTGAATAAATGCAGGTCCCGCTCAAAAAAGACGCCGCTGTCCAGGCTGACGAAGGGAAGCAGCCGGTTTGGTGAGTCGCCGAACAGATTATTGTTTTCGAGGCGGTACTGGGTGAAGCGTAATCCGACCTTTGGCCTGAGATAGGCTGCTTCTGTTCGTATTGGATAGGATATCGAAGGTTTTATATCGAATCGAAACCCATTGACGTTATTCAATGAAGGATCCTCGCCGCGATCGAAATAGACTCCCTCGCTTTGCACTGCGAAATTGAAGTGGTCGTTTCCTCTGGGCAAGGAGGCGTTTAAACGTATTTGTGGGAGCCGTTTATAGGGCCGGGATGTCACCGGCAGGCCACGGTCGACAATCTGGAAATCCTGTACCCGGCCAAACAGATTCCAGTTTATGTTTTTAATGCGTCCCGCGTAGGAGAGATCCGCTCTTCGTTCGAGAAATTGAACACTGGTTGCATTCAGGCCGTCACCGAAATCTTCAAAATATCGATCGTCCGACACGTTCTGCAGCAGCAGGTTTAGCCGACCGCGTTGGGCGAAGGTTTGCTGATGTTTTAACGAGACGAAACTGCGATTTTGATTATTAAACTCGTCATCGCCTGGCAGCAGATTGGCAGTTAACACGCCACTGCCCCATGGGAACAGGTAACGATACTCTCCCATCAACATGACGCCACTGTCCGTAATCAGCCTGGGAGTGACGGTAGCATCCATATTGGGTGCGATATTCCAATAAAAGGGCGCCCGGAACTCAAGCCCGTTTCTGACAGACGAGCCATAGCTGGGGATAAGAAAGCCGCTTTTCCTCTGTTTTTTTAGTGGGAAGGAGATATAAGGCGTATAGAAGACCGGGATACCCTTGATCCTCAAGACGACGTTCTTGCCACTGCCCTGGTTTGTTTCATGATTTAAGGTCAGCTCTTTCGCCGATAACTTCCAGATATTATTGGTCAGGTCCCAGAAACCGCCCGGGTCACAGGTCGAGTAGTCAATATGCTTGCCCCGGGTCAGCTTTTTAGTCCGGATAAAAAGCACATCCGCCTTGCCACGCGCGTGCTCACTGAGTATCCGGTAATCAGCGTTATGAAAGGTCCCCGAGTCGTCACCAAGGTCAAGATGCGCCGAGTTGCTGTGCAGATAGACCTCATTATCCCAGTAATTGACATCCCCCTGTAGCTCCGCAGTTTCCCGTGAGCGATCGTAATCGACGCTATCGGCACGGGCCTGTTGGGCATTACGGGTCAGTTCGACGTTGCCTTGCAGATGCGATACCCCCTCCTCAACCAGATTAGCTTGATCGGCGGTGATATATGAGTCGTCGGGCTGTAACGTTTCATCGACAACCGGGCGTGGAGGGATGTCCAGCCATGCCGGGCACAGTGGCCAATTACCTTGTGTGCCTGTTACCTGTGTCCAGGCAGGAGCGCTTGCCACCAGGCAGATGAGGGTGCACAAAGAATTGAAATGAATCCGTTTCATTACGCCGATATTATGGGGGTTTTTACGGCACTGTTAAATGTTATAGACAGCCAATTCATTCAAATTAATTATTCAGGCAGTTGTCTAACGGTTTTTGTACACTTGCGTATGGTACATCGAAACAGCTGAATAGTACTAACTGAACATGAGAAATATTACTGTCATTGTCCTTACCGTCGCTGTTGTTGCCCTGATTGTGTTGACAAGACCCGATACCAAGGCCGAACTTCAGCCTTTGCCGCTTCCCGGTGTGGCAGTGGAAACAGTACGCTTGATGGATGTGCAGCCGAAAACGGTGATTACCGGCAGGTTGCAACCGGCACGCAAGGCCCACTTACGCTTTGAGGTTTCCGGTAAAGTTACCGGCAGGTACGTCGAGCCTGGACAACGTGTCGCCACGGGCGAACTGTTGTTGAAGATAGATGAGGGTGATTTTCTGGATACGGTCGAAGAAACCAGGGCGTTATTGTTGCAGGAACAGAAGGCAATAGACCGTGATCGCCAGTTACTGGAACTGGTCGTCAAGGAACGGCAACTTTTAGAGCAGGAACTGGCGCGTTTGCACAAACTGGGGCAGGAGTCACTGGCATCGAAATCAAAATATGATGAAGCCGAACAAAAACTGCTGCGCCAGCGGCAGGAAGAGGCCCGCTTGCGCTACAGTGTCGAGACTGCATCGTCGCGCTTGCAGACACGGCGCGCCGGCCTGGACCGGGCGCAACGCAATCTGGACAGAGTGCGCCTTACTGCCCCTTTCCAGGCGACGGTGAATGCCGTACAGGCCGTTATCGGTGACTATGTCTCCCCCGGCCAGCCGGCCGTCGACCTGGTGCAGACCGATGAACTGGACTTGTATCTGGAGGCGCCCGGGCGCGTCGTCTCATCGTTAGCACGGGGACAGGAAATCACCATTTCTGTAGCCGGACAAAAACGTTCCGGAAGAACAATTGCCCTGGCGGTGGACCCGGATCCGAATACCAATACCTACGCTGTAAGGATTCGATTGCCAGGGATAGGTTTGACCAGCGGGCAACTTGCCCGTGCCGAATTGCCCGGCGCCTTCTTGCAACAGGTCCCGGTGGTGCCGTTGACGTCGATTTTACATGAAGAAGGGAAGAGCTATGTTTACACACTGGACAGGAATCATGTGGTGAAGACCCCGGTCAGGCTCATCAAACGCTACGGTGCGTTGCAGGTAATCGACGGTTTGGCGTCCGGCACATCGATCGTTGCCAGGGATGTGACCGTCCTTACCGATGGCCAGGAGGTATCGGTGGAGTAGGATACTGTTTCCTGACTGCTATTGAGTCATGTCCATTATTAATTTCTCCATAAAGAATCCCCTGCTGATCAATCTCAGCCTGCTCCTCGTCCTGATCATGGGGGTACTTACCTGGTACACCCTGCCCCAGGAGATGTTTCCCGTCATTGAACTGGATATAGCCAGTATTAACACCAGATTTGAAGGGGCCTCTCCCGCTGAAGTGGAACAGCAGGTGACCCTGCCCATCGAGGAGGAGTTTGAGGATAGTCAGGATATCGATCATATTTCCTCGATTAGCAAGGAAGGGGTTTCAAACATCTATATCAAGTTAAAGGCAGGAACGAACGTTGATGATTTCATGCGGGATGCGCGCACCATTCTCGACCGCATTGACGATTTACCCGAAACTGCCGATGATCCTGAACTCAATCGCCTGCGTACCCGCTTTCCGGTTATCGCCCTTACCCTGTATGGGAGTCTTCCTCAAGCCCGGTTATTCAAGCTGGCTGAAAACGTTAGACGGCGGATGGAACTGATTCCCGGGGTGGCCAGTGTCGGCATGGCCGGTGACCGGGATTGGGAGATCTGGGTAGTTGTTGATCCGAATGATCTGGCTGCCCTGGATATCCCGCTGGACAGGGTAATGCTGGCGCTGCGAAATAATCTACGTGATCAGCCCGGGGGATCCATCAAGTCTCTGGAAGGCGATATTCGTCTGCGGGGGAAGGGTGTCGCGCCGGAGCCTGAATCCATCGAAGAGATTGTGTTACTCGCCAACGCTAATGGGGGTCAACTGCGTCTGGGCGATATAGCTCATGTCAGCAGGCGCTTTGAGGAACCACGCACCTATGCCCGTTTTAATGGCAAGCCCTCTGTTAATCTGACGGTAACCAAGACCGCTTCTGCTTCCACCATTGAGGTTTCCAACCGGGTACATGAACTGGCTGAAGAGTTAAAGCAGGTATTGCCGGCAAGTGTCAATATCGGTCTGCATACGGACATGTCAAAATATGTCAAAACACGCCTGAATCTGGTCAAGTCATCCGGCCTGGTGGGACTGGCGCTGGTGTTAGTATCGCTCTATTTTCTACTGAATTTCCGGGTTGCCTTAATCACCGCGTTTGGCATTCCGTTTTCCTTCCTGGTCGCCATTATCCTGCTGCGGTATTTCGGATACACCATAAACATGGTCTCTTTATTCGCCTTTCTGATTGTATTGGGCATGATCGTCGATGATGCCATTATCATTACGGAAAACGTCTATCGTCACATTGAAATGGGGCACGACAATCTGCATGCGGCGACGGGTGGCACCCGTGAGGTCTTCTGGCCGGTCGTTGTCTCCACCCTGACAACGATCGCCGCATTCATCCCGATGTTTTCCATCGGCAGCATTATCGGTGAATTTACCAGGGTGATTCCGGTGGTCGTTAGTTGCGCCCTGTTGGGTTCACTGCTGGAAGCCTTCCTCGTCCTGCCCTCCCATGCGGCACATTTTCTGAAATTGCAGACACGCCGGAGACTGATTAACTGGAAGGCAATGCTCAATCGCTACGGTGATCTGCTGCACTGGTCTGCCAGCAACCGCTATACCGTGGCAATCCTTGGAGTTGCATTGCTCGCTATTTCACTGGCGTATGCCATGACACGCATCCCCTATGAACAATTCGGCGATGTTGAACTGGGACAGTTTTTCCTTAATGTTGAAACACCGAATACCTATAGCCTGGAAGAGAGTCTTGATCTGACGAAAAAACTGGAAAGGGTCATTCTCACTACCGTCGGGGAGGATGAACTGGATTCATTGCTGGCCAATGTCGGCTATTCGATTATCGACTTTCAACGCTCCAGGACAGGCAGTAATCTGATTCAGTTTATCGTGGATCTCAACAAACCCGTCCCGGAAGGGTTCATTGAGAAATGGATATCACCCGTTGTGAGTATGAATTTTTCGGAACCGGGGACCCGGCAACGCACAACAGACGAGATCATCAATGCACTTCGTGGACAGATAATGAAGTTCACCGGTGTGAAACGCCTGAGTGTGCTTAAGCCCCAGGGTGGGCCTGCCGGCAATGACATTGAAATAGGTGTGGAGAGTGATGCCGTTTCCGTCATGCAGGCAAAAGCGGAGGCGATAACCCAATATCTCCGCCGTATGCCGGGCGTTCACGATGTGCAGAATGATCAGGAACCTGGAAAACTCGAATATAAATATGCATTGAATGACAGGGGAAGAAGGCTGGGTTTGACCCAGTCACAACTGGCCGATGTCGTGCGCTCCGGTTTTCTGGGCAATGAAGTCGTACATGTGACCTGGAATAACAAGCACATACCTGTGCGGGTGATCTATCCGGAATATATTCGTCGGCAATCAACCAGTCTGACAGAACTCCCTGTGGTCTTGTCTGATGGAAGGATGGTCTATCTGGGTGATGTGGCGGACATCTCGGTTGGAAGGGGGCTGAACCAGATCCGCCGCCGTAACAATCAGCGAATGGCTAAGATCACGGCAGAAGTGGATTCCGCCTTAACCACGCCCCTGGCAGTGACCCGGCAAATAGAAAATAATTTTACTCCCAATTCAGGAGAAACCGATTACAAACTGATATTTCTTGGGGAAAAAAAAGACGCACAGGATGCCTTCAGCGGCATGTATAATGCGTTGGTCATCGCCCTGGTTGTTATCTTTTTCATGCTTGCAGCCCTGTTCAAGTCATTGCTCGACCCGATCGTCGTGATGGTAGCGATCCCGTTCGGGTTAATAGGCGTTATCATTGGTCACGTGATATTCAATTATCATCTGCAGTTCCTGTCTCTTGTCGGGATACTGGCCCTGTCCGGGATCATCGTCAATGATTCATTAATATTGGTGGATTTTGTGAAACATCAGCGTGCTGGGGGTCTCGACCGGATAGCGGCGGTTATCGAGGCGGGAAAAGTCCGGGCCAGGCCAATCTTGTTAACGACCATTACCACCTTCCTGGGGGTATCACCGTTGATATTTTTTTCAACCGGTCAAACCAGGTTCCTGGCCCCGATGGCGGTCAGCCTCGGGTTCGGCCTGTTATTCGCCACTGTCCTGATCCTGTTGGCCTTGCCGTGCTTTTATCTGATCGCCGATGATATAAGAAGCTGGTTTTATAAATGGCTGGCGGAAAAAACCGGTCCGAAGGGAGCAACCATGGAACAGGGTTTCTGAGTAATGGTTGTGGCGCGCAGCCGCAGCGTTCTCATCACGGGTTGTTCCAGTGGTATCGGCAGATGTGTAGCGGCCGGGCTCAAACAGCGCGGTTACCGCGTGTTTGCTACCGCCAGGAAGCAACAGGATGTGCGGATGTTAACAGATGAAGGGTTTGAATCCTGCCGGCTTGACCTTGCCAATTCTGCTTCGATTCAAGCTGCCGTGGAAACCGTACTTGATGCTACCGATGGCAGGATTTATGGTCTGTTCAATAATGCCGGCTATGGTCAGCCGGGCGCCCTGGAAGATATAACGCGTGATAGTTTGCGCGAACAATTCGAGGTAAATTTATTTGGTTCCCATGAATTAACCACGCTGCTGATCCCGGCCATGAGAAAGCAGGGGGAGGGCCGGATCATCCAGCACAGCTCGGTCCTGGGATTCATTGCGCTCAAATACCGCGGGGCCTACAACGCCAGCAAATTTGCCATAGAGGGGTTGGCGGATACTTTAAGGATGGAACTGGCTGGCAGCGGAATCCACGTATCCTTGATTGATACCGGTCCGGTTACCAGCAACTTCAGGGTGAATGCCTATGCGGCTTTCAGAAGAAACATCGATCGCAACAACAGTTTTTACAAAGACATCTATGCCACCATCGAGCGGCGGTTGTCCAGTGACGACGACGAAACGCCTTTTACCATGGGACCGGAAGCCGTACTGGATAAAGTGATTCATGCGCTGGAGAGTAGACATCCCAAGGCCAGATATTATGTAACCCTGCCCACCTATGCGTTTGCTTTTCTCAAGAGGGTTTTGCCTGACAGGTTAATGGACTGGATTTTGATCAAGGCATCAGGGGCTGAGCACAGGCAATTTTCACACGCCTCACAGGTAAAGAAAAAGAAACCGGTCTCATAACGGGTTAATCAAATTGCATCATTTAAACTCACTAGGCTCAACGGGAACATACATTCTCTGTTTAAAATTATCTTCCCTTACTGATATAACAATCGGCAATTTAGGGCGATTTAATTTCGAAGAGGGCTGGTACGCCTACGTTGGCAGTGCCTTCGGTCCTGGAGGATTAAAGGCCCGGCTCAGGCATCATCTATACAACCGGGCCAAACCCCGCTGGCACATCGATTATCTTAAAGTGCATATACAAATGATGCACGTCTGGTTTTCGACTGATCCGCAGCGTCTTGAATGTATCTGGGCAAGACAGCTTGCAAAGCTCGAGGTGTCCGGACAACCGGTTCCAGGTTTCGGTTCATCCGATTGTCACTGCCCGACACATCTGTTCCACTTCAACAAGATGCTGCCTCCAGCAGGATTTTTGCATCATCTTCGCAAACTGAATTTTCACGGGAAACCCTCATCAGACTAAGGAATCAGCCCGTTTCCCGGTGTACTCGTACAACATACGGGTTAACCCGGAAATATCCGAAAATGGAATAAATAATGCATTACACATATCAGAACCAGTGTTTCCGGGGAACTGATATGAACAGTACGCCAGGTAAATCGAACCTTGCCCGTCATCAGGGTTGGGGAAACCATATAAGAAAACAGCCGCAAAACAGGGATAAGACGCAATTCGGCTCCTCATTGCAGGAAAAATACAAAAAGAGGAGTGCTGCTGTTAAATATAAGTGGGGAAGTTAGGGGAAGTTTGAAAGAAGAGAATTCTGTCTCAATTTTGTGACATTTTATAGCCCTGTTGTATCTGCGAACGGTTTAATACAAGGGTCTCTGGAGGGAAGAGCCTGCCGTCCTGGAAGGTTTTTAGCCCCCTGCCTGCACGCCATGGTCGAACTGCAAACTGGCGTATCTCCCCCATCGGCTTCCAGGTCCCCGTTTAACTCCACTATCTTTCCGGGGCCATGACTGTAATATCAGTCCCAAATAATAAGGGCTCTTCAGCAGAATCTGTGGGTTAACAAGAAAGACTTTTGAATAAAAACTG
>JBHHYN010000074.1:0-14160 GCA_046757565.1 Gammaproteobacteria bacterium | reverse complement strand
CGTATATTGCACCAAGGAATCGCGAAGATCACGCAGGGCTGGTCCCGGCAAAACGCACATGCTCCCTCAACCATATGAATAACTATGCTTTCGGTCGTGAGCACGTTTTGCCGGGACCAGAACAAGCGAGGGCGCGATTAGCGGCGTCCGGTACAAACTGTGTAATAGACAAAATCGTTGAAACCATTACCAGGTAAGCTATTCGCTGATTATCATAGCGCCTTGGCGCAATATACGGGTTAGTGGGTTAAAAAGATTTCTTTATGTATAGGGCATACAGTTTTACGAAAGTGCCTGTTTGATAAATCCGGACCCTGTCTCATCAGGTTTCCGGTTTTCATGCATTGACGGCCTGCCCGTTCTGGATGATCGCAGTTCCGTAAGCAAGCACCTCGACGGACCCGATGGCATCTCGCCTGCCCTTGGAGATGGACGAGGTTTCCATCTTGACATTGAAAACATAGCTGGCGTTGACTGATTTCGCCTGCTCTTTCATGCGTAATACGGCTTCACGGCGGGCACGATCAATTAATGATTCGTAACTGCTGATCCGGCCACCGACGAGATAGCGTAGACCGGCGATGAATTTCTTGAAGTAGTCTACCGAGATAACTACATTACCGGCTACCAGTCTTGTACTACAGGGGGTGAATTGCGCGGGCAGCTTTTTTGTTGCTATGGCCGGGATATTTCGTAACAGCTCTTCACGTTTCCTGATCGATCGATAGTGCGCCTGTTCCAGCCATCTGCCAAAGATATAACCGGTAAAAAGCAGTGTCAGGAAGATAATCAGATCAAACATGTTCGTCTTCCAGAATGACAGCAGTGCCGTAGGTGTAGAGTTCCGATGCCCCTTGCGTAATGGAGGAGGTGGAGAAACGGATATTCAAAACAGCATTGGCCCCGATTGACCGGGCCTGTTCGGTCATCCTTTGTATCGCTTCTTCCCTGGATTCATGCAGCAGTTCCGTATAGCCTTTCAGCTCCCCTCCGAATATATTTTTTAGTCCCGCCATTAAATCGCGGCCGACATGTTTTGCTCGAACTGTACTGCCCTGCACCAGGCCCAGATGTTTATTGATCGTTTTTCCCGGCACGATTTCAAGAGTCGTTAATAACATAATGTCCTCTTTAAATTAATCGAATTTTCTCAAATCGCAGTGGATGCTCCCTGGTTTGACAAATGCCAGGCAATCTTTTTACCATTCAGATGTACATGGTTCACCTGGGGAATGGGGTTGACAATCGTCTGCATGGCCATACAGGCTTGTTCAGAGATGCTGGCAAGGTATTTAATCTCGTCTTCAGGTTCACTGCTCTCTACCAGAATGTGTGTCTCGACACCATCACAGGTGCCGACCGTCTCTGCCGATTTCTCGGCATCCGTGGCAAAAGTGGTCCGCTGTTCGATCCGTAGTTGGTCTATCTGGAGATTTTTCGCCTTGATGAAAAGGGTCAGGTGGGTCAACAGGCAAAGAGCGATTCCGGCTGAAAAGTAACATAGTGGTGAAGGAGCAGTATCCTCTCCTCCAAGGGCAATACCTTCATCACATAATATCTTGAAGGCGCTCCAGGTCGGTATATTGGGTTTAACTATTGCCCGCTTCTTCAGATTGTCCTGCGCCTCGGCTATTACGTTTATCTCAAAGTCTAACCTCTCGCCGACTCTTACTTTTTTGTAGGGGGTAATCTTGAAAGATGTTGGGGTGAATTCCCGGTTGACTTTGGTTACGATAACAGGATCCGGCATTTTAATCTCCACTTCGTTTTTTGTTTAACAATCTCTCTTTAATCCGGTGGCAGGAGAAAGGAGGGACAGGTTCTAAATTCTGTCTTGATTTCCCCTGGCATTTCCAACGGATGTTATGCTCTTTCCCGGAGATTATGTCTGCCTGCTGGTGTCATGGCACTCATCCCTCCCCGAAAGCCGTTACTCATTGGCGGTACCGGCAGTTGTTGTATGGTTGACTCGATCCATTCCTCCGCCTGTTGAGTGATCTCGGCAGCTGATTTACCGCCGGCTTCAATAACCGGACCAATGACCATCGTTATCGTGCCTGGCCACTTTTTTAGGCTGTTCCTCGGCCAGAAATAGCCGGAATTGTGGGCAACCGGCACGACCGGGAAACCGGATTTCTCAGCAAGCATTCCGCCCCCCGGTTGGTATTTGGCCCGTTGTCCGGGCGGGACCCGGGTTCCTTCCGGGAAAATAACCACCCAGAGTCCCTGTGCCAGGCGCTTGCAGCCCTGTCTGACGATCTGACGCAACGCCTTGAACATTGATGTACGCGCAATCGCTATGGGTTGCATGGATGCCAGCGCCCAGCCATAAATGGGGATCCACAACAGTTCACGTTTCAATACCCATACCTGCGCTGGAAATACCAGTTGCAATGCAAGGGTCTCCCATGCCGATTGATGTTTGCACATGATAATTCCCGGGCCCCCAGGAATATTTTCCTGACCCATTACCCGGTACTGAACACCGCACGTAACGCGAAGCCACCACAGATTAAATACTGACCAGGTGGCAATAATCCGGAAACGAACGGCAAGCGGAAGAGGAAAGAGTAAAACCGTTACGGGAAGATAGGCGATGGTTATGGTTGCAAGGCCCAGGTAAAACAGGATTGAGCGTAGCATTATGAAACGTTGCGGGTTAGTCTGTTGCAAGTAATGCATCCACGACCTCGGAGAGATCATTAAATACCGGCACGTCTCCAGGGACTTTTCCGGCATTTACCAGAGCCTCGCCGCGTCCTGTTTTTACCAGCACAGGACTGGCACCTGATGCTTTTGCAGCCTCAATATCGGAAAGCTTATCTCCGACAGAGGTGATCCCTTCCAATGAGATACGTACGCGCCTGGCAATTTCATTGAACAGGCCCGGTTTCGGTTTACGGCATTCGCATCCACCATCCGGTGCGTGTGGACAGAAGAAGATTGCCTCGATAGTCCCCCCATATTGTGAAAGCCGGCTGAGCATATTTTGATGGATGGTATTCAGCGCCTCGATATTAAATTTACCCAGGGCCAGGCCTGCCTGATTGCTTGCGACAAGGATACGATAGCCATCCTGATAGAGACGTGCAATGGCTTCCAGACTGCCGGGGACAGGCAGCCATTCATCTACTGACTTGATATAATCATCAGAGTCATGGTTGATAACACCGTCTCTGTCGAGAATGATCAGTTTCATGATTGAGTTAATAACGCGGCTGCAATCTGGATATATCTGCGGTTTTCAAAAAAAGCTGCCGGAGTTCATTCAATAATGCCAGGCGATTAGTCCTGAGAATTTCGTCATCGCATATAACCAATACGTTATCAAAAAACGCATCAACGCTGTTGCGCAGATTGGAGAGATCGGTCAGCGCCCCAATATAATCCATTTCTGTAATATTTTCCGATACTTTTGCATCGAGCATTTCTTCATACAGTTTTTTTTCTGCTTTCTCGACAAGCAGGTTTTTATCAGGGCCTTTACTATCGTTAAAACCGGCTTGTCTTAATATATTACTAATGCGCTTGTTTGCCGCAGTCAGGCTCGCTGCTTCAGGCAATTCCAGAAACTTCTGTACAGCGTGAATTCGCTTGTTAAAATCGTTCGGATTTACAGGCCGGCATTCAAGCACAGCATCGAATATATCGACCGGCACAGAGGCGTCTACATAATAGCTCCGTAGCCGCTCCATCATAAAAGTAAACACATCATCCACAACAGAGCGTGCCCTGATTGCCTTGGGGAAGGTACTCACAGCGGTACTCAGACACGATTCAAGATCCAGATCCAGTTCACATTCGATCAGGATACGCAGGCAACCAAGTGCTGCGCGGCGCAGGCCAAAGGGATCCTTTTCGCCAGTGGGGACTTGCCCGATTGCAAAGATCCCCACCAGGGTATCCAGTTTATCAGCGAACGCAAGGATACGGCCTGTGTTTGTAGAGGGCAAAGCACCCCCGGCAAACCGTGGTAAGTACTGTTCCTCCAGTGCCATTGCGACTTCTTCGTCCTCCTTGCTTTCAATGGCGTAATAACGACCCATAATTCCCTGCAGCCCCGGAAACTCCCCTACCATGTCAGTAAGCAGATCACATTTGGCAAGGAAAGCAGAGCGTGCTGCCATGTCGCGATCCATATTCAATTTTTTGGCGATCTCTATACACAGTTTCACTATTCGTTCTGTCTTGTCATGCAACGTACCCAGCTTTTTTTGAAAAATGACGTCTTTTAATCCGGTGTTATATTCAGCAAGTGACCTGCGGCAATCGCGCTTCCAGAAAAATGCCGCATCGCTGAGCCGGGGACGGATTACGCGCTCATTACCTTTTTTTATTTCATCGGGAGCAGTACTGTCGATATTGGCAATAGTGATGAAGTTCGCGAGTAACTGCTCATTTTTGTCCATAACAGGGAAATATTTTTGTTGGCTCTGCATAGTGGCAATCAGCACTTCTCTCGGAAGATCGAGAAACATTTTATCGAATATACCCGTGACGACCGTTGGCCATTCCGTCAGTGCTGTCACTTCATTCATCAGTTCGGGGTCAATCAGTGCAAGGCCGCCGCATTCCCGTGCGGCATTTTCTACCAGGGTCTGGATCAGTTTTTGTCTTGCATCAAAATCCGCCAGCACGAAGCCGATATCCTTGAGTCTATCGGGATATTCGTCCGGCATGGAAATCGGTATGCTGTCTGGATGGTGAAAACGGTGGCCACGGGTCAGATTGCCTGCTGTGGTACCGAGCAGCGTGCAGGGAACGACTTCTTTCCCGAACAATACGATTGTCCAGTGTACCGGCCTGACAAACTCTGTACTGTTATTTCCCCAGCGCATGCGTTTCGGGACCGGTAATCTGGATAGCGCCGTTTCGAGTATATCGGGTAGAAGCTCGGTCGTTGTTTTCCCCTGCTCCAGGGTTCGGTAAGCAAGCCATTCACCCTTGTCCGTTTCCACTCTGTCCAGTTGGGACACTTCCACCCCGCAGGAACGGGCAAACCCAGCCGCTGCTTTCGTCGGCCCGCCTGCTTCATCATAGGCGGCTGACAGGGCCGGGCCCCGCCGCAGGATTTCATGGTCATCCTGCGAGGCTTGCAGTCCATTGATGATGATCGCCAGGCGTCGTGGTGTGGCATACCATTTGTAATCACCATGCTTCAAACCGCCCTTATCCAGCTCAGTATGAATATCATCCGCCAGGGTGGCAGCCAGGTTGCGTAACGCCCCGGGAGGCAACTCCTCCGTTCCAATCTCAACGAGCAGATCACGTCTTTCAGACATAGTAGCGAATAATTTTTTTTCGGGCTAATTCCCGGCGGCCACTTGTAGCAGGGGGAAGCCCAAGGCTTCCCGGCTGTTGTAATAAGCCCTCGCCACGGCGCTGGCCAACCTTCTGACGCCTAGAATATAGCGTTGCCGTTCAGTAACGGAAATAGCGTGGCGTGCGTCGAGTAGATTGAAAATATGGGATGCCTTCAGCACCATCTCATATGCGGGCAGGGGCAGATTTGCTTCAACCAATGCCTTACTTTGCCGTTGACACTGTTCGAATGCTTCAATCAAGGCATGGGTATCGGCATGTTCGAAATTATAGGTGGACATTTCTACTTCATTCTGATGATAAATATCTCCATAGGTCACGGTTCCCTGGAGTGTGTCAGCCCAGACAATATCAAATACACTGTCAGTATTCTGTATGAACATGGCGATCCGTTCCAGGCCGTAGGTGATCTCACCGGCCACCGGTTTGCAGTCCAGGCCACCCACCTGTTGGAAGTATGTGAACTGGCTGATTTCCATGCCATCCAGCCAGACCTCCCAGCCGAGGCCCCATGCTCCCAGGGTAGGGGATTCCCAATTGTCCTCGACAAAGCGGATATCGTGTATCAGCGGGTCGATTTCCAGCATTAGCAACGAATCCAGGTAGATCTCCTGGATTTCCTCCGGAGATGGTTTCAAGACCACCTGATATTGAAAATAATGTTGTAACCGGTTGGGATTATCGCCGTAGCGTCCATCGGCAGGCCTGCGGGAAGGCTGAACGTAGGCGACATTCCATGGTTCCGGTCCGATGGAGCGGAGAAATGTGGCCGGGTGGAACGTGCCTGCGCCAACTTCCATATCATAGGGTTGCTGGATAACACAGCCACGTTCCGACCAATATTGTTGCAATCTGAATATCAGTTCCTGGAATGTCAGGTTCGTGCTCATTATTGATTTCTCAGCTTTTTTATCGATTTTATACAAGTCCGTGAGTATAACGTTTCAGCCTGAGCATGTGTACGGGATTGATTTGATTCCCTGGAAAGGCTGCCATTCCTGTTCAAGTTATGTTTTTTCGGGTCGATACGAAGATCATAAGGCGAAAAGGAAATATCAAGATGAAATTAGCTATGTATACGCCCGAAACATCAAACTGGTACGCCTTGTTAAACAGGGCGCAAGTGGCATCAGATTGCTATTTCAATAAGAACGTAGAAAATTATCTGGTATATGTACTGGCATGTATGTCCAGTGGAATTGATTTCGTGCCGGGTAAAGGCATAACCGGGACTGATTTAATACCGGTAACGAAGCGGGAAAGCCGGTTAATGAGTATTCGTCAAATCGGTGAACAGAGTCTTGTGGTAACCGGTTTATTTCCCGACTATGCAAACCGGACAGGCATTCCCTTATTGTACTTGATGGAAAAAGGGCGCAGTGCTTATAGCGAACTCGCGGATGCCTGCCCGAATGAGTTCATATATTTTTATCTCGGCGAGCATTTTGTACAAGTCGTCGATGTGTTGCAGAAGCTGGGTGAAATTTGTGGTGATAATCATTCCATCGATCTGCTTCAGGCATATGAACTCTGGCAGGAAACAGGAAGCCGTCACGGGTGGGCAGTGATTCATAATAATCTCGGGGCTTTCCCGGCTGCTGCCGGAAGCGAACTCCAGCATTAAGCATGCGGGAAAATGGTTCGAGATAATATTCCCGGAGTTTCTCCGTTGTTTTTCAGGCTACTTGCTGGTTCCTGAAACAGCTTTCTTTTCCTCGGGAATATCCTGTACGAGGTCATCCATCTTTTTGGTAAACAGTTCGAATTTAAATTCGGGGACCTCGTATACCCAGTCCTTGGTGTTAGCAGTCAGTCTTTGTACTTCCTTTCCCACATCTTTCCCGGCAGAGCCACTCTCCTTCTTTTTCGGTTTTTCTGAATTCCCGGTCGTATCTGGAGAGGGAGGAACGTAGCTGAAAGCGAACCTGGCATACCGGGTATCATCGATAATTGTGCTCGTAACTGTCGCAATGAGGCCGTCGAAGGTCATTACTGTCGCAACCGACTGGGTATCCGGAAATTCAGTTCTGCCCGCCGATTTGACATTGTCCACAAGGGTGTCTTCAAGCATGGTTTTCATGCGATTCAGTACGACTATGGATTTTGCCTGTTTCCCTTCAGGTATATTAACAAGGGTAAAGTCATCCTCGCTGCTACGACGGTTGAGCATGACCGTGTCAGAATCCTTGTGCTCGATTTTTATTTCGCGTATTCGATCGGGTTCTATGTTGAACAGGTTACGTTGGAACCAGTCAATGATGTTTGCGCTGACATCCAGCCGGCCCTCGACCAGAAGGGCCTGGTCATGACCCGGCAGCCTGACATAGAGTCCCGCCTTGCCGATGGCGGATTTACTGTGGCGCTTGTTGCCGGCAATCAGGGAAGCAAGCTGGTTGCCTGCATTGTCCTCAAGGGTCACTAATTTGGATTTAGCTCCTTTTTTATTAACGTCTTCAACGCCAAGCCGGGGGTAGAGGGCAACGTTTCTGGTTTTATAGGCGAGTATTTTCAATTCGGAAACCGCAATGACTGTTTGTTTGATTTTGTCAAACAGTGCGGGATAATCATCTGCTTCCTTGATTTTCCACTGATTGCCGTCACGCCTCAATGTAATTGTTGACTGATTTCCATGGATCGTCATTTTGCTGACACTGTTGATTTTTTTGTTCAGATCCGGAAACAGCAACTCCTTTTTTTTGCCGGTTTCAGGAGAGTGGTAATAACTCGTATATACTGCAGCAATTATCACCGTGAAAGTTATTACCGTTAGCAGTGCAAGTCTGTTTGCTTTCATAAAATACCCGGATTAGTTACTGCGGCGGGCCCGGTAAATACCGACAGAGATGCTCAGGAGAATAATAAGCAGTGGTATCAGCCCGATGTTAATGAATTTCAATTGTGTCCCCAGCCGCTCAATATTTTTTTGCAGTTCATGTTGAACGGCCCGTAATTCTTTACGGGTTTTCAGTTGATCCTGGCGGAATTTATCAATCTCTTTATTCTGTTCCGGACTGAGGATAATCTCGCTATTACCGGTTTTCTTCTGCAATGCGAGTATCCGTTGTTCGGTTTCCTCAAGTTTGGTTTGCAGCTGCTGCTCACGATCCCGGAATTCATCTTCTGCTTTCCGCCGGATGTCGGCGACCCGGGTAAATGGCTTGGAGTACTTACCCCGGCTGCGAAGACTGATCAAATCCGTGTTTCCGGAGAGGTTATCCAGGGAATTAATGATAAAGTCTCCGTTATTGGCTATGGGTTGGGGAATGTCCATACCAAAGAAATTCTGTTTGCGTATCCAGAAGATGTCACTCAGGATGTCGGTATCCGCGACCAGTATGACATTGATATCTCCCTCTTTCAGGCGCTTCGGAGTGGTTTTTGCGCCCTTACCGTCATCATCAGACAGACCGTCAGGATAGGCGCTTTTGACATGACCGCTGAGGCGCACGGCAAGCGTCTTTTTCTTCTTATCCGGTACAAAATTGTCCAGCATGACTTTTGGATCACGCTGGAACAGGATCAGATCACGCTCAATCATCATTGAGTCAACGCTGGTTTGAATAAGTGGCGTGAACTTGAGCGCTGATTCTTTCGTTTGTTCAATGGCGCCGGCAGTCCCCATATTAATCGTCTTTAATTCACTGGTGGAGAAGTCCTCCCGGCTCAGGTTCTTTTCCCCCAGGCTGAGCCACGGCAGGTAGATAGTCTCCTGCGGGCCCCGCTGGCTACGTGTCTGCACGCGCATGGCTGCATTCATATCGCCGCTGATCTTCGCCTCCGGCATCTTTATCCCCCATATGTCGAAAAAAACTTTCAGATCGGAGTCGAGATCCGGCATAACCATCGGGTTCTTCGGATCTGGCTGCGAGGTGTCGGCTTCTGCCAATGGATCGACAAACAGCATTGCATTACCGCCCCCCAGAATATATTGATCAATGGCGAACAGGGTTTCATCCTTCAGATCCTTGGGATGAATCACCATCAGAACACTGATGTCGCCAGGTATTTTTTTTACATTTGTGCCAAGATCCCTGATCTCAAAAAATTCGCGCATGGCGTGGATGATCTCCCAGGGTTTGGCCTGTCCCTTCACGGCAATACCAAAAACGGGCAGATCGCTGATGATGCCGACAACCCTTTTATCGGGGTGGGCGAGGTTATAAATCAGTTTGGTGATGTCGTATTCCAGGGCCGCTTCACGCTGGTCCTGGAAGAAAGGGATGATCTTTTCATCATCCGTCGAATTTGTACCGACCAGGCCGAAATAGGCGCGGTCTCCGGCAGCGTTGACAGCGATGCCCTGCAGGCCACTGGCTACCGCCTGATCCTCTTCCTCAGAGAAGGGTTCGGGTTCGATTATCGTCAGTTTGATTTTGCCCCGGGATTTGGCCGCATATTCCCGCAGCAGATCACGCACCCGGATACCGTAGTTCATCAGGGATGGTAGTCCGACCAGTGTCTTTCTGGACAAATAGAAATCAAGTGAAACAGGCTCCTCAAGTGAATGGATTATATTGATGGTGCCGCCCGATAGGGTAAACAGTCTGTTTTCAGTGAGATCGAGTCTGAGGCTGGTAAGGCTTGTATTCACAACGATGATTGCCGCAACGGCCAGCGCTGCAGCAAGGGCGAGTCCGGTGCTGGATGTGATTCTTCTATGCCTCATGGTGACTGTTGTCTTGCCGTTAATCTGCTTTTTTGGCATCGATCATTACTACATTCGCATAAAGCCAGAATGTTATCAGTACGCTGAAATAGATCATGTCACGGATGTCAATGACACCCTTTCTGATGGATTCGAAATGTGTCAGGAAACTGAAGGATGCTATCGCATCGACAACTTCCTGGGGCGCCCAGGCTTGAAAAAAGTCCAGTACCAGAGGGAATCCACTCAGGATAAAAAGGAAGCAGATCACCACACTGATGACGAAGGCGATGACCTGGTTCCTGGTCAAGGCGGAAATGCATGAGCCTATTGCAAGGAAACCTCCCGCCATGAGCAGACTGGCAATATAGCTGGCGATAATAACGGTATTGTCCGGATCTCCCAGGTAATTAACGGTGATCCATATGGGAAATGTAAGCGCCAGGGCGATGCCACTGAAACACCACGCAGCCAGAAATTTACCAATGACCGCATCCATTACAGTCACCGGTAAAGTCATCAGCAGTTCAATCGTCCCGCTCTTTCTCTCCTCTGACCAAAGCCGCATCGAAATCGCCGGGATCAGGAACAGATACAACCAGGGATGGAAGCGGAAGAATGGATCCAGATCAGACTGGTTTCGCTCATAGAACGCACCGAGATAAAAGGTAAAGATACCGGTCAGGAACAGAAAGATAACGATAAAAACATAGGCCACGGGTGTAGAGAAATACCCGGACAGCTCCCGCTTCATAATAGCGATGATATTCCTCATGATTGTACAGCCCCCCCCTCTTCCCGGTAAAAATCCGTAGTAATACGCCGGAAAGCGTCGTCAAGGTCGTTAATATCCGATTGTGATCGCAATTCGGAGGGAGAACCGTCGAACAGAATACGTCCTGCGGCAATAATAATGGCGCGGTTACATACCGCATCAACCTCATCGAGGATATGTGTGGATATAATGATTGCCTTGTTTCTTGCCATTTCCCGGATCAGGGTATGTACTTCGTGTTTCTGATTCGGATCCAGGCCGTCTGTGGGTTCATCCATGATTAACACACCCGGATCATGCAGGATAGCCTGGGCAACCCCGACCCGGCGTTTAAACCCCTTGGACAGGGTCTCGATTGTCTGGGTCAGGACGGAGGCCAGATTGATCTGCTTAACGACGTTATCGATACGGGCCTGTTTTTCCACGCCGTTAAAGCCGCGGATTTCGGCAATAAAATTGAGAAAGTGAATGACGCTCATTTCCCCGTATGAAGGGGCCCCTTCCGGCAGGTAACCGATGTTGGTCTTCACTGTAATGGGATCATCCATTACGTCATGGCCGTTCACGGTGACGCTGCCGCCACTGGGCTCCAGAAATCCCGAGATCATTTTCATGGTGGTGGACTTGCCGGCGCCATTGGGTCCGAGAAAACCGAGGACGTCGCCATAGTTTACCGAGAATGAGACATTTCGGACCGCGTGAATCGGACCGAAATGCTTGTCAAGCCCCTTCACTTCAATGGCTGCTTTATTTCCTTCTGATGGCATTTCAGTCTTGTTATTTAGCTGTTTATGATTTGCGAACGAGTCTCTCTCTCAAGGCGCAAGCATTCTGCATATTTATCGACCGTCGTCAACCTGTTATGGACAAAGCAGGGGGATAGACAGTTCCCTTCTGGATGGGACGGTGTTTATACGGTGTTTATTCCGTTAAATTATGTTGTCGCAGTTTCAGCCTGAACAGGGCGGAGACATCTTCATCTCCATAACCCTCATCCATCAGTTCCCTGTAGTGGTCCAGTGTCATCTCTACCAGTGGCAGGGCGGCTGCATCGGCAGTCCTGGCCATTTCCCTGCAGATTTCCAGATCTTTATGGTGCAGGCTAATCTTGAAACCCGGCTCATATGACCCGGCCAGCATGGACTTTCCCCGATGTTGCAGCAGCCAGTTTCCCGCCGCTCCGGATGATACCACATCAACTACCTTCTCCATATCGAGCCCCATGGCCGTGCCGAAGGCCAGGGCTTCTGTAACGGCCTGGTTGAGGCCGGCGGCCATAATCTGATTCACTGCCTTACACGCCTGTCCTGAACCGCATGGCCCGATATAGACTATATTTTTGGCCATTGCGGCAAGGGGTTGACGTACGCGATCGAGTATTGCTTCCTCACCACCCACCATCATGGCCAGCGTTCCGTTTTTGGCTCCTTCGACACCGCCGGAAACCGGCCCGTCCAGAAAATGGGCGCCCTTTTTTGCAAGCATGGCCGCTGCATGTTTTGCCGTATTGCTACTGACCGTGGAAGTATCGACCACAATGCTTTCCGCGCGAATTCCCGCAGCGATCATTTCAATGATTTCAAGCACGTCACTGTCGCGGGCCACACAAATAACGATCAGATCGCAATCCCTTGCCAGTGACGCGGGGAAGGCAGCGGGCGGCACGCCCGTTATATCGGAAATCATTTCCGCCCTGGCAGCTGTCCTGTTCCAGACGGAATGGAGATAGCCGGCCTTGTGAAAGTTCAGGGCCATGCCTGCGCCCATTGCGCCCAAACCAATCATGCCTATTTTCATTGTCTGACCCTCAAATCATGTTTAACTGTTTGTTTAACCACAGAGTCACGGAGTACACAGAGATAATAACAGTTAAAACCGGTGATAATCTCTGCTGCTTGTCTCCGGGCGGTTCATCTTTGATAATGGTTTGCGATAATTTCCGCCACACAGCACGTGAGTTTTTTTGCGGTGGGAATGTGCAGGAATTCGTTTGGCCCATGCGCGTTGGAACCGGGGCCAAGCACACCTGTAACAAGGAATTGCGCTGCGGGGAGTTTTTTCCCCAGCATCCCCATAAACGGGATCGATCCCCCTTCTCCCATCTGTACCGCCGGTTTTCCGAAATAGTTTAGCGATGCCTCATCGATGGCCCGTTGCAACCATGGTTCCATAATCGGCGCATGCCAGCCGTCGGCAGTCCAATCGGGGTTGAAAGAGACCCTGGCCCCATAGGGCGGATCCGACTCCAGTAACGCCTTCAGTTTGAGAGATGCCTGTTTTGCATCGCAATCAGGCGGCAGACGCAGGGAGAGCTTTACCGTAGTTTGTGGTCTGAGGACATTGCCTGCACTGGCCGTGGCGGGCAGTCCGTCCGCACCGGTAATCGCCAGGGCCGGTCGCCAGGTGCGGTTTAAGATGAGGTCAACGGGATCCACGGCAACCGGCCGGGTCCCGCCTGAAAACGGGAATTTGTCGTGGACCTGTGCACCCAGGACTGCGGCCGCTGCCTGCGCCTGTTCGATGCGAACTTGCGGTATCTCAGTGTTGAATTCATCAGCCATGACCCGGCCGCTGTCACAATCATCGATTCGGTTTAATAACTGGCGCAGCACTCTGAAACTCGACGGCACGATGCCACTGGCGTCACCGGAATGCACGCCCTCGTTCAGCACTTCGATGCTGAGGTCACCGCCTATCAACCCCCGCAGTGATGTCGTACACCAGAGTTGTTCATAGTTGCCACAACCGGAATCAAGACAGATCGCGAGATTCGGCTGGCCGATGCGGTCAGCGAGGGCGTCGATATAGAATGGCAAGTCGAAACTGCCACTCTCTTCACAGGCCTCTATGATCACGACACAACGGGCATGAGGGATGTCCAGCTGTTTTAATGCGCGAATGGCAATTAGTGAGGCAAAGGTGGCATAGCCATCATCCGCGCCACCCCGGCCGTAGAGCCTGTCGTTTTCCATCACCGGCTGCCATGGTCCCAGGCCTTCACGCCAGCCATTCATCTCCGGTTGTTTATCCAGGTGCCCATAGAGCAAGATAGTCTCTGCTGAGGAGCCGGGGATATCCAGGTAGATCAGGGGGGTGCGTCCAGGCAGACGGCAGATCTCCAGTTGCATACCGGGTATGTTCTGGGACAGACACCAGCGCTGGAACTGGTTGATTGCCTTGTCCATGTAGCCGTTTGACTGCCAGTCCGGGTCAAACATTGGCGATTTATTGGGGATGCGGATGTAATCGGCAAGTTCAGGCAGGGCGGACTTATCCCATAAGCGGTTGGCAAACTCGCTGATTTTGCTACTATCCATAAACGGGAGTCTAACGGCAACTCACCATGAGTAAAACAGCTTTGATGAAGTGACAAGATTGCAATGAAGGAAAAAATTTTACATTCGGTGCCGGTTTATCT
>JBHHYN010000073.1:0-14270 GCA_046757565.1 Gammaproteobacteria bacterium | reverse complement strand
TTTTATTCAAAAGTCTTTCTTGTTAACCCACAGATTCTGCTGAAGAGCCAAAAATCTTGACTGATGGATTATTATAGTGTATATACACATAATATGCCTGGACGATCATTACTGGATTTGGGGAAAACCCGCGTAACGAAAGAGCTGTGTGCCTGTTTTGCCATGCGTAAAGCGGCCCGGTCGGTTACCCGGTTTTATACTGATCATCTCAACTCAACGGAAATTGGCGCTTCTCAGCATTCACTGCTGATTATCGCCTACCTTTCAGAAGGGATGACTATTTCCAGAATGGCTGATATTGCGGTCATGGACCGTACGACACTGACGAGAAATCTGAAACCGCTGCAGCGGCAACAGCTGATAACGATTAAACCGGGTGAAGACCGGCGGCAAAAGATCGTCGCCATTACCAGGAAGGGCATCTCACTGCTGAAGAAAATCATGCCTGGTTGGGAAAAAGCGCAGCAGAAATTGGAAAGAAAACTGGGCAGTGAGAAATTCGATAATTTAATAACAGATTTATCTGAAGTCGTAACGAAGTTAAAGGAATAGATTTTTTTTCAGCATACAGGTGTATATACATATATCATTTATATCGAGGTAAAACAGATATGAATTTACAGACACATGCGGTGCTCAATAACGCTGATAAAACCCGTCAACCAGGCGTACGCAAAGCGGTCAAGAAAATCGATTCGTCTTTGCTGCGGGACATCTGTCTTGGTGCCGGAGCAGATGATGCCGGTTTTGTCGAGATTGACAGGGTTGAGATTGACGCGCAACGTGCGGATATCCTCGCTGTATTGCCGCAAACCAGGAGCCTGATAAGTTTCGTCGTCAAAATGAACCGAGGTCCCATCCGCAGTCCTGCCCGTTCCGTTGCGAACCTCGAATTCCACCATATTAATGACAAGACCAATGAGACGGGCCACCGTATTGTTGCAAGCCTGGAAAATAATGGTATACACGCGATCAATCCGGCCATGGGGTTTCCCATGGAGATGCAGAATTTTCCGGAAAAGATGTGGGTGGTGTCGCATAAACCTGTCGCCGTCGCCGCTGGTCTCGGGCGTATGGGGATACATCGCAACGTCATTCATCCCAGGTTCGGAAATTTCATTCTTTTAGGTACAGTACTGATGGATGCCGGGGTCACAGATTATTCACAGCCTGTCGATTACAATCCCTGCCTCAGTTGTAAATTGTGCGTATCCGCCTGTCCGGTCGGCGCCCTCAGTCCCGATGGAGACTTCAATTTTTCCGCCTGTTACACCCATAATTACAGGGAATTCATGGGTGGTTTCAGCAACTGGGTTGAAACCATAGCCGGGAGCAACAGCAGTAGCGATTACCGGCGTAAAGTGACTGATTCAGAAACTGTCTCGATGTGGCAAAGTCTCTCCTACGGCGCTAATTACAAGGCCGCCTATTGTATGGCCGTATGCCCGGCAGGAGAGGACGTTATCAGTCCATTTCTCGCTGATCGCCCGGAATATTTACAGGAAGTTGTAAGGCCCCTGCAGCGGAAGCAGGAGCCTGTTTATGTGGTGCAGGACTCCGATGCCGAGGCATACGTTGCCAGACGGTTTCCGCATAAAACGATCAGGCGGGTGGAAAATGTCCTGCGACCGACTTCAATCAAAACTTTTCTGCAGGGGTTGCCTCTGCTTTTCCAGAGGGACCGTTCCAGGGGCCTGGATAATACTTACCATTTCAGATTCACTGGCGCCGATACGCAGGAGACCACGGTAGTGATCCGGGACAATACACTGGAAGTATCCAAAGGCCATACCGGTACCCCTGACATTCTTATAACGGCCGATGCCGAGGTCTGGATCAAGTTCCTGCGCAAGGAGATTAATATTGTCTGGGCGCTAATCCGGCGCAAAATCCGGATTAAAGGCAATCCCGGATTACTGCTCGATTTTGGCAAATGTTTCCTTGCATAAGAGGCTGTCCCGCCATCTTCAATGGCCGGCAGTCATTGGGAAAGTGGTTAAAAAGATTGTTTAGATTAAAGAGCGTAACGCCAACCTGACGGACATCCCCACTGCCGGGCTGGAGATTGTCAGTAATGCCGGGCATTTCATGTCGTTGGACGTCCCCCGAGGCGGTGACGAGGTATATTATGGATTTTGACAGGAAAGCTGCTTTCCAACAACCGGGACAAGCATCTGCCTGATCATCGCTCCGGCGTAGCGAATATTTGAGGAGACACTCATTAAATGTATACGATTTAAATGTATACGATGTTCGCCATTTGCTTCACGTTTCCTGCACAAGCGTATACGATCCTTCTATGTATACTTCTCTCATTCAGGCCAATGAACTGCATCAATCTATCAATGATCCCGCCTGGGTCATCGTGGACTGCCGTTATGATTTGGCGGATAAATCGGCAGGCTACCGGGCCTACCTGGAAGCGCATATCCCGAATGCGGTCTACGCGGACTTACACGATGATCTGAGTGGCCCTGCCGTGACGGATCATGGCCGTCATCCACTGCCGACTCCTGCAAGGCTGGAACAACTTTTTTCATACATGGGCATTACGAAACAGACCCAGGTCGCTGTATACGATGCCTCATTGGGCTCCATTGCTGCCCGCTTGTGGTGGCTGTTACGGTATGTGGGCCATGAAGCAGTTGCGGTTTTGGACGGCGGCTGGCAGCTTTGGCGGGAGGCCGGATTCGAGTGTGAACAGGGAGAGAGGAAAAACACCCCGGTCGGGTTCAAGGGTCATGCCAGACCGGAATGGGTGGTTACCCTTGGTGATGTGATGGCCGCACCTCTGCTGGTCGATTCGCGTGAACCGGCCAGGTACCGGGGAGAGCATGAACCGATTGACCCGGTTGCCGGTCATATCCCTGGTGCCATCAACCGTTACTGGAAGGAGAATCTGGCCGCGGACGGATGTTTTCTTGCGCCGCAACAATTACGGCAGGATTTTCTCAAAATGTATGCGGACACCCCTGCCCGGGAGAGTGTGTTTTACTGCGGCTCGGGTGTGACGGCCTGTCATAATCTGCTTGCGGCCTACCATGCCGGACTGCCGGCTCCACGTCTGTATGCCGGATCATGGAGTGAATGGTGTGCCGACCCGGAGCGGCCGGTGGCAACAGGCGAGTAAATTCATCATCCCGGGACCCTGTATACATATGGTGGTGTAGATCCAGGCGTGATCGTTTTATAATGGCCGGTCAAAACAAATGGTTTCGATGGATTATGCTATCTAGAACACTCTCTTTGGCGACCGCACTTGCCTTCCTGTGCCTGCTTCTTCCCTTCTCTTATGCGCTTGATGAGGATACTGCCACCACCGATACGAGCAGTGACAAGACCGATGTCCTCATCCAGGATATCGATGATCTGACTGAAACCAATCCTGTTGCAGAACCGGATCTGAATGAACCGGTTCCAGACACCGTTTCCGGGGCGGAGTCAATGTCTGAGCTTAACGCCGGTATTGCGAGTCAGGGTGCACCCGGGGACGTCATTCTCGTGCTCGATAACTCTGGCAGCATGAAAAAAAATGATCCCCACTTTCTCACCAGTCAGGCGGTTACGGAATTTATCAGCGGGCTGGATACCTCCACACGGATAGCCATTGTTATTTTTGATCAGGATGTCACTCTTGCCATGCCGCTTACACAGGTATCGGCGGAGTCACGGGACAAGGTGTTAAAGAGCCTGGACAGGATAAATTACAGGGGCTTATTTACTGACAGTCCCGACGCAATTGAACGGGCCATTTACGAACTCAAGAATAACGGCAGGGAGATGGCCCAAAAGCTGATCATCTTCATGACGGACGGCATTGTGGATACCGGCAAGGCCGAGGTTGATCTGGAAAAGAGCAAGTGGTTAACAGAGAGTCTGGCCCCGGATGCCGCCGATGCCGGGATCAGGATTTTCGGTATTGCCTTTACCGAGGCAGCGGATTTTACCCTGATACAGTCGCTCGCACAGACAACGGGCGGTGAATATTACCGGGCCATCAAGGCGGAAGACCTGCACAAGGTATTTAAGCAGATCAACCGTATCATCAGTAAACCGGTTGAACCCGAGATTCCCCCGGGGCCGGTCCAGCCGCCGCAGGTTCAGCGGCAGGCAGCCCCGCCACCGCCCCCGGTCATTATCAAGGTCCCGGTACAACCGCCGAAAGCGATAGGCAAGGAGGAACGGGTCCGCTCTGTCATTATTATCGTTGCAGTCGTGGTGCTCATTGTAACGCTGCTGGCAATTTTGATTGTACTGCTTCGGCGTGGCCGGGCCGGCCGGCAGGCAGGCGATGAATACGAGTCGGAGGCGTACCTGAATGATATTCATGGTTACACATCACAAGCCAGCTACCGCTTGGGATCCAAACCCACAATGCTCGGCCGGGTTGCAGGCAAGGATTCCGACAATCTTGATTTTATAGTGATCCCCGAGACCACCATCGGCCGGCGCCATTGCCTGATTGAGTATAAGGATTTTGCCTTCTGGATAGTGGATCAGGGAAGCATCAATGGTACGTTTGTCAATGATACCTTGATCAGCAGCGAGACGCGCCTGAAACATGGCGACAAGATCAGATTACATAAATTTGAATTTGAATTTGTTATGCCGGAGATGGTCGATGCAGGCATGACTGTTGTCTCTCAGACGATGTTAGGCAACCAGGCCCAGACACCGGGTTTTTCCGAAACGGCGACAACTACCAAAGAGGCTGTTGAAGACAATGGGGGAGGATTTGATCTGGATTTCGATCTTACCGGCGGCGTCGACAGCGGGGGAGGAAGTGGAACAGTCAATGAAGATGAAGAAGAGACAGTGATACGCGGCAATCATAATAACTCTATTCCTGATGAGCCGATTGGTTCCGAAGATGAAACCCTGATCCCGGGCAGTGAACCCCCCCCGGTTGAGGAGGAAGTGCCCGGCCCGCAAAACCCGGCATCGAGTAGCGAGAAAATTAATTCGGAAGATGAAACCTTGATGCCCGGTGAATACGATTTCCCGGATGATGAGGCAACAATCCGTAGAGAACTGCCGGATGAGGATGTATCCCCGGATAATTTCATAGATCTTGATAATTTGGAAGATGATGATGATAAATAGAGTCAGGATAGCGACATAACATCGGGCATTTCCCGGAAATTTCTGAATTTTTCACCCCACTTACCTCTCATTAGCGTTAACCGCTTCTCAGTTTACTGACTGAATCCTCTCCTCCCCTAAAGGGACCTCCATGATTGGACGATAACCTCGATCAGGGACAAAAGCCTCTACCAGGCCGGTACTGGATGAAATTCATCCATGCATTATAAATTGTTAATCACCGGAGAGAACAGCTATGAGTTTGAGTGTAATCGAGAACACCGTGGGTAACGGGGGAGTCCAGAAGAACGAAGTTTTTTATCATTGTCACCGGGCCAAATCAACTTCATGGATAGACCGTATCCTGCAGACGATGGAGTCTCCTGAAGTTGAACAGGACTTTCACTATGCAGCTACCGTACATCCCTGCATCATCCATGGCAGGAGGGTGCTGGTTTATGAAAAGGGCCTGGGAAAGCGTGAACCCGATGCCTATTCCTATCTGAAAAGCTTTGCCCGGGAAAATGACTTCGAACTGAAAGAGGATGCGCGTCAATCCATTAATCCCGTGAAATTCGAACGGCGCGCGGCGAAGACGATGCCCATGTTGTTTCTTGCCAGTGGGATCTTTTTGCAGGGGGCCGCACAGGCGGGTACGTTCTCAATCAACAGTAATCCGGCGGTACAAATGATGCCTGAGGTACAGGTAGTGGGTAAAACGGATACATCTGATCGGGCCTATACTGTCAGGAATGGAAAGCGATTTGTTACCAATCCTTATGGCGATGTCGAGGCCATCCTGAAAGTCGCCTCTCAGACCAAGAAGCAGGGCAAGTTGAAACGCGTCAGTACCCGTGGCATCACCATGCCGCAAGACTACATCGGCGGTGTCATTAATCGCTATGACTATCAATTCCCGCAGCAGTGCGGCGGTGAAAAATTCAGTTATTATGAAGGCGAGGGTTTTGGCGCTCTGGGTTACCACAACGGCGAGACGGTCGTACTGGATGTGATGGTGGGTGGCGGTCCCTTCGCTTCACCGCAACTTTGGGGCCCCTATGATCAGGTCCTGGGAGATAAACATAATGTTGCCATGAAGTTGATGATGGGGAATGGCAAGCAGGATGGGATGGGTTTATTAAAGGCATCCTATGCGATTGGCATGACACCGGTCATGTCAGGACAGGATTACAAGCGCCTTGGCGATTCTTATGTATCTGCAGTTCAAAATACGGCCAGTTGCCAGGTAGATATCGAAGGACCGGAACAACCCGTGATTCGCCAGGCAAACAACGAATGGTGACCTGCCATACGGTGTAAGCGCTATTTAAACCGATTAAAAAGCGGGCTTAAGCCCGCTTTTTTTATTGCAGACGGAAATTTATAATTCCGGACAGATGAAATGTGTAATGATACTGCCCTGATCACTTTTGAGGGCTCACCCTGTTTTTCATGGCAACGAACGAAGAGGTCCTGCGTTATCTCGCGGACGGTAAATTTCATTCCGGTGAGGCGCTGGCACAACGGCTCGGGATAAGCCGTACGGCGATCTGGAAGCGCATCCACACGCTGAGCCGGTATGGTGTAGATGTTTATAGCGTACGGGGGAGAGGCTACCGGCTGGCGCAGGCTATTGAACTGTATGATGAAGCGCGCATTCGATCATACCTGTCGGGTAACGACATCCATTTGCCCGGTTGGATGCAAATCGTTTTCAAAACCGGGTCAACAAACCAGTTGCTGCTGGATTATTTGCCTGAGAAGAGTATCCACGGAAGGGTAACCCTGGCGGAGTTTCAGTCTGCTGGCCGGGGCAGGCGTGGCAGGTCCTGGATCGCGCCTGCCGGCGCCGGGATCTGCCTGTCGGCAGGATGGCATTTTGACTCCCAGCCGGCGTCGATGACGGCCCTGTCACTGGCGAGCGGGGTTGCCGTTGCCTCCGCATTAAAGAAACTCGGTATTACTGAGGTGTTTCTTAAGTGGCCGAACGATATCGTCAGTGCTGGTAAAAAGTTAGGGGGTATACTCATCGAATTGCGGGGGGAGACGGCTGGTCCCTGTGATGTGGTGCTGGGTATCGGTGTTAATGTGAATTTGCCTGCAGACGTCATCAGCATGGTTGATCAACCCATCACGGACCTTGCCCGGCTGCACACCAACCCTCCATCCCGGAATCACCTTGCAGGTGCCATAATTAGTGAAACCCTGAGTATGCTTGAGAAATTTGCCACCCATGGATTTTCCCCGTTTATCGATACATGGCGCGAACTGGATTATGGTAAAGGCAAGGATGCGGTCCTGGTCCTGCCGCATACATCCATTAAGGGCCGTGTGCTCGGAATCGATGAACAGGGAATGCTTTCGATGGAGGTGCTTGGAGAGAGAAAAACGTTCAATAGTGGGGAACTCAGCCTGAGGGTATTCAATTGAATTTTCTGGTTGATATCGGCAACAGCAGATTAAAGTGGGCCTGTCTGACCGGCTCGAAACTGCAAAATCACGGTTCGATTGAATACACTCCGAAAGGGCTGACTGATGTACTGAGCGGACACTGGCAGGGATGCCCTGTTCCCCGGCAGGTTTCTATCTCAAGTGTGGCCGGTGAGGAGGTGGCGAAAGGTATCAGCGCCGTTGTCAAACGGCTCTGGAATATTCATCCCGTGTTTGCCCGGGTTGAACGGGAGCGGTGCGGTGTGGTCAATGCTTATCGGGACGTTACGCAATTGGGGATTGACCGTTGGTTGGCAATGATTGCGGCCTGGAACCGCTACCTTGCCCCAGTGTGTGTCGTCGATTGCGGAACAGCGATTACCATTGATGGTGTATCCGCCGGTGGCCGGCATCTTGGTGGATTAATTATTCCGGGTCTTGAACTGATGCAGAAAAGTTTGATTAACAGGGCCCAGGGTATCAAGGCAGATATCGGTTTCGAACCGGAACTGGCGTTTGGGCGTTCCACCCCGGAGTGTCTGGGCAACGGCGCCGGTTATGCTGTGGCGTCACTTATTGACAGGGTTGCCGGGGACCTGGAAACAGGGCAAGGCGGGAGTCTGTGCCGGGTGATTACCGGCGGGCATGCGGAATTTATTAATGGCCTGTTATTGCATAAATTTGACTACCATCCCGATCTCGTATTGAATGGGTTGGCCAGGAGTCTGTCGGACCATGGATGATTCTCGGTCTCTGTTCCAGACTCGACTCTAACACCTGCATCCATGCAGGCGTACTGCGGCGGTGTGAAATGGACCCATTTCCCGCTCGCCTAGCCATGAACCCCATGGTCCGACAGGCTCCTGGATTTGCATCGCAGGTTACGCAAGGCTGGTAAAGACTCCGGGATCATCATGACGGTGATAAAAAACTCATGAAGTGGTTATTTATCTTATTGCTGTTATTTAATGTGATCTACTTCGGTTGGGAATTTGATCGTCAGATAAAAATCGATGTAAGCAATTTGTCATCATCCATACCCATTCCGGCCACCTCCCATCGTTTGCTGCTATTAACGGAGACTGAGCCGCCGCCACATTTACGTCAGCCGGGCAGCACAACGGATGTGCAGGAGAAAACCGCCATCCCGCCGGATCAGGGCTTACAGGGTGTTGGAGCTGGTGAACCCGGTACTGAACATCCCGGCGGCGGGGATGTGCTGGTGACCGAATTGCCTGATATCCACGTTCCGGACTTGCCTGCAACTTCTGAAAAGCAGTCCTGCTTCACATTCGGACCACTGGCCGGGGAGATGCAGGTGCTTGGTTTGGGTGACTGGTTCAAGTCCCGCCGCGCCGCGACACACATACGCCATACGGATGAACAGGGTAGACGGCTTTTCTGGATATATCTTACCCCCCAGGAATCCCGATCCAGCGCCATGCAAACTATCCGCAATCTGAAAAAGAAGGGTATCACGGATTACCGGCTTATCAGCAGGGGCAACCTCCTGAATGCCATCTCTCTGGGTCTATACTCAAGCCAGGCAGCGGTAAACGAGCGGCTTCAGGAACTGCAGAAAAAGGGATATAAACCTGTGGTAGTTCCTTACTATAACGGGAAGAGGGTGTATTGGCTGGATGTACGCTTCCAGGGCGATCCGAATCTTCTCAATAATGTCTTCAAAGGTTACCCGTCCCGTTATAATTATGTGCCCGTGAACTGCAGCAAAATTGCCATGGCGAAGCCTAACCCATAAAATAAAAGTCGCTTATGAAAAGACGCACGTTACCGTTTACCTGTTTCTGTCTGCTGCTATCGCTCTGCTGTATACAAACGGCGGGAGCCACTGCCCGTACGAATCAAATTGAATCTCTGATAGCACAGGGACAATTGGAAAAGGCTTTATCCCTCACCAATCAGCACCTCGCCAGGGAGCATGAGAATGTCAATTTTCTTTTCCTTAAAGGTTTGATCCTGACGAAACAGAACAAGCTGGGTGAAGCCAAACAGATATTTATCGATCTGACACAGAAGCATCCCGAATTGCCGGAACCATTTAATAATCTCGCTGTTGTGTACGCAGCCCAGGGTGATTTTTCCAATGCGACACAAGCATTGCAGCAGGCGATTAATACCCATCCAAGCTATGCAACTGCCCATGAGAATCTGGGTGATTTGTATGCAAAGATGGCGAGCAAGGCCTATAACCATGCCCTGGAACTGGATAATGATAATCAAACGGCACGTGAGAAGCTTGCATTGATCAATGATTTATTCCCGGTGAAAGCCGGTGAGCAAACAGCAAGTGCCGATGAGAAACAAGCCGAGGTGGGAAAAGCAGCGGCAAAACTTGCCGAGCTTAAGAAGGCCTTGGCGGCAGCAGGGGAACAGACCAGGCGGGAGCAGGCCCGGGCGGACCGGATAAGGAGCGAAGTGGCGGCACTTGAGCAAAAACGGAGCAGAGCTGAAGAGCAGGCAAAACAGGCCATAGCAGAAACAGAACAAGCCAGGCAGGAATTGGCCGGTTTGCAGCAAGTGGCGGCAAAAACGGATGAACAAAACAGGCAAGAGCAGGCCAGGGCGGCGAAACAGGCCGGTCAGGAGCAGGCAAAAATAGAAAAAATACGGCAACAACTGGCCGAGTTGGAGCAATCACGGAAAAAAGCGGTTGAGCAGGCGCAGCAGGTACAGGCTGAAGTCGAACAGACCCGGGCTGAACTGGCAAGCCTCGAGCAAAAAAAAATAACGGCGGTCAAACGCTCACAACAGGAACTGGCAAAACTGGAACAGACAAGTCTTGCCCGCGAAAAGTTCGATCGGGAAAAGAGAGTCAGACAAGCGGCCGGTCAGGAACTTATTGATGCAGTAACAGACTGGGCGAAGCACTGGTCCGAGAAGAATATAGACGCATACCTTGCAAGTTACTCGGATGGATTTATTCCACCGGGGGGGATATCCAGAGAGAAGTGGGGAGCGCAACGGCGATTGCGAATCGGAAAACCGCGTTTTATAAAATTAAAAATTGTCGATCCAAAAGTTACTTTTGTTAATGATAACTACGCGCAAGTCGACTTTTCCCAGCGATACCGGTCAGACACTTATAGTGATCGTGTAAAGAAGACATTATTGATGAGATATGAGGATGGCCGCTGGTTGATTACCGGTGAACAATCACATTGATGGCAAAGACAGAAAGCCGGCGTCAGGATCATTTTAAAATTGGCGTAAACAGCAAATAATCGGGTAAAATATTTTTATATGAACCGCATTATCACCCTGATTGTTTTTATTATGTTTCTGGAGATTTCATCCTGGTCTTCACAGGCCCAGGATCTGATCCTGCAGACGATCGCTGCCAACGGTCTCGAACACAATCAGGAAGCCTTGCTGGTAAAGGCACTGGATGAAATCAGGGAAAGTCACATAGATATTGCCTTGTCGGATCTTGGCCACCTGGTAAAAATAAACCCCAAATTCAGGTTGGCCCAGCTGATGTACGCCGATCTGTTATTGGCCCGTGGCCGGCCAATTACGGATTTTGGCAATCTTTCCTATGCGCCCTATGAAAATATTGTTGCCTTACGGGATGAGGCGAAGGCACGTTGGCAGCATTATCACTCACCGGTTTCCAGCGGAAAGGTCCCCCGTTCTTTCGTCCAGCTGGATGAGCAACAGAGATATATCTTTATCGTTGATTTGAGTGCGCCGCGTTTATATGTGTTTGAAAATCTCCATGGGATTCCCAGACTGTTGACGGACTTTTATGTGACGATAGGAAAAAACGGCATCGGCAAATTTGAAGAGGGCGATCAGAAAACACCTGTCGGTGTCTATTTTGTTTCGGATTTCATTGAGCCCCAACAATTGCCCGATCTCTACGGTAACGGTGCTTTCCCGATAAATTATCCGAATGCCTGGGACCGGCGTAATGGTCACACCGGTTACGGGATCTGGTTGCATGGCACGCCAAGCAATACATACAGCCGGCCACCCCGCGATAGTGATGGTTGTATCATTGTCAGCAACCAGGACCTCAACGCACTGGCTCCGTATATGAAGATCGGACGTACCCCGGTGATATTGGCGAAATCCATCGACTGGATCGCAGTTGATGACTGGAAGAAACAGCAGGTCAGGTTTAAACAGTTTCTGGAACAGTGGCGCAAGGATTGGGAGAGTCGTAACCCGGAGCTTTATCTGAGTCATTACTCAAAGGAGTATTCAGGTCTTGGGAAAGACTATCGTGGTTGGGTGAGCTATAAACGCCGCGTCAACCTGACAAAGAAATTTATTAAAGTGAATATCTCCGGGACAAGTATCTTCCTTTATCCTGACAGGATGAACATTCTTGTGGTGACCTTCGATCAGGATTACGTAAGCGATTCACTCAAGCGGCATTACCGGAAACGGCAATACTGGAAGAGAGAAAAGGATGGTACGTGGCGTATTTTCTATGAAGGCGCCGTATCCTGATCCTGGGCCACTTTAAAAGGGTTGATCTGGATATTTTTTGTGAGCCAGCTTACCAGGTCCCGCCAGATATGCGAGATCTCAGGCGGCTTGAGCATGATCCCGGCATAGGGCAATTCGATAGTGACTACCGGGATCTGCTTTTGAATACCGGCATAATTGCCCAGAGAACCCGGATAGGTCCCTACCAGCTGTAGATACAGGCGACCCAGTTTGTACGGTCCGTCCTTGGGGCCGTCATAATCGACTATTCCGTGGGGGGCATGGACCGAGACGACCACATCGGGTTGAAAATCCCTGATTTCATTGGCCAGCCAGCTTGTTTCCGGTTCACTTAAGGGGCCCAGTCCCGGATAGCGCCGGGGATTACGTTTGGTTTTATTGACCCAATAGTTGCGGGTGGTTATTTCCCAGTCCTGCATCGGGAAATTCCGGTTTAAATCCACATTATGGGCATTCATTCGTTGTGAATTCTTACGGAGCAATCCATCCGGATTAAGCAGCGGCACAAAATGCCAGTGAAAAAGTCCGGAGTGGTATTTGTCCAGAATCTTCATCCACTTGAAGACAATGCTGACTGAGGAATATTCATCTCCATGAATGCCGCCGATAAGCAGCACACGGCCCAAAGGTTTTCGTTTATCCAGGGGAGGGTATTCCTTGTAGAGAAGGGGTGTTCCTTCAACCGAGTAGCCACTGGTCATTTTCAGTTTACGTTTAAGACACTCCTTGTAACCAACGCTGGCAAGCTTATGGGCAATACGCAGGCATTCCGCTGCAACGGGGCCTTCACTCCGGCCGGGATCCGCCTGGACTGCTGGTAATAACAGAATGAATCCCGGAACCAGACAGTAATGAATTAAACGCATGGTCAACCCTTGAATAAATAGTGTAATGCTATTCCGGTGAAGACAATAGCCCCCAGCCAGTTATTGTTCAAAAAGGCCCGGAAACACTGCTCCGGCCGCCTGTCCCTGATCAAGTACTGCTGATAGATAATCAGGCCCGTGACGAAGATCAGAGAGGCAAAATAATGCCATCCGAATTCCAGTTGTTTCCCGATTATAATCAATACACTCAGTGCCATGGCCTGGATGATACCGATAAATACACGATCCGCATCATCAAACAGTATCGCCGTGGATTTTACACCAATCTTGATGTCGTGCTCCCGATCAACCATGGCATAGATGGTGTCATAAGTCATTGCCCAGAGTATGTTGGCAATGAGGAGTAGCCAGGCGATCCTCGGGACGGTGCCGGTTTGTGCAGCGAAGGCCATCGGAATACCCCAGCTGAAGGCCAGTCCCTGAAAGAATTGGGGAATGTAGGTATAGCGTTTCATATAGGGATAGACGCCTGCGAGGGGAATTGCGGCGATAGACAATAATACCGTGAGGCGATTGGTGGTCAAGACCAGCAAAAAGGCGATGACAAGAAAAACCGTCAAGATATTAAATGCCTCTGCGGTACTGACTTTACCGGTTGCCAGCGGCCGCTCACGTGTTCTTTCCACATGCAGATCGAAATCGCGATCCGCGTAATCGTTTATGATGCATCCGGCGGACCGGGTCAGAAAGACGCCGGGGATAAAAACAGCCAGCAGGTGGGCGGGCGGGATCCCTTCCGCGGCGATCCACAACGCCCAGAGTGTTGGCCAAAGCAGCAGTAGCGAACCGATTGGCTTATCGAATCGTATTAACAGCATATATTCGTGCAATCTGTCCCTGATGAACGGCTCATTTTCCCTGAGCCATCTCAAGGCGCTTTGCCAGTACACCAGAGAATACTTTTTTGCATTCAACCAATAGTGACGCATGGCCCTATTGTTACAATTCAGCGTGTTTCCTAAAAGGAATTTTTTAAATATTTGATTCACCACAGACGCTTCCATGGACGATGTGCATGGACCTTGGTACCTTTATGCCCTGTGGGTGCCCTTGTGGGGTATGCACAAGTATCGGGAATGACGGGTCTTTATTTTTTCCAATATCAAGTTGACTGTTGTGTTGTTACCCACAGATTCTGCAGAAGGGCCATAAAAGTTAAAATCTCTGTTCCCTCGGCTTTGGCTTCCTCGACTCTGTCTGGAAAATATGCTCCAGGCATTTTCACCCGAATATGTCCTATATTCGTCCTGATTCGTTCTATCTCGAGAACGTGTTCCAGACGTTCTCTACCTCGGCAACTGTTCCCGACGTTGCTCTACCTCCCGCGTCCCTGCGGTCGTCCTCCTTCCATGGAGTCGTCCTGCATCCATGCAGTCGTGCGTCGCTCTACCGACT
>JBHHYN010000072.1:0-14409 GCA_046757565.1 Gammaproteobacteria bacterium | reverse complement strand
TATCCTCTTTAATCTCGGTGGTGAGTTGTCGTTACCTGATGAGAAGTTGATTGAGAAGGGTTATATAGAGCGCCTGGAACAGCTTATTGACAGCTATAACAATGATTTGCCGCCTTTGAAGGAATTTATTCTGCCTGGCGGAGGCAGGTCCGCGTCGATCTGCCATCTGGCAAGGGCCGTTTGCCGCAGGGCGGAGCGATCTGTGGTAAAACTTGCCGGATCCGAATCGGTAAACAGGTATTCACAGACGTACCTGAACCGCTTGTCCGATCTCCTGTTTGTCGTGGCCCGCCTGCTGGCCAGACGGGCAGGGGGTACGGAAGTCTATTGGGACAAGCACAGACTGTAAAAAAGATCATTCTCTGCAATCTTTTACTGCCTTAACGGAGATTAACCTATGTCAGAACTGGATTATCCATTTTCCGATGCTCCGGCCGTTGCAACGGGGTTGGAGGTCGTCGATGGAATCCATTGGCTGCGCTTGCCGCTTCCTTTCGTTCTGGACCATATCAACGTCTGGTTACTGGACGATGGTGACGGATGGACGCTGGTCGATACCGGCGTGTCGAAGCAGAAGACGCGGGATGCCTGGGAGCAGCTATTCTCCAGTCAACTGCAGGGTAAACCCATCAGGCGGATAATCATTACCCATTTTCATCCTGATCACTTCGGGCTTTCCAAGTGGATTTCAGAGCATTACCAGGTAGCACCGCAGGCGACGTTGGCGACACAGGAGCGTGCGGAATATATGCTGCAGACGGATGCGCCCGCGGAGCAGGGACCGATAACCGGATTTTACCGCAGCCATGGTATCGATGCCCCAATGAAATTCGCAGACTTCGCGACCGGACAATCCTATCGAGAGATTGTATCGGGACTGCCGGCAGAAATGAGTGTAATTAACGATAATGACAAAATGATTATCGCCGGAAAATCATGGCGCGCCATCATCTGCAACGGGCACGCACAAGGCCACCTCTCTCTCTATTGCGAGGAATTAGACCTGCTTATATCAGGGGACCAGATCCTGCCCTCAATCACGAGCAACATCAGTCTTCATGGAGACAACCCTGATGCGGATCCCCTGCGTGACTATCTGCAGTCCCTGAATGTTTTTCTGGCACTGCCGGAAACAACCCTGGTCCTGCCTTCCCACGGCAGGATTTTTCGCGGGTTGCACCGGAGAGCAGCAGCCATCGAGACACATCATAACGAGAAACTCGAGCAGACGTACTCCTATTGCAATCCGCCCCGCACTGCTGCGGAAGTGGCGAAGCTCCTGTTCCCTCAACAGCTTGATGAGTTAAATTGGATACTCGCCTTTGGTGAATCACTTGCGCATCTCAGATACCTGGAAAGACGGCAGGAGATAGATTGTTCATTTGAACAGGACAAATACTACTTTCAACAATAGTCGGTAACCAAATGAGAGAAATACTGATTCATTCATGAATGAATCAGTAAGGATCCGGTCAAGCTGCCACAAGAATCTCTATAATTGACGGGATTCCCTCTAACCATGCACAATACAAGGAAAATACCATCGATAAACAGATAAAGCCGATGCAAAACCGGGACATTTGGAAGGCGCCTGGAAACAGCAAATGATATTCTGTTGACGTTGGTGGCGGCCAACATCTGTTGTTTATTATCGATATCTGGAAAACGCAGGATTTCGGAGTGACGAGCAATGCATAATTTTGAATACAGGGCATCCCGTTCACTTGAGGAAGTGATCGGGTTGCTCGCTGAACAGGGGGCGGCAACACGCCTGCTGGCCGGTGGTACCGATCTGATTGTGAAGATGCGGGCAGGCCAGGCAAGCCCTGATCACGTTATTGATACCAAACAGATACCTGAACTCAACAGGATTTGCCTGGACGAACAGGGTCTGACCCTGGGTGCGGCAGTAAGTTGCAGGCGTATATACGAAGAGCAGCCGGTAGCCACTGCGTATCCGGCACTGGTAGATTGCACCACCTTGATTGGTGGCATACAGATCCAGGGCCGCGCCACGGTGGGTGGTAATCTGTGCAATGCCGCACCGAGCGCAGACACCATTCCGGCACTGATCGTGCTTGGCGCCGTGGCGCAGATCCGCGGTGCCGACGGCGAGCGCCGGGTAGCGGTTGAAGATTTCTGCACCGCGCCCGGCAAGAGTGTACTCAAACAGGAGGAGTTACTTGTGAGTATCAAGCTACCCGCGCTGCAGAAGCATTCGGGGGCCCGCTTCCTGCGATTTATTCCCCGTAACGAGATGGATATCGCCATCGCCAACGCCGCGGCATCGGTTGTGTTAAACGATAGCGGCGATCAATTCATCTCTGCACGGATTGCCATCGGCGCCGTGGCGCCCACACCGCTGCTGGTCAAGGAAGCGGGCGACTTCCTCGCCGGCCAACCCGTATCGGACGCAGTCATTCATAGGGCGGCAATGATTGCCCGGGATGCGGCCCGACCCATTAACGACATGCGCGGTACCACCGAGCAACGCAGGCATCTGGTCGAAGTGCTGACAGCGAGGGCGCTGCGCGGGGCCGTGGAGCGTGCACGGGAAGCCTGAATCATGAAGAATAAAATGCATGTAAAAACAACCATCAACGGTGAATCCACGGAATTTCTCTGTGAACCGCGCCAGAGCCTGCTGGAGGTGTTGCGTGACGTCTTGTTCCTGACCGGCACCAAGGAGGGGTGTAATGATGGCAACTGCGGCGCCTGCAACGTCATCGTTGACGGGGTGCTGGTGGATTCCTGCTGTGTGCTGGGTGTGGAGATCGATGGCAGCGAGGTCACCACTATTGAAGGGCTCGCCCACAATGACACCCTGCACCCGTTACAGAAGACCTTTCTCGAGGAGACCGGTCTGCAGTGCGGGATCTGTACACCGGGATTCCTGATATCATCCAGGGCGCTGCTGGACAAGTATCCCCGGCCGACAGAGCAGCAGATCAGACACTGGCTGGCGGGGAACCTGTGCCGCTGTACGGGTTACGACAAGATCGTCCGCGCGGTGATGAAG
The DNA here is from genome assembly GCA_046757565.1 of Gammaproteobacteria bacterium. Classification (GTDB taxonomy): domain Bacteria; phylum Pseudomonadota; class Gammaproteobacteria; order Eutrophobiales; family Eutrophobiaceae; genus JBHHYN01. The sequence goes on along the minus strand of JBHHYN010000072.1, from coordinate 11,390 downwards.
GCGGCGGAAGTTATGGAGGCGGAACGATGAACAAGCCTGAGGCGCCATTGAAATTACGGGTGGTTGGCACCACGCCCATGCGACCGGACGGCCTGGACAAGGTAACGGGCCGGGCCCGGTTTGGCGACGATATCCATTTGCCCGGCATGTTATATGGAAAGGTGCTGCGCAGTCCCCACGCGCATGCACGGATCAAGAACATCGATACCTCGGCTGCTTTGGCGCTACCCGGTGTCAGTGCCGTGATCACTGGTGCGGATTTTCCCGAACTGGCAATCACGACGATTAGCATGGGGGAAGCCGGGACGGTTGATATGAATGATATTGCAGACAGCTGCGTGGCCAAGGACAAGGTGCTGTTCGATGGTCATGCCATTGCAGCGGTTGCGGCCGATAACCCCCATACGGCCGAACAGGCAACAAAGCTGATCCAGGTCGATTTTGAGCTCCTGCAGCCGGTCATGGACGTGCGTTCGGCCATGGCGGACGGCGCACCGGTCTTGCATGAGGAGTTTACACCCGGGTCGTTTTTTATTCCCACGGAAAAGGTGTTGCCCAATGCGGGGCGGCTGGATTTGGGCATGGGGGATATCGAGCAGGGGTTCGCCGAGGCGGATGTAGTCATCGAGCGGGAGTTTACTACGGAGACCGTGCACCAGGGCTACATCGAGTCCCATGTGACCACGGTACAGTGGGACAGCGACGACCGGATTACAGTCTGGACCAGTACCCAAGGGCAATTTGCCGTACGCGATCAACTGGCCGTCATGCTGAATATGCCCATGAGCAGGATAAAGGTGATACCGCTCGAGATTGGTGGCGGCTTCGGCGGTAAAGACCAGGTATTCCTGGACCCCTTTGCCGCAATATTGTCGAAGAAAACGGGCCGGCCGGTGAAGATGGCCATGGACCGTGACGAAGTGCTGCGGGCAACGGGACCGACCCCGGGCACCTACATAAAGGTCAAAATGGGTGCAAAACAGGATGGCACGTTGATTGCCGCGGATATCTATTGTGCCTATGAGGCCGGCGCTTATCCCGGTGGTCCCATCGCACCGGGTACGCTGACGTCGACCACCCGTTATAATATCCCGAACATCCGGCTGGTGGGTTTTGATGTTATGGTCAACAAGCCCAAGACCCGGCCCTACCGGGCGCCGGGTTCGACGCAGTCAAATTTTGCGGTCGAATCGGTGGTGAACGAACTGGCCGGGCAAATTGGCATGGACCCGGTCGAATTCCGTCAGAAAAATGCCATGAAAACAGGCGATCGCCTGGTGCTCGGATTCCCGTGCCCGCCGGTGGGGGGCGTAGAGTTACTGCAAGCGGTGAAAGAGCACCCCCATTACCAGGCCCCGCTCGAGGGACCCAATCAGGGGCGCGGCATGGCCTACGGTTTCTGGTTCGGGGCAGGCCTGGCATCCAGCGCCGAACTGATGGTCAATACCGACGGCACGGTGCAGCTTTGCAGCGGCAGCTGTGACCTCAGTGGTACGCGTATGACACTGGCGATGCAGGCGGCAGAGGCACTGGGTATCGGTGTCGAGGATATCTCGTCGTCCATTGGTGATACCGAATCGGTCGGCTATACCTTCCAATCGGTGGGCAGCCGCACTACCTTTGCCACCGGCATTGCCGTGATTGAAGCGGCGCAGAAGGTGCTGGCGCAGATGGCGGAACGCGCCGCGCTGATCTGGGAGACCGATGTGGAGAACGTTGTTATCGAAACCGGTAGCTTCTCAGACAGAAACAATGACAGCCACCGTTTCAGCTTCAAGGAACTTGCCGCCAAACTGGATATGTCGGGTGGACCGGTGACCGCGCAAGCCAGCGTGACGCCCGAAGGCGTTGGCTTTCAACTTGCCGCCCACCTGGTTGACGTGGCCGTGGATGAGGAGACCGGCAAGGTGGATATATTGCGTTATACGGCCTTTCAGGATGCGGGCCGGGCCGTGCATCCGGATTACGTCGCCGGACAGATGCAGGGCGGCGTGGTCCAGGGGATCGGCTGGGCCCTGAATGAAGAGTACTTCTACGATGAAGATGGCCGCCTCGCCAATGCCACGCTGCTCGATTACCGCATGCCCACCTCGCTGGATATTCCCATGATCGAGACGGTCATTCTGGAGACCCCGAATCCGGGACATCCCTATGGGGTGCGCGGCGTGGGCGAAGTTCCCATCGTGCCGCCACCGGCGGCAATCGCCAATGCCATCCATGCTGCCATCGGTGTGCGTATGGACGCATTGCCGATGTCTCCCGGAAATGTCCTGAAAAAGATCTGGTCAAAAGAATCTACCGGGGCGTGAGCATGCCCAGCGTCTGGATCCCCACTCCGCTACAGGGTTACACGCAGGGTGAGACCACGGTGGAGGTCAAGGGCGGGAATATCCGCGAATTGGTTGAAAACCTGGAGCGGAGGTACCCCGGGATCAAGGAGGTGCTGCTGCAGGACGGCCTGCTCCGGCAGGGGATCTCGGTCGCCGTGGATGGTCAAATTGTCCACAAGGGGCTGCTGCATCCGTTAGAGGAGGGGAGCGAGGTCTATTTTGTCCCTTCCATCAGCGGCGGCTGATCACACCACCTCTCAGGGTGTTACTGATTTTGCCCAGTGTGCCGGAGAGCCGTTCCATCTCGCTCAACGGCATGAAATCAAACAACTCCGCGATCCACTTTTCATGTTGTCCGGCCATATCCGAGAAGGCCTGCATGCCAGCCTCTGTCAATTCGATGAGTTGTACCCGGCGATCGGTTCTGGACGGTATGCGTCTGACGTAACCGTTGCGGACAAGCCGGTCGGTTACGCCGGTGACATTGCCGTTGGAGACCATTAACATTCGGGACAGCCCGGTCATGGTCAACGGCTTGCAGGCATATTCCAGTTTGGCCAGCACATCGAACTGGGGAAGGGTAATGCCATATGTCTGACGCAACCTGGCGCGGATGCGTTGCTCGATAATTGATTCACAGGAGAGCAGCCTTAACCATAAGCGCAAGGAGTGTTTGCTCCGGTCCAGGTTTTTTTTGTGCCGGCTTTTTAGCGGGGTGGATTTCGTGTTCACATTATCTCTCCACCGGCGATGGGAAGGGCCTGGGCAGTAACGGATTCACTGCCGGGAAGGCACAGCCAGGCGACTGCGGCGGCCACTTCAGCGGGTCGGATAAATCGCTTTTGCGGGTTATTTGTCTTTAACTGGTCCTGGACCTGCCCACGCTCCATGCCTGTCTTATCGATGATGTGATCAATGGCCCCGTGGAGCATCTCCGTATCCGTGTAGCCCGGGCAGATGGCATTCACTGTGATGCCGGTTTTCGCTGTTTCGATGGCCAGGGAGCGTGTCAGCCCGATTGCGCCATGTTTGGAGGCACAGTAGGCGGCAACATAGGCATAACCTTTCAAGCCGGCGACACTCACAATATTGATAATCCTTCCCCAGTTTGACTCCTGCATGGCCGGCAAGGCTTCCCGGCAGCAATAGAACACAGCGTTCAGATTGACGTTCAACATGCTTGACCAGAGCCTGTTGTCTGTCCTGGCAAAGGGTGCGCTGGCGGCCAGGCCGGCGCTGTTGATGAGGATCGAAACCGGTCCAAAATTCTCCTGCGCCCGGGCGAAGGCCTGCCGCACGGAACGGTCGTCGGTAACGTCGGCAGGGATGGTCTGGGTATTGGATAAGTGTGATGACTTTTGTCTCAAGGTCTTTTCGGTGCGTCCCATAAGGCTGATATGCGCACCCAGTTCATCGAGCTTGTCCGCAATCGACGCGCCAATGCCGCTCCCGCCACCCGTGATGATGGCATGCTTGCCGGCGAGCGAGTCCTTTACCTGATCATGCATTGATTACATTATAGTAAAAAATATATGCAACTTAAAATATTTAAACAAAAAATAAATAGATTTGACCACGCCCTTCCCGGCATGCTGCACGAGGTTCATTATGCAGGAGAATTCACTTAGAATGACCTTCATTGCGCAGATAGCGTCACCGTCTCATATTATTCTCATCAGGCGATAATCAGGTTGGCGGATACACTTTCAGAATTCGAATACGACTCATCTCCTGCCAGGGCCGGGATTGCGGTCATCGGTGCAGGGCGTATGGGGCGGGGCATTGCACTGAGTTTCACCTACGCCGGTTACACGGTCTCCTTGATTGACAGCGAGGATCGGTCAGCAGGGGATTTCAATAACTTGGTGGCGTCGGTTCATGATGAATTTCAGACTGAACTGCAGCTTCTGCAGGACATTGATGTTATTTCGGCGCAGCAGAGCGCTGCTATCGCCCGGCGACTCGATATTCTCGCAAAAAACGCCTGCCTGGAGAGACTGGCGCAGGCGGATTTTATTTTTGAGGCAGTCGCTGAAGTACTGGAAATCAAGGAAAGTACCTACACGTGGTTAAACAGTTGTATCTCGGATCAGGCGATTGTGGCTTCAACCACATCCACCATGTTGCCGGATACCCTGGCAAATTTTGTCCGGAAGCAGGATCGCTTTTTAAATGCGCATTGGTTGAATCCGGCACACCTGATGCCTTTGATTGAAATCAGCTCTGCTGAAAAGACGGCCGAAGCGACAGTGTCTGCCGTCAAGGCACTGCTTGCCGGGATAGGTAAGGTGCCGGTTGTGTGCGCCGCTTCACCCGGGTATATCGTTTCACGTATTCAGGCCCTGGCATTAAATGAAGCAGCGCGTTTAGTGGAAGAGGGGGTCGCGTCGGCGGAAGATATCGATAACGCTGTACGGACCGGTTTTGGCATTCGTTATGCTATTTTGGGATTACTTGAGTTCGTCGATTGGGGTGGAGGAGATATTTTGTATTACGGTTCGAATTATCTCGCAGAACATATCGACAGGCAGAGGTTTTCACCACCGGAGATTGTCCTCCGGAACATGGAAAACAACAGAAAAGGCCTGCGTGATGGTGTTGGGTTTTATGATTATCGGGATCGTGATATGAATGCCTACCGCCGCGGGCGGCTGACTGCTTTTATTAATTTACTTCAACATCTTGGCTTGATGCCGCAAGCATCAGGGAATAGTGATTAATGTTTCCCGTAAGGACACCGGGGGACGGGATATGAATTATAAAAAGACCGCACGGCGCAATTTCATCAAGCGGCTTGTTTCCCTGTGCGTACTCAGCGCCGCCGGCCTGTTCCGTGCCCCTGTCCTGTTTGCCAGGACTCTGGCTGACGGGCTGGACCGCATAAAGGGCAGGATCATCCGGCGTGCGGATACAAATTATGAGCTTTGGCGGGCGAGCATGGTCTGGTATATCTTCAAGCCCAGGCGCTATCCTGACACCATCATACAGATAAAATCCGAGCAGGATGTCATCGAAGCAATCAATTACGCACGTAGCAACAGATTGAAGGTGGCACTCCGTGCCACCGGCCATAACCCGGCCAGAGCGGTACTTCGTAATGGGGGTGTGTTGATTGATTTGTCCCCATTGCAAAAGGTAGAGATCGATGCCGGTGAAAAAACCGCGTGGATTCAGCCCGGTATCAGGAGTGAGGAGTTGATTAATCTGACCCGGAAAAAAGGCCTCTCTTTTCCTGCGGCGCATACGGGTATGGTGGGGTTGGGTGGCTACCTTATCGGTGGAGGACTCGGCTGGAATATGCCGGAGTGGGATATTGCCTGCCGCTCGATTCTTGCCGCGGAGATCATCACTGCAGAGGGGAGGAAGGTTACTGCGACGCCGACCGGGAACCAGGACCTGTATTGGGCAGTACGCGGCGCCGGCCCCGGATTCTTTGGCGCTGTAACGCGCTATAAAATAAGACTTTACCCCTTGCCCAGGGCGATAACCAAAAGCAAATATCTACTTCCCATCAAGGAATTGCCCGCCATTACCGAAATACTTAATGAATGGGTGAACGTTAAACAGGAGCGGCTTGAAATACTGGCTGTCGTGGGGCGGTTTTACCCACCAAATGCCGCTCCGGAAAAGCAGGAGTTGGTTTGTGCCATCAGTGTTGTGGCGTTTGCCGGTTCACCACAGGAAGCCCGTTCGTTACTGGAGCCGGTGGCGCAAAGTCAAATCCCGGAAATGAGCCTCTTGAAGAAGGAGAACATCGAAATGACCTACCCGCAGCTTTACGCGGGTCAATCAACGGATTTCTCAAGCCCGAGCCGTACTGCAGTGGAAAATATCTGGACAGATCAGCCAGCCATGGGGTTGACGAAGCTTGCAGAGAAGCTGCAACACTCTCCTCCGCCGTCGCCGCGTTCCTTTGCACTGTCTGCATGGGGGGTTAATCCTGACAAGCAGGATGATGACTCGAGTTTTACCTATGCGGCCGATCATTATATATCGTGGTATTTGATCGCGGAAGAGGCGGCACATATCGAACCAAACTACCGGTGGATGGACCAGGCGGTTGCAATGATGCATCCCCTGGCCAGGGGGCATTATATGAATGAGATCGATCCGGCGCGTTATCCCGTGCATGTTCGTGCATGTTTCAGCAAAGCGAAATGGAAGCGACTGAATGAACTACGCCTGCGCTATGATCCTGATGGGGTGTTTCACACCTATCTGGGCCATTCCTGATACGGGGGTTGCCGCCTCGCCGGATTGTTACAGGCGACTGAAATACGCGGCTAAATCCGCTATATCCTGATCGGACAAGGAGCTGACCAGAGGGGTCATCATAGGGTTGTTACGCACACCATCTCGGAAATTCCTGATCTGCTTGATCAGATAGCCTTCTTTCTGGCCGGCCAGATTGGGCCAGACATCATTGTTACTGATGCCTTCCGCGCCGTGGCAGGTAACACAGAGTATGGATTTCGTTTTGCCGGCTGCCGCATCACCTGCCTGAGCGGAGGCCGTCAGGGCAAATATCAAAATGCTACAGAATAAAATCATTACAGTTTTCATGGATGTCTCCGTAATTGTAGAGGGGTGAGTCCCTGTCCATATCGTGTGCCACGGCAATCATATCGATATGCCTGCCTCTACCAATGAGATAATCGTTGTTAAACAGACACCGCCGCTTTCTGGGTCAAACTATAATGTTTAAGCCCCCATCCCAACAGCATTGACCCGGCAACAGCAGCCAGGGAACAGACGATGGATATGGAATAGCCCACTGCCTGCTCATTCTTGAACAGATAATCGGTGCACAGGGCAACCAATGTGGCGCCACCGGTGATGCCCAGAATATTCATCGCCAGGAAAAACAGTGCGGTAACCTGCGCACGCATCTGGTTGGGCGCCATTAATTGCAGCGCGGCAGCAGAAGTTGCCATGGGAAAACTGGCAAAATACATGGCCAGGGAAAGTACCAGCAATGTACCCGGTAAACCCGGCATGGAGGAGAATACTGCTGCGGGCAGGATAAGGCCCAGTGCTCCGAACATCCCGGCCCGCATCGCAGCATCTTCGAAGCCCCGTCGCGCCAGGTAGTCGGCAAGCCAGCCGCTGGTCAATACACCGGCCGTATTGCAGATCAACACCATAATGCCCAGATAGATGCCCACCTCCCTGACCGGAAGATCAAACTTACGCATGAAGAAAGCGGGTGACCAGGAAAGTAGTGCATATAGCGACAAGGCAAGACAGGCGAAACCGATATAGTGCGCGATAAAGGTAAACCTGTGCAAAGAAATATAACCCAGGACTTCACGAATAGAGAAGGCATGTGTTGTCTGATTCCCACCGGCGCACCTGTCGTTAATGGTTTTTTTGCGTCCAGGATCACGAATTGTAAAATAAAACAGCGCGGCAATAAAAATACCGGGTAGACCAACGATAAAAAAGGTCATCTGCCACGGTTTCACAGTCCCTACAATGGATAATTCCAGGACACCGATGCTGTTCATCCATTCGATCACTGTGCCGCCGATAAGAAAAGCAAGCCCGGAGCCGATAAAGGAACCGATGGAATAGACCCCCAGTGCAAAACCAAGTCTGGATTTTGGAAATGAATCCGAGATGATTGAATAGGCAGCGGGAGACAGGGCTGCCTCTCCGACACCCACGCCCATGCGCGCTGCGAACAGTTGCCAGAAATTTTTGCTGGCACCACAGATTGCAGTGGCAATACTCCACGCAAAAATACCGATGGCAATGATCATGGGACGTGACTTGCTGTCCGCCAAGCGGGCAATGGGAATACCCATGATGGCATAGAAAATAGCGAAAGCAAGGCCATGTATCAGGCTGAACTGTGTATCCGAGATCTGTAAATCCTCACGGATTGGCTCAATCAGTAGTGCTATTACCTGCCTGTCAATAAAGGAGAAGATATAGGCAACCATGCACAGGAACACGGTGTACCACGCATAACCCAATGACTGTTTTTGATTATTCACTGCTCACGTTCTTTCAGTTGTTACTTATTAGCGGCGACGGAATAACAGCAGGACAATCATCGCCATGGCAAAGGGTGCGAACCTTTCCAGAACATCACCGGGAGTGTCCGGCAGTTGATAGAACAACACTGTTGATAGAAAACCAGTGGTTATCCCGGATAAAACACCCATGGGGGTGATATCGATACCGGCCAAACGCAGCAATACCAACGGTCCAAAGGCGGAGCCCAGGGCCCCCCAGGCGAACAATGCACGGTTAAAAATGGTTTCCGGCAAATATAACGTCAGCACAATCGATAAAGCGACTAACAGGGCAATCGCCAGTCGTGACAGAAACAGGCTGCTGTTGGCAAAATGCCGCTCCAGACCCATATCATGGGTCACGCTGGAGGCGGCTACCAATAACTGGCTGTCAGCCGTTGACATGATCGCCGATAATACCGCCGCCAGAAGGATCGAAGCCGGCACGGGAGAAAACAATTGGTCCATCAACACAAAGAAAATAGTTTCCCCGTTTTCAAGATTTGGCGAGAGTATATGCCCGGCCAGGCCCAGAAAGACCATGCCTCCATAGACAATCATATACCAGAAAACGGTCAACAGCCGTGCTTGTCGAAGCGACTTCCCGTCCCGAAGTGCCATCAGACGAACCAACAGGTGGGGTTGACCAAAGGTTCCCAGTCCAATACTTAGTGCGCCCACAACTAATCCGATAGCAACCAAACCGGCATTGGCGCTGCTCCAGCTTAATTGCGCAGGGGTGCTCACAGCAGCCAGTCCCTGGTAAAAACCGGTAAAACCCCCCACTTCATTCAGGGCGGCGACAGGAAGCATGATTGCGGTAATGGCCATCAGGATTCCCTGTACTGTATCCGTTACACAAACCGCCCAGAAACCACCGAGAAACGTATAGATCAGGACAATGCCGCCGCCGAGGACCACACTTTCGGTCAGGGATATACCAAAAGCCGTCGAGAACGTTGCACCCGCACCCTGAAACTGTACTGCAACGTAGAAGGCAAACGACACCAACACCACGAATGAAGCCGCCAGGACAATCGTTTTACGCCAAACTCCCTTACTGCCATGGGCGATAAAATCGGTCAAGGTCAGTAAATCATGCTCACGGCTATAGGCCATCATTCTCGGTGCAATCCAGAACCAGGTGATTAACATACCCACTACGGAGCCGGACGCCAGCCACAGGGCGGAGATACCGAGCAGATAAGCGGCGCCACTCAAACCCAGCAGTGCCCACGCTGATGAGGCACTGGCGGAATAACTGGTTGCCGCGACAACCGGGCCGAGACCGCGTCCCCCGAGAAAAAAGTCTTCATTATTTTCAATTTTTCCCTGTGCCCAGACGCCAATACCAACCAATACCAGGTTGTAGACAACCAGCGTGACCAGCATAACCGTAGTTTTTTCCATAGTGAGTCCGTTGTATCTTTATCTTGAGTACATGATAACCAGCTTATGATCCAAATAGTCATGTTGATCTGCTGCTTGCACGTCCAGCCATTCCCTGCAATATGTTACAATGACAGGCCGCGAGGACAAAGAGGTTGATACCATGTCAGCTGATTGTCTTTATTGCATGCGGTTCAATTTCAGGGAAGCTCTGATAATTCCGGAAAGAGTGATCCAGGGTTTTCATGGACAATGCTGAACTTGCGCATGATGGATAATAGAGAAATTCACTTACTATGATACAAACTGAATAATCCGGGGAAATCGATGTCTGTACAAACAACTGCGAAACAGGGTGCACACCAGGCCACTGTCGAGGGAAAATTCAATTGGGCGGATCCTCTGTTGCTGCACGAGCAACTGACGGATGAAGAACGGATGATCATGGATGCCGCTCGGGATTATTGCCAGGGGCAATTACTGCCCAGAATCATCGAAGCCAACAGGCACGAACGTTTCGACCGGGAGATCTTGAATGAAATGGGTGAACTGAGTCTTCTGGGGGCGACTATCCCGGAAGAGTATGGCGGCGGCGGCGTCAATTACGTCAGCTATGGCCTGATAGCCCGGGAGATAGAGCGTGTTGATTCAGGTTACCGCACCGTCATGAGTGTACAGTCAAGTCTGGTCATGTATCCGATTTATGCCTATGGCACGGAAGAGCAACGCCTGAAATTCCTGCCCAGGCTGGCCACGGGAGAATGGGTAGGGTGTTTTGGCCTGACCGAGCCCGATCAGGGTTCCGATCCCGGCGGCATGAAATCCCGGGCAAAAAAAGTGGACCGGGGTTATCTACTGACAGGCAACAAGATGTGGATTACAAATTCACCCATCGCTGATGTATTCATCGTGTGGGCAAAAAATGATGAAGGATTGATCCGGGGTTTTATTCTGGAAAAAGCGATGCAGGGTCTGTCCGCCCCGAAGATAGAAGGCAAGTTTTCCCTGCGGGCTTCGATTACCGGTGAAATCACCATGGATGATGTGTTTGTCCCTGAGGAAAACCTGTTGCCCAAGGCAAAGGGGCTTAATGGTCCCTTTGCTTGTCTCAACCGGGCCCGTTACGGTATAGCCTGGGGATCAATGGGGGCTGCAGAGTTTTGCTGGCAGGCAGCCCGGCAATATACTCTTGATCGGAAACAGTTTGACCGCCCCCTGGCCGCCAATCAGTTAATCCAGAAGAAACTGGCCGATATGCAGACAGAGATAACACTGGGATTGCAAGGTGCATTACAACTGGGAAGGTTGATTGATGAGGGAAGGGCAGCACCTGAAACTGTGTCCTTGATGAAACGGAATAATTGCGGCAAGGCACTGGAAATTGCCAGGCTTGCGCGTGATATGCATGGTGGTAATGGAATTGCAGACGAGTTCCATATTATACGTCATGTTATGAATCTGGAGGCAGTCAATACCTATGAAGGGACTCATGATATTCATGCACTGATCCTGGGACGGGCACAAACAGGTATACAGGCGTTTACAGCAGAATAATAAACAAATCTTCCCTGTGAAGAGGATTGCTGCATGTAAATATTGGGGTCTTCAGCAGAATCTGTGGGTTGATATATAAACAGTAGCCCGTCATTCC
>JBHHYN010000071.1:0-14679 GCA_046757565.1 Gammaproteobacteria bacterium | reverse complement strand
CACCTGTTTTACAGGGATAATGTTGAAAAAAAGTCCGTTTATGGACGGACACTAGCTACAAAATGATAAAAACGATAGAGGGATCTTCGGATTCTCTCTGTAGGAATATTCCTACACCAGATGGGTGATATTGTCAGGGGAAATATGTGCCGGGCAACCCTCATGCCAGTGCAAGCAAATAGAGTTCTTTACAGGATAAGGGATAACGATGCCTCTCTATTTTCAATGTGCTCAAAATTGATCCGCTTTAACTTCCTGAGACTCTATACTATCAAGAGTCAATCCAATTTTATTACTCATTGGCTGTATTACATAAAACATATATTGGATCATATAAAATGAAGAAAAAGCAACTAATCAGGATTTTACTGATTGATCAGGACCATGCAGAAGCGGAGTGGTACCTTCATTCCCTGCGCAGCAGCCAGTTTGCTTTCCGGGCCTATCTTGCAAAAGACACAAAGTCCCTCGATGGGTTCCTCAATGAACGCATCTGTGATCTCATTATTTATATTGCCCAGGTGGAAGATTTAAGCATCGAGGAGACGGTCAAAATCATCCACAGATCAGGGCAGGACATTCCCCTCATCGTTATTTGTGATAGAGAAGATAAGAAGTCTTATATGGATGCTTATAACACCCTCATCCAGACAGGGGCTTCGGCCCTTGTTGAAAAGGGAAATAAAATCCAGCTTATACACACTGTGGTCAAGGAAATCAGATGGCTGAATGATCGCCGCGCCTTAAAGGCTGCCAGACTTTCTTTGAATCTTTACGAGGAGCAATACAGACAACTGTCGGAATTCTCAAAGAAACCGATTGCCTATATTCAACACGGCAATCTTGTCTATGCGAATCAGGAATACCTGTCTGCATTTAACATTGCAGATATCAGTGAACTGGAAGAGATGGATATACATGATTTCATTGCCAGTGAAGATCAAAAAGCATTCAGGGAATTTTTGGAAAGTCTTGGAGATCATTCACTTTCCCCGGCCATACTGGAGATAAAGCTCAAAAAGAAGGATGGGGCAGTTTTTACATCACTATGCGAATTTTCGCCTGTTTACTATCACAATGAAGAATTGATACAGCTGCTGTTAAATGATGACAGCCAAAATATAATGCAGGATAAAAGTATTACCCGTGCATTCGCAGAGACCGGAACGGATAAAACAGATCGGGACGAAACGCCACATGAAGACGCCAGGGCACAGGCAAGACATGACGTTCAGCAGACCGCAAGGAAACAGCCCGAGGCTGACAGTACCGAACAGCGGGATCCGGTCACTGGACTGTATACAGGTGATTATTTTTACAAAATACTTGATAAAGCCATCGAAGCATCGATCAAGGAGCAGATAAAAAGCGCTCTTTTATGTGTACAACATGACAACCTGGAGGAGATCAATTCACAATTCGGCGCAGTAAAAACCAAAGATGTGCTGATTAATACGGCATCGATACTTTCGCTTTCCGTATCCCCGGAAGATTTGGCGGCCAGGCTCGCTGAAGACATATATGGCGTGCTGCTGAAAGATATGGATTTAAACTCCGCAATGGATCTCGCGGAAAAAATCGTCTCTGAACTGGAAAATTCACCAATCAGCATCGACGGAAAAAAAGTCGAGACGCCCTTCAGTATCGGGGTTGTACCCATAACGGGTTCTCAAACGACACATCAGGAAGTGCTTGCCAACGCATTCTCCGCCTGCCGTAAGGCCAGGCGATCCAGAGACAAAAAAGTAGTTATTTACAACTCAAAATCCACGGACGCGACCCATCTCGCGGGGACACTGCACCTCTCCAGGGAGATACTGGAGGCCATCAACAAAAACCTTTTTTACCTGGTATACCAGCCTGTTGCCAGTTTGAAGGACCATAGAGGCGAATTCTATGAAGTATTTATCAGGATGGAGGATTCCAATGGCGATATTGTACCGATGGAAGCACTGTTTCTTGAAGCAGCGGCGCACAAACTGGTTACCATTATCGATGAATGGGTGATTGCCAATGCACTGAAAAAATTGGGGGAAAGGATCAAAAGCGTAAAAGAAACCCGTTTCTTTATCAATATCTCCGTAGAATCCATCACAGACAGGAACATCCTTGCCGTCATTGAAAAGCATATAAAAGATAACAATATTCCGGGAGAAAATCTGGTTTTCGAAATAAGCCAGGGGGCCGTTACCAGTCAGGCATCTGATGTACTGGCCTTTATTAAGGGATTAAAAAAACTCGGCTGTGGGACGGCAATCAAGCATGTTGGCTCCGGACTGAAATCACTCAAGGCAACCGACCAGATGCCGGTGGATTATATAAAAATCGATACCTCCGTGATCACCAATCTGAAAAAAGACAAGGAAGCGCTCGGATCATTAAAGGCCATTACACAGTCGGCACATGAATCGGGCAGACTGACTATTGCAGAGTGTCTGGAAGACCCCAGCGATCTGTTTGTGCTGTTTGAAAACAGTGTCGATTTCGCACAGGGGGCCTATATCCAGGAACCCGGCACAAAAATGGATTTTGATTTCTCCAGGACCCTGGAAGATGATTACCACAAAATTCCTGATAATAGATGAAAGTGTGAAGCAGAAGGCTTGTTAATCCATTCAGTCCTTCAGAAAACCCGCCTAAAATTCATATTTCCCTGCTTTTTGAAAGTTATACGTTCATAATTCCTTCATGATACCTCATCTATCGGTATCGTGGAATTCATGCAGTTGACAGCAGATTAGCACTATCAGATTATGTCAGCGAAGACAAAACCGTCCCGCTCCACCACTTCCCCTGCGGTGACCGGGATGGGGGTATGAAACATGGGGCCGGCGTAGGCGAAGGTATGAAATTCACCGAACTCGCCACAGGGGTCCACGTCTTCAGGTAAATCATCCAGAAAATCGTTATCGTAGATGCGCCCGGCAAAGTCCGGGGAGAGTTTCTTCGGGTCAATGCAGGTGATGCGCGCCCGCAGACCACTCTCAACCATTTCCCTGGCAAGCTGTTCAGTCCGCTCGCCCCAGATCGGAAACAATGGCGTGAGACCGGTGCTCTGCATGAATGCATGCCGATACTGCCGCACGTCCTCAAGAAACAGATCGCCATGGGCCACATGGGTCACGGCAAATTCTTCTTGAACTTCTTTCAGCGCCTTGCGCATGGCCTGCTCATATTGCGTATTGGAGCATGGCCAAGGCAACGGCACTTCATACAGCGGCAGTTCAACGGCCTTCGTCTGTGCCGTGACCAGGGCATGGCGCACGGCATGCATCGCCACACGGTCAAAGGCCTGATTAAAGGTCGTTAACAGACCGACCACCTCAAACTCGTTGGCCTGACGAAGTTTATGCAGCGTCCATGCCGAATCCTTCCCACTGCTCCATGCCAGCAGTGTCCCGGGTTTATTTTTTGATGACATGGAATCTTTTCTGGTTTGACTGCGCTATAGCCGACTGTTTCAAATCCGCCAAATAATATTTTTGAATAAACAGCAGCTCCCGGAAAGCTCCCGTCCGACTGCTGCCGGTTGTTATATATCGTTTCATAATTTTGAAGCGATTGCTTGAACAACTGCACCAGTACCCGAGTGATGAGTTCCTTCTACCACTTCTCGTTCAATTTCCAGTAGGTGGCTAAATTGCAAACATTTAAACTCCTGGGTTAGAAGTCATGAATTCTTTTTAGTGCTATCGAAATGCAACTTGGTGATATAGAGACTTGGCTTTGCATCCTGTGATCCGCTCATCGATGCTGGGTTTTATAAAAATATTTGAATATTGTACAACGAACCTGATCCCTTCTTCGCATCCCAATTGGTGTGAGAAATAACGGGCGATTCAATAACAGTTATTATGGTTGAAAGGTGAAGCGGATTCCGGCAAAGCCGGCTATCCCCGGGGTCTGGAATCCAAATACATCTTCGTAATTGTCATCCAGCAGGTTTTCGATTCTGCCGTAAAGGCTGATATGTTCCGTCACCTGATAGGAACCGGCCAGATCCACCAGGGTATAATCGTCCAGGGTGACTCGCTGTACCGGTTTCGGGAACGGCGGAAAAAAATCGTCCTGCTGCGGGCCGGTATAGTTGATGTTCAGGTTGAGTTTGGCCCGGTCGTGAAAAAACCGGTAGCCCAGGTTCACGCTGGCGGTATGCATGGGGCGGCGCACCTCCCGTACCTGCCTCCCCGTCACATCCGGCTGGGTGGCATCGACATAGGTATAGGACCCCGACAGGTGCAGGTTGTCCAACAGGGCAAGTTCGCCGGCCACCTCCACCCCTTGCCGTTTACTGGCGCCGTTCACATTGGCCGCAGTAAATGCCCCCAGGGTACCATCGAAGACAAACCCGTTAATCTCGTCCCGCAGCTTTTCATTGAAATAGGTCACGCCCAGTTGTGCCCGTTCATTCAGGATTTGCTGATCGATACCGATTTCCCAGCCATGGGATTTTTCGGGCTTCAAACCGGCTTTTCCCACAAAGGGTGTCAGTGACGTGGCAAAAAAACCAAAGCGTTCGGTAAAGGTCGGGTTTTTTGACCCGCTGCCATAACTGCCATGGAGACGGCTGCCTAATGCCTTGACTGTATAGGCGCCGGTGGCACGATAGGTCGTGGTGTTGGCAAAGTCACTGTTATTGTCATGGCGCACACTGCCCGACAACGACAATTGGTCCCACAGCACCATCCGGTATTCAGCCACCAGTCCCGTGGTACTGATATCGCGATCCTGGTTTGGATCGCCAAAGAAACCGGCTTGCCCGCGTTGCGTGAAGTCCTCTTTTTCATAATCCACCGCCAGGGTCAGGGTATGGGAGGCGGCAGTGAACAGGGAGGTATCGAAGAAAAGGTTGGTCTGATAATCGTATTTATACTTTTCCCCCCCGGTGCTGCTGCCGGCGAGGCCATCGGCAAAATTGTCATTGTCCGTGCTGGTAATGGCCGCCGCCAGGATATGCTGCCAGAGGCCATCGAACAATGTCAGTTTTGCCTGCACCTTACCGTAATCCTGATTCGTCTCCGTTTCATTATTCGTATCCATCGGCAGGCCCGTTACAAAAAAATCGATATCGTCAAATTGATTGGTTGCATCGGTATGGCGGCCTGACAGTTCAAGCGACAGGCCCCCGAACAGGGTCACACCGCCGTTGAACGACACGGTTCCGTTCTCATAGCCTTCATCTTCATTCCCCTGTCTGGAAATATTGGAGCCGCTACTCTTCAAATAGGAGCCGCTGACATTGAAATGATAATTTTCCCCACCGCCGGAGAGCGTGCCGCCGCTGTTCGTGGTCCCAAAAGACCCGCCTTCGCTGAAGCCACTAACGGTGAGCGCGCCCTGCCCGCGTTTTGAAATGATGTTAATCACGCCGGCGAGGGCATCACTGCCCCACAGGGCGCTTTGCGGTCCGCGGATTACCTCGATGCGTTCGATTTCTGAAGTCAGCAGGTTGGCAAAATTGAATTCCCCGCCCTGCGCCGGATCATTCGCTTCAACCCCATCGATGAGCACCAGCACTTGGTTCGCCTCCGCGCCACGCACCCGGATCTGCGTGGCCGAACCCAAGACACCGCTGCGGCTGACGGCGAAGCCCGGCACATCACGCAACACTTCGGAAACCGGGGCCACTTGACGGTCCCGTAACTGTTCGTCCCGGATCACGGTGAAAGAACTGCCGATTTGACTGGCGGGCAACGGTGTCCGTGACGCCGTAACGATCAGGGTCTCCAGATCGTTACGGTTTTCGGCAGAGACTGCGGTTGCCGGTGTTATTGAAAAAACTGCTGATAATATGAACAGAGTGCGAAACATGACCTTTCCTCCTGCGAACTCTCACCCGAGTTCCCGACAAGAACATGCAGTGTGTGCGGAGGAGAAGGCAATGGAGCCGGAATCAAATTACACCGCCGCCCGCCGCCGCGACACATCAAGTATCAGCAACAGGCCGGTCTCCGGGCTCGTGGGTGATGTTCCGTAAACATCAACATCAGAGTGGTCCGCCTTCCCATGTCAAAAGACACAGTGGCCGAATGGCCCACTCTTGTCCCACCTACCGTTGCGGGGGCAGCGCCGGGTTTGTTCAGCCTGAACGGCATCACGCACCGGCTTCCCGTTTAACCCGTTCGTCGAAAGACTTCAGGGAACCTATGCTTCGGCATCTATGTTACCGCAACACCGGGCAATCAGGAAAGGCTTTTTCGATTATTACTTAGGAAAGAAAGCTCTCAGGATGAGGGCTCTACGTAACCGGTATTGTGCCTCAAGAACCACTCATGGCCCTTGAGCATGTAATCCCAATACATCAGGGGTAAACCGGTAGTCTTGATCCACCAATAGCTGCTGCGTTCCTTGCGCGGGTCGAGGGGGAATGTCGGGGTGACTTTTCCGCCATAAATAAACTCAGCCATCATGACCTTACCGTAGGCCGTGGTCAACGGGCAGGAGGCATACCCATCATATCCCTCGTCGAGCTTGCCACCGGTGATCAGCGCGACAAGATTATTGACGACCACCGGAGCCTGTTTACGCACGGCGGCGGCAGTCTTGGAATTAGGCGTTGAACCGGCATCGCCCAGGCCGAATATATTGTCGTACTTCACATGCCGCATGGTGTTGTGATTGAGCTCGACATAACCCGCCTCATTGGCGAGCAGGCTGGTTTTTATTGCAGCCGGAGGTGATTGTGGCGGAGTCACATGCAGCATATCGAAGTCCAGGGTCAACGTTTCACCCTCTTTGTCACCACCAACTACTTCAAAGGTGGCCTTTTTATTATTGCCGTCCACAGCGATCAGGTTGTGCTGAAAATGGACATTTATGCCATAACGGGCGGCCACCTTGACCAGTTCCCTGGCAAACAGCGGTACAGCAAACATTGCCGCTGCATGGGTCAGGAAATGCACCTCACAATCCTTGAGTATGTTGTTTTTTTGCAGGTGATCGGCGGCCAGGTAGGCAATCTTCTGGGGCGCGCCGGGACATTTAAACGGCAGCGGCGGTTGCGTGAACAGCACTCTGGCGCCGGCTTTAAGCCCCTGGATACATTGCCAGGTATACTCCACATGGTCCGGGGAATAATTGCTGCATACATGATTCTGCCCCAACGTTTCCACACTACCTTCAATACTGTCCCAATTCAGTTCCAGACCCGGGCAGACAACCAGATAGTCGTAGCCGACGGCCTTGCCGGAAGTCAGTTGGACGTTATTATTTTCGGGATCAACAGCGCTGATGCTGTCCTTGATCCAGGTAACATCCCGGGGGATCAACGTCTGTTCACGCCTTCGGGTTTTTGCAAGGCTATAGGCGCCTGCACCGACGAGCGTTAATGCCGGTTGATAATAATGGAGATCCGCCGGCTCAATGATGGCGATATCCAGGTTTTTGCCGGCGCGCCGGCGCCGGAGAGTGGCTGCGACGGTGATCCCTGCCGTACCGCCGCCAACAATTAGCAGCTGGTGATGTTGATGCTCAGACATGTCTATTCCCCAAGTTTATTATGCATACATCTCTTCATCATCAAAGTATAACCCCTTGAAAGTGGAATTTCTGAACTCAGAGTTATGCACATCCGGACAAACGCTGCCATGCCGTATTTATTAATTTCGATGTGAGCATCAGGCTATAACTTACGGTTTTTCCTGAACAATTCCCTAATCTATTTTTTGCTATTCAGTGAAACATATAATATAGTTGAGTAGCGTTCCCCGGAGAAATATCTATGTCCGAAAACAAACCCTCAAAGCCAAGGATCCAGCCGCTCAACCAGGAGGGGAAAAAAAGTGGGGTAACGGCTGTTGACCAATTATTCGATACCCCCCAGGAGACGTCCGATTTTCAGTTTAGCGCCGAAACTGCTTCGGTATTCGATGATATGGTCAACCGTTCCGTACCATTTTATGCCGAGATGCAACGCATGACCTGTGAACTTGCTGCTGATTTCGCCGTCCCCGGGACCAATATTTACGATATCGGCTGCGCCACCGGCACCACACTGCTCGCCCTGGACAAAACCGTGAGCAGCGCCGTGCATCTCATTGGGCTGGACAATTCCGACGACATGCTGAACAAGGCCCGCATGAAAATCGAACAGGGGCATGCAGCCCATAGCATCGAACTTGTCAACGTCGATCTGAATGATTCACCCCATATAGAAAACTGCTCTGTGGTCATCATGCTGTTGACCCTGCAGTTTGTCCGCCCCTTGTACCGGGAACGCATGATCAAAAGTGTGCTGGAGGGTTTGCACCAGGATGGTTGTCTCATATTGATTGAGAAAGTAACGGGTTCCAGCAGCTTGCTGAACCGTCTGTTCATTGATTACTACTACAACTACAAGCGCCGCCGGGGGTATTCCGATCTCGAGATTTCGCAGAAACGCGAGGCGCTGGAAAACGTTCTTATCCCCTATCATCACGAGGAAAACCAGAAGCTGCTGAAAGATGCCGGCTTTCGCCATGTCGAGGAATTCTTTCGCTGGTACAATTTCGCCGGTCTGATTGCCGTTAAGTAACCGGCTTGCAGCAGATTTAACTCGTCTGAACCCGGATCCGCTCCAGTGCTTAATTGTTACGGCAACTTTCTTTTCCGCTACCGCAACGGGATCTTTCCTGCCGTTATGATTCTATTGCTACTGGGTTTCCGTCCGGTGCCCCTGGCAGGCAGCGCAAGCACCGACCACTGGCTGGATCTTGCCGGCCTACTGGTGGTCATGGCCGGACAGGCATTGCGGGCGGCGGTGATTGGCCTCGCCTACATCAAGCGCGGCGGTCTCAACAAACGCATCCATGCCGACAGTCTGGTCACGGAGGGACTTTTCAGGCACTGCAGAAATCCCCTGTATGTAGGCAATCTGCTGATGCTCACAGGTTACTTCCTGATGCATAACAACCCGTGGGTCTATCTCCTGGGCGGCGGTTTCTTTATTATCTCCTACCATGCGATCGTTACAGCGGAAGAGCGGTTTCTGCGTGAGCAATTCGGACAAGACTATACAGACTACTGCCATCGCGTCAGCCGCTGGTGGATCCGCCTCAGCGGACTGAAGGCGACATTCAGCGGCATGCACTTTAACTGGCGGCGGGTGATCAGCAAGGATTACACAACCATGTTAACCTGGATCATTACTGTCCTGGCCATCTTCTCGTATGAAAATATTGTCTGGGGAGGCGTTAACAACCGTTACGGCCTGCTGGCCACAGTTTCTGTGATAGCCATCATCGCTATGTTGTTAGCACTGTGGATACGAGTACTGAAGAAACAGGGCCGTTTGAACGGCTATAATTTACCGGCAGGCTGAGTCGGTAAAACTTCGACGCACTAGCGGGCTGCGGCCACCTCACCTGTTCCCGAACGACACGATTGGCGTATTCATGGCCTGCCAGCTTACAATAAGCCGTTTTTCTACCGTTCGATATGACTAGCAGCCGGATCGATTACGATTGGATAATGCATGGACAAACACATTCTACTTGAAAACCTGTTAAAGGAGCGCATCCTGCTACTCGACGGCGCCATGGGCACCATGATCCAGTCTTATAAACTGGAAGAGAAGGATTTTCGTGGCGAACGCTTTGCGGAGCACCCGTGCGATCTCAAAGGGAATAATGACCTGCTCAACCTGACGCGTCCGGATATTGTCCGTTCCATCCATACTGCCTTTCTCGATTGCGGTTGCGACATTATCGAGACCAACACCTTTAACTCCACTGCTGTCGCCATGGCTGATTACCGGATGCAGGAGGTGGTGTATGAACTCAATAAAGAAGGCGCAACGATTGCCCGTTGTGTTTGTGATGAGTATTCCCCCGATAAACAGCGGTTCGTCGCGGGTGTGCTCGGCCCGACCAATCGCACGGCCTCTATCTCCCCCGATGTCAATAATCCTGGATTCCGTAACATCAGCTATCAGGAACTGGTAGATGCCTATCTGGAGGCCATTCGCGGACTGCTGGATGGTGGCGCCGATATCCTGTTGGTGGAGACCGTGTTCGATACCCTCAATGCCAAGGCCGCGCTGTTTGCCATTGATTATTATTTTACGGAGCATGCCATGTCTGTGCCCGTCATCATTTCCGGCACCATTACGGACACCTCCGGCCGGACCCTGACCGGGCAGACTACCGAGGCCTTCTGGAACTCCATACGGCACGCCAACCCGCTTGCAGTTGGTTTAAATTGTGCCTTGGGCGCCAAGCATTTACGTGAATATATTGAAGAACTTTCTAATATTGCAGACACCTTCGTCAGCGTCCACCCCAATGCCGGGTTGCCCAATGAGTTCGGTGACTATGACGAGTCGCCGGAACAGATGGCTGCTGTCCTGCGGGAGTTTGCCCAAGCCGGTTTTCTGAACATCGTCGGCGGTTGTTGCGGCACTACGCCGGCGCACATCAGGGCAATCGGTGAGGCGGTGCTGGATGCGCCTCCCCGCGTGATTCCCGATGTGCCCCGCCACATGCGCCTGAGTGGCCTTGAACCTTTCAACATAACACCACAAGTCAATTTCGTGAATGTTGGAGAGCGGACCAATGTTGCCGGTTCACCCAAATTTCTGCGCCTGATCAGGGAAAACAACCTGGAGGAGGCGCTGGAGATCGCCCGCCAGCAGGTGGAAAACGGTGCACAGATCATCGACATCTGTATGGACGAGGGGATGCTCGAATCCGAAATATTAATGCGTGACTTCCTCAACCTCATTGCCGGCGAACCGGACATCAGCCGGGTACCGATCATGATCGATTCCTCAAAATGGTCGGTCATAGAATCCGGTTTACGCTGCATACAGGGCAAGGGAATTGTGAACTCCATCAGCCTGAAGGAGGGTGAGGAAAAATTCGTTGAGCGTGCAAGACTTATCCGCCGCTATGGAGCGGCCGTGGTAGTCATGGCCTTTGACGAACAGGGCCAGGCGGATACCACCGATCGCCGCTTTCAGGTGTGCAAACGCTGCTACGACATTCTCGTCAACCAGGTGGGCTTCCCGGCCGAAGATATTATCTTCGATCCAAATATCCTGACCGTTGCGACCGGCCTGGAGGAGCATGTTAATTATGCGATCTCCTACTTCGATACCTGCCGTTTGATCAAGCAACACCTGCCCCACGCACTGGTCAGCGGCGGGTTAAGCAACGTCTCATTCTCGTTCCGCGGCAATAACCCCGTTCGCGAAGCAATGCACACCGCTTTTCTCTATCACGGTATTCAGGCCGGTATGGATATGGGAATCGTGAATGCCGGACAACTGGGTATTTACGATGAAGTACCGAAAGAACTTCTGCAGCGAATTGAAGATGTGTTATTAAACCGCCGGGACGATGCGACGGACCGTCTGGTGGAATTCGCCGAAACTGTCAAGCCAGGCACTGCAAAAGAAAAAAAAGCCGATCTGGAATGGCGCAAGGGCAGCGTTTCCGAACGCCTGGTTCATGCCCTGGTCAAAGGCATCGCCGATTATATTGAAGAAGATACCGAAGAGGCGCGCCTCTCTGCCGATCGGCCCTTACAGGTGATCGAGGAACCCCTCATGGCAGGCATGAATGTGGTTGGTGATCTGTTCGGCGCCGGCAAGATGTTCCTGCCACAGGTAGTGAAAAGCGCCCGAGTCATGAAAAAGGCAGTGGCCTATCTGCTGCCATTTATCGAGGCGGACAAAGGCAGCGAAGAAAAACACAGCAACGGCATAATTGTCATGGCCACCGTGAAAGGCGATGTCCATGACATTGGTAAAAATATCGTCAGTGTCGTCCTGCAATGTAACAACTTCGAAGTCATAGACCTGGGCGTCATGACGCCTGCACAACAGATCCTGGACTGTGCGCGTGAGCAAAAGGCCGATATAATCGGGTTGAGCGGACTCATCACCCCGTCGCTGGATGAAATGGTGCATGTCGCCAAAGAGATGCAGCGCCAGGGTTTTTCCATACCCTTGATGATCGGTGGCGCCACCACATCCCGTGCCCACACAGCGGTTAAGATTGATCCCGGCTACCAGCATACCGTCATTCATGTCAAGGACGCCTCACGCGCAGTAGGTGTCGCCACGCGTCTGTTGAGCGCACCGTTGAGGGAAGAACTCGCCAATGAAATCAGAACAGAATACGACCACGTACGCGAGCGCCATAAAGACAAACAGGGCAGAACTGAATGGCTGACACTGGAACAGGCGCGGGCCAACCGTGCGTTGAATAATTGGGAAAACTACCGGCCGGCAATCCCGCGGCAAGCGGGCGTACACTGCTTTGTGGAGTATCCGTTGCAGGAACTGGTTCAATGTATAGACTGGACGCCATTCTTCGTGACCTGGGAGCTGGCCGGTAAATTTCCACGTATCCTGACGGATGCAACCGTTGGAAAAGCCGCGACAAAACTGTATGACGATGCCCGGCACATGCTGGACAAAATCGTGCAGGAAAAATGGTTCAGCGCGCGCGGGGTAGTGGGACTATTTCCTGCAAATTCCATCGGCCATGATGACATTGAAGTCTACAGCAGTGAAAAGCGTGATGGCTCATTGACGACGCTTCATAGCCTGCGGCAACAAACACTAAAACCACCGGGCCAGCCGAACTTCGCCCTGGCGGATTTCATTGCCCCGAAAGAGACCGGCATCAAAGACTACATCGGGGCCTTTGTTGCCGCAGCAGGATTCGGCATGGAAGATAAACTGGAGCAGTTTGAAAAAGAGCATGATGACTACAACTCCATTATGCTGAAAGCACTCGCGGATCGCCTGGCCGAGGCCTTTGCAGAAAGAATGCATGAACGGGTGCGCAAGGAATTCTGGGGCTATGCCGCCGGTGAGTCATTGGATAATCCGTCGCTGATAGCGGAAAAATACCAGGGCATCCGCCCTGCCCCCGGTTATCCTGCCTGCCCCGATCATACTGAAAAAACAATACTGTGGGATCTTTTGGATGTTGAAAAGAACACCGGCATCACCTTGACTGAGTCGTATGCCATGTTTCCTGCTGCCGCAGTCTGCGGCCTGTACTTCTCCCATCCGCAATCACGCTACTTTGGCTTGGGAAAAATTAATAAAGACCAGATTAAAAACTACGCCCATAGAAAAAGCATGGATGTAAAACAGGTTGAGAAATGGCTTTCTCCCAACCTGGGTTACGATCCGGATACGTAGCTACTCTGACGGTGACTCACTGATCTCCACGGCAATGGAACCCAGTTCCCGCTGATTTTCGTTCCCGTATAACGAATATTCATAACCCCCTTTTTGCCAGGAAATCAAAGAGCTGCCATGCCTGGCGGGGGATACAGCCCTGCTCCTGGCCTGTGACTTGTGGATGGAATAGGTTAACGTACGTTGGGGTGCTTTCTGATAGATAACGGTGAACGTTTCGCCATCCGGACCTGGAGAGGTTCGCCCACCCGCCAGTGAATAACCACGACGGGACAATTCAGGTACATATTGCCTGTCTGAGAACAGTTGCCGCATCACGCTCTCCAGCTCCGCCGGGTCGCTGGAGCGAATATCGAGCGCCGACGGTTGGTTCCCTTTCAGTAAATCCGAATAGCCGGCATGGATGGCGGACAGGTTCTCCCCCCGGGGATTGGTGGTGACCGGAGCAGGAGGCGTCTGCAGAAGGACGAAAGCGGATATACCGATAACCGCACCGGCGGCCAGGGAGCCCAGTGTAAGGCCCCAGCTGGGAGTCCAGAGTAAAGGCCAGAGGCCTTTTTCCGGGCGTGACGATTGCTGTTCCGCATTCCGGACAGAGTCAATTAACGGTTGCGGGATGGGTTCCGCCAGACTGTGCAATGCTGCGCGCACCAGGGTGGTGACACGGTAAATCTCCTCCAGACGCGCCCGTGCGGCGGCATCCGATAAAAGCGCTGCTTCCACCTGTCTGGCTTTGGTGCCATCCAACTCACCATCCGCATAGGCCCCAAGGGTCTCATCGTCGAGTATCATTTCAGGATCGCCCGTGCCATCAGGACACATTTTTCACCTCACCGGACATTTCCATCAAGGTTGCACGGGCCCTGGCCAGCCGGCTCATCACTGTGCCGACGGGAATATCCAGTACGGCCGCAGTCTCCTTGTAGGACATACCCTCCACACAGACC
Source organism: Gammaproteobacteria bacterium (assembly GCA_046757565.1). Taxonomy (GTDB): domain Bacteria; phylum Pseudomonadota; class Gammaproteobacteria; order Eutrophobiales; family Eutrophobiaceae; genus JBHHYN01. The sequence continues at coordinate 597 of JBHHYN010000071.1, read as the reverse complement.
AGCAGCAGGGCTTCCCGTTGCCCATCCGGCAAGCGGGTAATTAAATGATGCATTTGATCCAAATACACACTGGTTTCACTATCACTCTCTACACTGTTCTCTGCATCGGCAGCGACGATGACATCGCTCATGCGCTTCCATCGCCGCCCCTCGTCCCGCCAGATATTTCTCAGGATGCTGAACAACCAGTACTCAAGCGGGCCTTCTCCAGACCATTGCCGCCACCGGGACAGGGCACGCTCTACAGTCATCTGCACCAGGTCATCCGCATCCGCCACGGATCGGCAATGTCCCAGCGCGAACCGTCTGAGCCGCGGCAACTGCGCCAGCAGTTGCTGCCGGAACATACCGATATCCAATGGTCCTCTCTATATTAAGACGTTATTAATGACGAAATATTCAAGATCAGTCCTAAAAAAACAGATGCCGATTAATTACCTTAATACCGGTGCCGATCCGAATGCCATTATAGAGCAACTCGGTAAAATCAGGAAAACATCTTCATCTGTCACCCCTTGAGGGATGTCAGGTAGCGTTAATAAAAAACGGCTCTTCAGCAGAATCTGTGGGTTAACAAGAAAGACTTTTGAATAAAAA
>JBHHYN010000070.1:0-15116 GCA_046757565.1 Gammaproteobacteria bacterium | reverse complement strand
TTATTCAAAAGTCTTTCTTGTTAACCCACAGATTCTGCTGAAGAGCCAATTATTATTCTGGTGTATAAACTTGAATTAATTGCCTGGACAACCGCGGGGTCTGAGTGCCTGCTGGCATAAAGGTTCCTGATTCACCTCATTCAGTCATTTTGCATAGCCGTGGAAAAACGCTGTTTCAAGTCGTTTAAAAGATATTGGAACGTTCATATTGAACCGGCCAGGTTACATTTTTTGCCTTCAGTTTATTAGCAGCACGTAAGGGCCAGACGGGATCTGCAAGAAGTGCGCGCCCGAGTACAACCAGATCGGCCTGGCCATTCGCAATAATAGATTCAGCCAGGTCGGGACTCTGGATCAAACCGATTGCGGCAGTAGACATGCCGGCAGTCTCCCTTATTTTTTGGGCAAACGGCACCTGGTAACCAGGATAAATCGGTATCTGCTGACGCGGGTCATTGCCTCCGGAAGAACAATCAATCAGATCAACGTCGCCTCGCTGCTTTAACAGACTGGCCAGCTGAATCGAATCACCCACATCCCAGCCTCCCTCGACCCAATCCGTCACGGAGAGCCTTAGAAACAACGGTAATTCATCAGGCCATTCGCGGCGTGCTGCGTCAATCGATTCCAGCAAGAAGCGGATCCGGTTTTCAAAGGAGCCACCATACCCGTCGTTGCGGAAATTACTCAAGGGAGAAAGAAACTGGTGAATAAGGTAGCCATGGGCACCATGCAGTTCCAATATCTTGAACCCCGCTTGTCGCGCCCTGCACACTGCGTTTGAAAATATCTTCATAGCTTCCTTAATCTCTTCATGGGACATCGGCGTTGGTACCGGCCATCCGTTTGCATAGGGCCGATCCGAGGCTGATATGACCTCCCATCCGCCTGCCGACTTAGGGATCGGCCGGGTCCCTTCCCACGGCCTTCCTACTGAGGCTTTGCGACCGGCATGACCCAGCTGGATAGCGGGGATTGCGCCTTGTTGTGCGATAAATGCAGCAATTCGCTGCAGTTTGTCACGCTGATTATCATTCCACAGTCCCAGACAATGGGGTGTAATACGTCCCCGTGGTTCAACATGGACCGCTTCGGTGGAAACAATGCCTGCTCCACCCGCCGCCCTCGCGCCCAGGTGTACAAAATGCCAGTCATTGGCCAGGCCCTGTTCGGCGGAGTACTGGCACATCGGGGATAACATGATACGGTTGCGCACAGTCACTGAGCGGAATGTAATGGGTCGAAACAGATGAGGATTCGGATCCCGTTGCAGTATGCGCCGTCCATTTTCCCCGCTTGTACGTGAATCAACCAGGTTTTCATTGTTTATAGCGCCCTGATGTGACTTACCGGCAGACATTACAACTCCTCTTCACAAGACATGGCCTGGTGCCAGATGACACCATCGAAGGCAGGAAATTGCCTGAAATCCTCCCGCGCCATGTTTCTCTCTTCTGAATGTAATGCAGCTTCCAGATCTTCCACGGAATCAAAAAGCATTTCGGCAATCAACGTAAAATTACCGGGATTGATGGTTTGTGAATCGTTCCAGGCTACCGGGGTATGCACCCTGACTCTTTTTATCCCGGGAAAACGTTTCAGGATTGGGACATGTGTTTTTTTATATCTCTCGACAAATGCTGATTGATTATCAGCCTTGCCACGGTAGAAGACGAAATAGGAGATTGTCATTAATCCAGGTTTCCGGCCAGATGAAGATAAATATTAAAAGATCAGTTGTTATGATCAAATCCGGTTATTGCATTAACCAGAGAGCATGCTAACTTTGGCTGATTGTTCCTTTTTCATTATCAACGATAACCGGGCTGTCAAAATAGGTTAAAACAGCTTCAGAACCGAATTTGTCCAATATGGTTCTCCGCCATTCAGCCGTGTAAGTCCGTTCTGCTGCCGCCCGCGATTCCCACAGGTAAACGCCACCAACGGTTTTGCCGTCCTCGGACCGCAGATAGTACTTGCGTATCAAGCCGCTGGTATTCCGGTATTTTTGCGCCGAACCCAAAAAAAGCTCTCTGGCCTTATCAAGGCCTACAGGTTCGGGAATCTCAAATTGAACAATGGCTGTAATCATCTGTTTACCTCCAACTCTTACTTGTTATTCTCGAAGCAATAATTAAGACGGGACTGCATCAAATACTCCATAAAACCAGCATGCCGGATCACATCAACAACAGGGCAGCAGAAATCTGATGAATGAATGGCACTTACTTAGCCCGTCGTTCCCGCGAAGGCGGGAACCCAGTTAAACAAAATGTACTTTATCCACTGGATCTCCGCTTTCGCGGAGACGACGAAAAGAGGGTATTTATAATTCACAAGCTTAAGTAAGTACCATTCATCTGATGAATTAATTGTTATGCATTAAGCCTGGTTTCCGGGTAAAACGTATACCAGATCATCCAGAATACTTCACTGGCAACGGGGATGCGCTTGAGCTTGCCATGCGGTGTATTGCCATTGACATCGATATTATCCAGTTCAGTTATCGTTAATGTCCGGCCATTTATGCTTCGCTCGAAACCGCTCACAGTGCGGTAGCCGGGATAATAGACAAGCACGATATCCTGGCCGCCAACCTGCGTGTTGATAATCCAGTTATTTTTTTCGAAATAATCAAGTGTGTAGGCGACTTTCTCATCAGCAATCCTGACACACCATACTTTCTCTTTCAGATGCAGTTGCTTAAGGCCGGGATCGTCCAGGTCAATAGTTGGAAATACGGGGACATCGAGTTCATGTTGCCAATTAATTACCGTACGCAGCATCATACGCACCAGTGTATCCTTGACTTTCCGGGCCGGATTGTAGAAAACCTTACCGTCAGGATAGAGCATCTTAAATGCACCATAAGTCATGACCTGGACAGGATATTCCTGCATCCCCTGACCGCCGTGTTCCGTCTTTCCATAAATCTGTTGAATGGGCTCATCGGTATTGCTGTCGAACATGACGAGATTGTTCTGCAGTTGTGTAAAGGTCTTAAGTTCAGCCTTTTTGCCGTTAATGTATGGACTGTACGCAAGTCCCAGGTGACTGAGGGAGCAATAGGTCATAACGATCTCTTCGCCACCAATGGTGTCGCCGACGATATGGGGCTGGCGCATCCATTTATTCGGAAATGCCCTGGCATCGCCGTTAAGCTCTACCACCATCACCTCATCATCGCGCCTGATGTATGGATCAACCTTGGTAGTCGGCTCAAATACAGCGCCGGATTGTTGACGAGGAAACATGACGTTGACGAGCTGGAACGCCCCGATAAAAAACGGTATGAATACCACCAGATTCAGGGTAACACCTTGCCATCCCAATACACCGACCCAGTAATTGGCGATCAGTGCAAGCAGAAACGCAGTAAGACTGAGAATCATCAACGGCTCGCGAAAATGGAAGATCTTCATATACACAAATCGTGGCGCCTGCACGAGCCATTGTGTGAGATCCGCGAGGAAACAAAAACCGATTGCAGCGAGCAAATACGCTATCGCAAGCAGACCAATAACCAAATCTTCAGACATGTTGAATAAACGTTTTCCAGCAATATGATAATACCTGATGCATCATTTAATGTTTTTAACAAATCTTCCAAATATAGAAAGATATGTAATATATAATATATATGATATAGGATTCTGGTGGATCTTCCAATAATTTCAGTAAAACCGCCTCTCTCAAATAGGCAATTTTACCAGAACACCTGATGTATTAAATGGCACGTGTGTGTTGATGTAATCAATATCTATTAATCCGGTTTTCTTCATTTCTCGTTGCCAAGGTGCTGGTTATGTGCAGCCTGGCAATACAAAAATCACGATTACTATTGGATAGTTCCTGCAAGTGTCTACTGATGAAATAATTCTGTCTGCCGGGGACTTTTTAGCTTTGGAGGATTTAAGAGGGAAGCAATGACTTTGGGTTGACTCTTAGTGATATATAGTATACAACTCGAACTGAAAGTTTGTTCACTGAATTCCTGAGTAAGGAGGGGCGAAATGGGCACTGTAAGTAATACATTAGAAGAACCGCGCTGGGCCGTACCCACAAAAGGCGCGGGGCTTTTGGACCGCGATCTGACTAAATTTCTGGCGGGGCGCAGCATGAAGCTCGTCGACCTCACCCACGAGGTCCACGAAGGGATGCCTATCTGGCCGGGTCACCAGAAACCTTACATGATGGTTAACCAGACACACGAGCAATACAATAAGCTCTGGGGAACGGAGAAGGGTTTCGAGGCCCATTCCTGGATGATCAGCGAACACACCGGCACCCACACCGACGCCATCTACGAATATGTGCCTGGTGCCCCGACACTGGAGTACACGCCATTAGAATATTATTACGGTGAGGCAATATGTCTGGATGTGAGCCATGTTCGACACCCGGATTATATTCAGGTTTCTCACCTGCAGGCGGCCCTGGACGGACACCAGTTGGAGGTGAAGCAGGGTGATATCGTACTGATCTACACTGGTCATGCGGATCGTTGTTTCCACGAACAGGTGTTCATAACAACGTACACCGGCCTGGATGATGAGGCGACGGCCTGGCTGGCCGAGCAGGGGGTTGTGAATATCGGTACAGATTGTCTGTCCATCGATCACACTGATGATGATAAATACATGTCGCATATGACATGTGGGAAATATCAGATTGTCAATACTGAAGCGCTTGCCAACCTGGATCAGATAACCGGCAGACGGGTCTGGTTCATGGGCTTGCCTTTGCTTCTGCGGGCCGGTACCGGATCACCCATTCGTGCCGTCGCATTTGTCCCGGAGAACTGAATAGCAGATATGTGTCCGGTTATTGAATGTTCGACGTTCCGGAATCGGGACAGTTGATTATTGAAAGTCAGGGGGGTCCTCTATGGATAAGAAGAGTGTAACAGGAAATCGCACTGCCACAGGAGGTTCCTACAGTGGCGATATCGTCGGATCACCAATGCGCATCGCGTCCGATTGTGAGATCAATTATCCCTATGATAGCTTACGTGATTATCTGCTTCAGCTACGGGCCGCAGGTGAACTGCAGGATATTAATGCCGGGATTGGCGCCGAAGGTGAGTATGCGGCCCTGACCCGGTGGATTGGCGCTATTCAGGGCCCCGCTATATTGATGAATAACGTTGAGGGAACACAGCAAGATACAAGCGTTATTGGTGCTCTATGGGGATCCTATGCACGTTGTGCACTTGCATTCGGTTGCCGGGATTATCACGAGGCACTGGACAAGGTTGAAAGCATCATCAATGATTCATCAAAGTATATCGAACCAGTCATTGTTGACACCGGGCCGTGTAAGGAAAACATTATCAAGGGAAACGATATCAATCTGCGAAAAGTGATCCCGTTTTTCAAGATGCAGGAACTGGAGCGTTCCGCCTATTTTACCCTGGACAATACCGTTACCAAGGATCCATATACCGGTATTCGCAATGCCGGCGTCTACTGGCACGGAATGGCAGATTATAATCCTTTGACCGGTGAACCCTATCCTGATGATGAAATCCGGACTGTACTCAATTCATACATTGTCCCGGGCGTCAATCATGGGGGGATCCACTATACGAAACTGCAACAAAAAAATCCCGGCGCACCCATGGAAGTGGCAATCGTGGCCGGTCTTGATCCCGTGCTCGAATATGTCGGCGGATACGTGTCCAAATTCGGTGTTGATGAATATGCGGTAGCCGGTGGATTGCGCGGTCGGCCGGTGAAACTGGTGAAATGCGAGACCGTTGATCTGGAAGTTCCGGCCTCTGCCGAGTTCGTGGTTGAGGGGTTGGTGCAGCCCGGTTATCCGGAAGAATTCAGGTATGACGGCCCGCCTTCCTCGTTTCATGGTTACGTTCCGCGTTCCCCTGAAAAAGTCATGAAGACGGTAGTCACCTGTATTACTCACCGGAACAAACCAATTTGGCCGACAAGCGTGGAACTTTGGTCTCCACCGGTCTGGGACCATCTACCACTGGCGGCTTTCAACTCCGATATCAAGATGCGTGAGATCAAAACGATCCTTGGCGAACATATCCAGGATGTTGCGGTACTGCCCTGGCCGTTCGGTGAGCATAACGGCATTGTCGTTATTTCGATCAATTTCAAGCCCATGCCTCATTTTGCCCGGCAGGTCATGCACGCCGTCTGGGCGCTGAATCAGCGCGTCAAGTGGGTCATTGTGGTCGATGATGATATCGATGTACGGAACTGGGGTGAGATCACGATGGCACTGTCGGCATGCGTGCAGCCGGCGCGTGATATTTACATCGAGGCGCACAGCAATACCCATTTCCGTGATGCTTCAATTGCCGGCTTTCCATCCGAGCCACAACTGCCCCAGGTTAAAGGTGAGGCAATCGGGATCGATGCGACAGTCAAGGTGCCGGAATACTTCTCCAGGGAAGCTGATCCCCGACCGCGAAAGGCACAACCTTCTGCCGGCAAGCTTCGCGCCGTCTATGAGAAGTTAAAGTCCGAATTGGATTTCAGCGGTGTTGATGTAGAGGCGTATCTGAAGGCCCATGCCTACAAAACCCGATACTTGGGTGATTGATGCCTTTCGATTAAATGATCAACTTGTTCTGTCAGGTTTATACTTTTGGCCATGTGAGATAGGCAATGTTGGCAGTTGCGGCTCCGGAAGATTTATCGGCAATTACGGATACTGTGCATTGCTATCTTCGCGGGATGTACGAAGGGGATACAGATGCTTTACGTCGCGCCTTTCATCCAAAATTGCAAAGTTTTGGCTATCGCGATGATACCTTACAGGAAGGTAGCGGAGAGGATTTTGTGCAATTGGTTGAAAGTTTGGAAGTGCCGGCCAGGATCGGAGAAAAATTTGACATGGGTATTGTCAACATCGATGTGACCGGATCGGTCGCCCACGTCAAGGTCCAGGACCTTCATCTTGGTGAGGTATACACGGATTATCTCGCTTTGGTCAAAACAGGAGGTCGCTGGCTCATTGTCAATAAGATGTACCATAAGCACGATTAAGGGAATACCGGATTCGGTAACACGAATCAAGCGTTATCTCCCATGCAGGATCTGTGAATAGAAACATAGATTTCATTCACTGGTTCACAGCCTCACTGTAGAAAATTCCCCACCGCTTCGCGGCGGAGACCTGTTACCGCATCCAGCTCGAGGTCCCGAGTATGTTCCCGTCCAGGATCGGGAGGAGCAAATACGACGGATGGTCATCCTCGTGATGGATTGTGAGCCGTTTCGGGCGTGAATCGACGGCCAGTTGACAATAAAACCGCTGCATCATCATCTCATCAACCGTCGGGCGATCTGGGTTAGCGGGGAACAAGCTTGCCAGCCAGCCGCGGCCGCCTTCGACAAGACCCCGGTCGTCGCAGGCGATCTCCAGCCCTATCCGGTGCCCTGCCCGAAATAGATTCGCTATAGGCATCATCTCGATTGCGTAGTCGTAGATCCGGTCCGGTTCCAGTGGCTGTGGATTTCGGTGTGGATGGTAAGGTTGCCACGTTGTTGATCGCTCTGTATCTAATTCCCGGTGCGATGCCTTCAACCATCCCCGACTCAGAAAGTGCCGTCTCCCGTCCGGAAACACATCGTACAACGACACCACCCAGGCCGTGTCGTCCTCACTGCACGCCGCCGACAGGAATACCGATAAGGGTCCTGTCACTTCCGTGTCCTCGATCAACACGGAGGATTCAAAGAAAAGCGATGCGTGCCCCTGCGGATCGTATTCGAAACTTGTGCTCTGCGGCTCCTGAATGGTTGGGTACTCGTGCAGCCATCGATCCGCATGCAGGTAAAACCGCATCCAGCGAGTTCCCTCCACGGGCCACTGCTGCGCCTCACGCCAGCGGTTGGCACCCATCACGAACAGCCGTACCGGTGGTTCCTCTTCGATCCCTGTTGTTTCATCCTTAAGCCAGCGCCCGTACCAGCGCAGGATCTCATCGTGAAACTGCCAATGTGGCCGATCGGGAAACACCGGCGGCCCGATGATCAGTTTCTTATGTTGACTTTTAACGTGCTGAAAGCCGTGGACGGCGCCTAAAAGGTCGATCAGACCGACACACCAGAACGACCCAAAGTAGGTTGGCAACTCAACCTGATCGTAGTAAGTTGATGAGGATCGCTCCCTGTAGAACTCCCCATCTTCGGGGTGTAGAAGGGCGTCGAACATGATCGGATTCTTGTTCGGATCCACCAGAATCTCCTGGATGTCCGAATCGTCTCGATACTCAGGGAGTTCCCGTAGTGTCTCGACCTTCTTCCGGACCTCCTCGGCCGTGAATTCATCGAGGCTCAGTGATGACAGCTCCGGCGCCACCACAAAAGGCCCCCACGCGACGGTAAACTTGTTCAGGATCCCGCCCGGATAGAACCACTCCCGGTAAATGTCAGCCCCAGCCGGCTCGAAGGGCAGAATCGCCCTGAGGTGTGATGGTCGCAATGCTGCTGCCGGTACCTGGAGCATGGCAAAGTACGAGATCCCCATCATCCCCACATTGCCGTCACACCACGGTTGCTGCGCAATCCATTCGATCAGGTCGGAGCAATCTTGTTGTTCCGCCGGCCCCCACATGTCGTACCTTCCCTCCGACTTCCCCACTCCGCGCACATCGCCGATCACATGCACGTAACCATTCTCAACCAGACGCTCCGTGTGTCCGGACTCTACCGTAGGCGGCACCTCGGTCGACAACCGGATACCCGGTCCCATGATGTCCTTGCCGTAACCTGACACCGATAGCAATGCCGGATACTTTCCTTCCTGTTCCGGCCGGTACAGATCCATTGCCAGCTTCACTCCATCGCGCATCGGAACCATGATGTCTTTTTCTACCTTCATTCCGCCGTTTGTATTGAATGCCATGTTTACTCTCCTCAGTTCTTTAGTGGCGCCCACCACAGAAGTGGACCCCAAATCCAGGTTAGCCCCGTTACCACTATCTGCCTCTGTTTGGCTGCCGAAAAATTTCTATTTAGTTAAATTTTGTCAAGTATGTGTTTTGCCTGCTAATCTGGTGAGTTCTGAATATCACTGGAAGAATTCACAAGTATATAATATATTATATATTATATGAGGATGCACTGAAAAATAATTAGAGGAAGCTCCAATGTCACAATATGTACATGCTGTACCTAATTTCAGTGAAGGAATCAGAACGGATATTATCGAGACCGTTGTGGACGAAATCCGGGGAGTCGAGGGCATTAAGTTAATCGATTATTATCCAGACCCGAACTTTAACAGGACAGTTATAGAGGTCATCGGTAAACCTGCCCCGCTCAAGGAAGCATTGCTGAATATGGCAAAAAAATCCTATGAACTGATTGACATGGAAAAACAGCGTGGCACTCATCCCCGCATCGGCGCACAGGATACAATTCCGCTCTTCCCATTGGCCAATATCACCCTGGAAGAGTGTATCGCCCTGGCAGAGGAGATTGGTGAAGAGATATACAAGCGCTTCGAAGTACCGGTATTTTTCAGCGGTGAGAATGCCCGCACGGAACAGAGGAAGAGTCTCGACTTTATAAGAAAAGGGCAGTATGAGGGATTGAAGGAAGTGGTGCATCTTCCTGAAAGGGCGCCAGATATAGGTCCGGCAGCACTTCACCCTTCAGCAGGTGCAACCATCGTCAGTGCAGCGATTACAGGTCTTGTGGCCATCAACGTGATCCTGGGAACCGAAGATTTGAACATTGCCAAGGCGATTGCAAGGAGTGTCAGGGGGCCCAGCGGTGGATTCTCTACCATACGTTCCATCGGTCTCGCCTTCGAAGAGAGAAAGCAGGTGGCGGTCTCCATGAATATGTTCGATACCGACAAGACACCTATCTTCAGGCCGTACCAGATGGTGGAACGTGAAGCGGCACGCTACGGGATTGCTGTGGTCGGAACTCAGATCATCGGAATGCTCCCCCAGGAGGCTTTAGTCAACTGTGCCGAGTATTTCCTGAAGCTGGAAAATTTCAACAGGGCGCAGATCATAGAGAATCATCTTATAGGTATTTAACCCGCATAGTGCGCCAAGGCGCTGAAATTAGAGCTTAAAGGTCTACCAAGAGCTTAAAGGTCTACCAGGTAATGATTTCATCAATTCAACTCTTATCACAATTTGTCCCACATCACGATTCCTTGATGCACTATGCGGGTTAGGAGAAACGGTGTGCTTACGGAATTGGAAGTTGGGCGATTCCTGGAAGAACTGGCATCAGATTCTCCAACCCCGGGTGGCGGAAGCGTGGCGGCCGTTTCGGGTTCCATGGGTGCAGGATTCGTGTCCATGGTGTGCCGGCTGACCATCGGAAAAAAAGGCTACGAGACGGTTGAGGCCCTGATGACTGAAACCCTGGATACAACTGAAAAAATCCGGGGTTCACTCAGCGTCTTGATAGATGAGGACACCAATGCCTTCAACCAGGTGATGGCAGCATTCCGGATGCCCAAGGGAACGCCAGAGGAAAAGGAAGAGCGGCTGGTCGCCATACAGGCAGGATTTAAAAAGGCCTCGGAGATCCCCCATACCGTGGCGCAATACTGCCTGGATATACTGGAGAGGATCCGGATTATCGTCGGAAAGGCCAACAGCAATACGCTGAGCGATCTGGGTGTTGCGGCCCAAACAGCCTATGCCGGGGTGGAAGGGGCGGTGATGAACGTAAGGATAAACCTTCCTTCGATCAAGGACACTCCCTGGGCGGAGAAAAAAAAGCCGGGTTGGCGAGCTTCTCACCCGGGCGGGAAAGGTTAACGGGCAGATCGGAAAAGAGATCACGCGGCTTCTGGGATAAGTTTCAGATTAACATAACTTGAAGTTGCTGCTAAACGCAACAAGGTTCCCGATATGGGGACATATCGGCATTTTCATGCGTAAATTGATAAAATGTGATGGATTCGCCCACGTGTTTGGCGAATCCCGGCACTGGGAACATCAGGACAGGCGTTTCGCAGTGAGTCTGACTTGTTAGTTTGCTTTATCTGAAATCAGGCTGGCTTTCAAATATTCTACCAATCGACTTGCAGCTTCAGTGTGTCTACTTTTTCTCATCATTAAACTAATGCTGACCTTTCCCAGCTTAGGAAGTGTTTTTGAGGGGCGAATAATTTTCAGATTTGCCGGCACAGTGCTCCTGGCAAGTACCGTAATTCCCAGCCCTTCTTCGATGGCAGCTTGAATGCCGCTCAGGTCAGGAATCGTGTAGACAATCCTCCATGGTTGATTTGCTCGATTGAGCATAAGGATGGCGCGGCTACGGTAAATACAACCTTCTGGTGAAACGATAAGTGGCAGGATCCTCTTCCGGTAGACATCAGGATCGGCACTGGATACCCAAACAAGATCATCTTCTTTAATCAGTTCTTTGCCGGCTTTATGTGGTTCATCATGCAGAGCCAGGATGAGATCAAATTGTTTCTGTTTGCTCTCGGATAGCAGATTTTTGCTCAGATCGCAAGTAACCTCCAGGGTAATATTGGCATATGTCTGTGTAAAACGGCTGAGAATTTTAGGCAATATGGCCGTCGCAAATTCACTGGTAGTACCCAAATGCAAACGCCCCGAAACGGAATTAGCGCTAAACCCCGCAATCGCTTCATCATTGATTGAGAGAATTTGTTTCGCGTAGTTAAACAGTGATTGTCCAGCGTGGCTGAGTTCCAATTGCTTCCCGATTCGGATGATCAGCTTTTGCCCCAACATCTCTTCCAATCGTTTTATTTGCAGGCTGATAGCAGGTTGTGAACGACCCAAAAGTTCTCCTGCCTGGGTAAAACCACCTACCTCGGTGACAGTAACAAAGGCTCGTAGTACGTCTATGGGCATGTTTTTCATAACTGTTTAAACTATTTAATACTCTAATGTAATCATTATATCTATAAATTTTATTAATTCTATAGCGGCTATTAATATACGGGATATCCGGTTTTGTGGGGTATTAGATGAGGTCAGTCATCTTTAATGTTGGCAGCATATCGCCTATTTTGATCCGGCGTTGTGCACGACGATTGATAAAAAAATCTTGTGGTTATGCACCGATTTTCCTGTGTCTATGGAAGGCTGGGTTTATAGCAGCAGATTCCAGGGTTTAATGGCTATCACTGTTTTCGATCTTTTCCAGGTAGGTATTGGCCCTTCCAGCTCCCATACAGTCGGGCCAATGAAAGCGGCCAGGTTGTTTGTTACAGGGCTGCAGGAATCCGGCCAGCTGGCACGAGTTGCACGCGTTAAATCGGAAATGTTCGGTTCTCTAGGCGCCACCGGGAGGGGGCACGGCACACCTGATGCGGTGTTGCTTGGATTAGAAGGCGAACAGCCACAGTCAGTGGACGTCTCGACCCTCTCCAGCCGTGTTGCAGAAATACGCGATAACTGCCGCTTGAAGCTGAGTGGCGCGCATAGCGTGTTATATGACGATGAAACGGATCTTGTTCTGCATCGTCAGCAAACTTTACCCTACCACCCCAACGGCATGATCTTCACGGCATTTGATGAAGCCGGCCAGGTTATGGCGGCTGGAACCTACTACTCGGTGGGCGGTGGCTTTGTGGTTGATAAGGAGGCCACGGGAAATGACTACATCATCGAGGATTGTCGTAACCTGCCTTATCCGTTCGATAGCGCTGCCGAGCTGTTGGCGCTGTGTGAACAGAACCAATTCCGTATCTCCGATGTGATGTGGGAGAACGAAACGGCCTGGCGTAGCGAATCGGAAACCAGAGTCGGCTTATTGTCTATCTGGCGAATCATGCAGGAGTGTGTGCGCAGCGGCCTTCACAATGAAGGCGTCCTGCCCGGTGGCTTGAAGGTTAAACGCCGTGCCCCGGATTTATACAAACAGTTAACGAGTCGCCCTGAAGCGTCTTTGTCTGATCCATTAACCGTGCTTGATTGGGTCACCCTCTATGCACTTGCGGTAAATGAAGAAAATGCCGCCGGTGGACGTGTGGTGACCGCTCCAACCAACGGTGCCGCCGGTATCGTACCCGCTGTGCTGCATTACTACAGGCACTATATTCCCGGTGCTGATGATGACGGCGTGCAACGCTTTCTGTTAACGGCTGCCGCAATCGGCACTCTTTATAAAAAGAACGCTTCTCTCAGTGGCGCTGAAATGGGCTGTCAGGGTGAAGTGGGCTCTGCCTGTTCCATGGCGGCCGGAGCATTGGCTGAAGTGTTGGGGGGGACGCCGGCACATGTGGAAAATGCGGCGGAAATCGGCATGGAGCACAATCTCGGCCTGACCTGCGATCCGGTTGGTGGATTGGTGCAGGTGCCCTGTATCGAACGCAATGCCATGGGAGCAATCAAAGCAATCAATGCAGCGCGCATGGCATTACTGGGTGATGGATCGCATTTTGTTTCACTCGATAAAGTGATCCGTACTATGCGTGATACCGGACGGGACATGCAGGACAAATATAAGGAAACGGCCCGCGGAGGGCTCGCAATCAATATCATCGAAGTGCCGCTCAACATTATCGAGTGCTAGTCGTTTAGAGCAACTTATTGAATAGAGTGAAATATTATGCCTGATGAGAATCAATCTGACTTGCAGCGCACCCCTCTCTACGAACTGCATAGTGAAGCTAAAGGCAGGATTGTCTCCTTCGCGGGTTATGAGTTGCCGCTGCAATACCCTGACGGCATTATCAAAGAGCACCGCCATACCCGTGAGCAGGCAGGGCTTTTTGATGTTTCCCATATGGGACAGGTGGTGGTTGCCGGGAGCGGTATTGCCGGGGCTCTGGAAAAATTGATTCCCGTAGACCTGGAGGCTCTGGCGATCAATCAGCAAGCCTACACCGTGTTTACCAATGAGCAGGGCGGCATTATGGACGATATGATTGTTACACGCCGGGCAGTAGATGAGTTTTTTCTTGTGGTTAACGCTGCATGCAAAACGCAGGATCTGGCCCACTTGCGCCGCCACCTGGAAGGCTTCGAGATTGAATATCTGCATGGCCGTGGACTATTGGCATTGCAAGGCCCGGCTGCGAAGGAAATTATGGCGGTACTGGCGCCAGCGGTCACGGATCTGATATTTATGACTGGTTGCCAGGCCACCGTCGATGCTGCGGAGTGTTTTATCACCCGTTCCGGTTACACCGGTGAAGACGGGTTTGAGATTTCCGTAGCCGAGGACGATGCAGAGCGCATTGCGCGCAAACTGCTTTCCTTTAAACAAGCCAAGCTGATTGGCCTGGGCGCCCGGGATTCCCTGCGTCTGGAAGCCGGGCTGTGCTTGTACGGTCACGATATCAATGCCGGTATTTCCCCCATTGAAGCCGGTCTGATCTGGAGCATCAGTAAGTCACGCCGTCCCGGTGGTAAAAAAGAGGGTGGCTTCCCGGGAGCCGATACCATACTGAAACAGATCGCCGATGGCGTAGGACGCAAGCGGGTAGGCTTCCTGGTTGAGGACCGTGCACCGGTGCGTGAAGGTGCAGAGATTGTTGATGAAAACGGTGTTAGGGCGGGAGCGATCACGAGTGGTGGTTTTAGCCCCACCATTGGCGCCCCGGTCGCCATGGGTTATGTACACGCTGAATTGGCCAGAGCGGGAACCAAACTCAATGCCTTGATGCGTGGCAGGGCGCCGCCTGTTGTGGTGGCTAAAATCCCGTTTGTACCCCAACGTTATTACCGTGGTTAATATCGTTATGTTTAACGGAGGCTGACATGAGTGACATTAAATATACTGAAGAATATGAATGGCTGTCTGTGGAGAATGACATAATCACTGTAGGAATTACTGATTTTGCACAACAGCTACTCGGAGATGTGGTCAATATTGAGCTGCCGGAAGAGGGTGGTGAATTCAAAAGTGGTGATGAAGTGGTAATTATTGAATCGATGAATGCCGTAAGTGAAATTGCCGTTCCACTGGATGGCAAAATAGTTGAGGTCAACGAAGCCCTGGTAGATGCCCCGGAATTGGTTAACTACGATCCCATGGGTTTGGGCTGGTTTTTTAAAATGCACGTCGCAGACGGAGCGGATACCGGCAGGTTCATGTGTGATGCAGAATATCGGGACTTGATTGCAGATTATTAATTACCTGATTGGCTGGATATCTAGTGTCCGTCCATAAACGACAACGGAC
>JBHHYN010000069.1:0-15123 GCA_046757565.1 Gammaproteobacteria bacterium | reverse complement strand
TTATTCAAAAGTCTTTCTTGTTAACCCACAGATTCTGCTGAAGAGCCATATTTTTCAACACCGTGATAATCGATTCTGACATTCTCCTTACCAAGCAAGGCCCTGAGATCGTCCAGCAATTTATCGCTAATTTCAACCTTCCAGGATTCACCGAGATCAATCTCCCCTTTGGCGTTGCCGTTATCATATTCGATTATTACCGGCCGCAACCTGTTTTGACAGGGAGATAACACGCCCTTCACCAAATCCAGTATGCCCTGTTCCAACATCGTCTTATTCAACGATAATCTGAGCGTTGCGCATTCCTCCCGGACTTTATTCAGAGTAATGATAGTATCTACCTTCATATAATAACCTGTATCGTAATAATCGTCCTCTATTGCCTCCCCTTTTACTATAATTAATTTATCCGGAATAAGCATTGTCCTGTGCCTCTGATAAACTTCCGAGTATAAGGTCGCGTGGGCGCGGGCGGTACGGTCATCCAAGCGGATTTCAGCCATCCTTCCCCCTCTTGAACCGGAACGGGTCCTCAGGTTTTCGATATATCCTGCTGCGATTACATGACCGGATTTAATATCCCGTAACCGCATTGTCACAATAGAAGCAAGTTCTTCCTCATACCGGGTAATGGGATGGCCTTCCAGATAAAACCCCAATGTTTCCTTTTCGGCCATAAGCCGTTCATGGTCATTCCATTCTTCCACTTTGACGAATGGCGATGCGCTTCCGGACAAATCCCGGTTATTTCTTTCTGCAACTGACGATACTTCGAGTCCAAACAGATCATCCTGTCCTGAATTTGCATTCGTTGAATGTTGTTCGGCGAACAGGATCGCTTTCCCCAGATTCGCCATCATGGTACTACGGCCGGGTCCGAGATCATCAGCGGCGCCTGATCGGATTAAGGCCTCGCACACCCTCTTGTTTGCTTTACGCGTATCGACACGTTTACAAAGATCGAAGAAATCCGTAAATTCCCCATTTATCGTTCTTTCATGGAGGATATTATCGATCGCAGCAGAACCGACCCCTTTGATCGCACCCAATCCAAATAGTACTGTTTTTTCATCAATCACCATGAATTTATACTCACTCCGATTGACGGATGGCGGGATCAAATCTATATGCATACGTCTGAGTTCTTCTCGCATTGTTACGATCTTGTCTGTATTATCCATATCGGATGACAACACGGCAGCCATAAATGCAGCAGGATGATGTGCTTTTAACCATGCAGTCTGATAGGCGAGTAAGGCATAGGCAGCTGAATGCGACTTGTTGAACCCATATCCTGCGAACTTCTCCATCAGATCAAAAATATACGTAGCGACCTGATACTTGACACCGTTTGCCACGGCCCCCGTAACAAAAATATTTCTTTGCTGTGCCATTTCCTCAGGTTTCTTTTTACCCATGGCCCGGCGCAGGAGATCCGCCGCACCAAGTGTATACCCGGCAAGGATCTGTGCAATCTTCATGACCTGCTCCTGATACAGAATAACGCCATTGGTAGGGCTTAATACCTGTTCCAGGGCAGGATGAGGATATTCCACCCTCGATCTTCCGTGCTTGCGGTCAATATAGTCATCAACCATTCCCGATTGAAGTGGTCCAGGGCGAAAGAGCGCTACCAATGCAATCAAATCATTAAAATCATCCGGTTGTAATCTCCCGATCAATTTTTTCATCCCATCCGATTCGAGTTGGAATATTGCAGTGGTATCCATCCTGCGTATTAGCCGGTAAGTGGCCTCGTCATCCAACGGTATACTGCTTATATCAATTAGTTGCGTCTCGTCTTTTACAAGTACGCGATTGACATCCTTTACGGCCCAGTCAATAATTGTAAGCGTCCTCAAACCAAGGAAATCGAATTTTACAAGCCCTATCGCTTCTACATCACCCATATCGAACTGGGTCGATCTCACGTTTGAACCCTGCTCGCAATAGAGAGGCATGTAATCCGTTAAGGGGCTGGGCGCAATAACTATTCCTCCGGCATGTTTACCGGCATTACGCGTCAGGCCTTCAAGCTTCCTGGCCAGGTCAATCAATGTTTTGACTTCTTCCTCTTCCTCGTAACGTTTTCTTAAAGATTGTTCCTGCTGAAGCGCTTTCTCCAGAGTTATATTGATCTCAAAAGGGATGAGTTTGGCGATTTGATCGACAAACCCATAGGGATGCCCGAGTACGCGTCCGACATCACGCACAACCGCTTTTGCCGCCATACTGCCATAGGTAATGATCTGCGATACATGATCGCGTCCGAAACGCTCTGCGACATAGTCGATCACCTCATCTCTTCTTTCCATACAGAAATCAATATCGAAATCAGGTAATGACACCCGTTCCGGATTGAGAAAACGTTCGAATAACAGATCATATTTGATGGGATCCAGTTCAGTGATAGCAAGCGCATAGGCAACCAGTGAACCAGCCCCGGAACCGCGGCCCGGCCCCACCGGGATATCCTGCTTCTTGGCCCAGCGGATAAAATCCGCCACGATAAGGAAATATCCGGAATATCCCATGTTGACGATAACTTCCAGTTCCCTGGCGAGTCTTTCGGCATAGATGTTTTTATCTACCAGGGATGCGTTACCTGTATCGATCCGGTGCGACTCAAACAGGGCGCATAACCCCTTCTCTGCTTCATTGCGAAGCCATGAATCCTGGTTATAAGGCGCGGGTACCGGAAAATCAGGGAGATGATATTCACCAAATGATAATTCAAGATTACAACGCTGCGCGATTAATAAAGTATTTTCAATGGCCTCCGGAATGTCCTGAAACAGATCCCTCATCTCCTCTGAAGATTTTAAATATTGTTGATTGCTGTAGGCATGGATGCGTCTGGCATCGTTCAAAACATTACCTTGCTGGACACACACCCTCGCTTCATGTGCTTCAAAATCTTCCTGCTTTAAAAATCGCACATCATTCGTGGCGACTACCGGGACGGAGAATGTTGCAGCAAGTTCCATCGCAGACTGAATATAGACATCCTCGTGACGTCTGGAGGTACGTTGCAGCTCCAGGTAAAACCTGTCAGGAAAGAGATTCATCAAATCCGTCAAACTTTTCTCTGCCAGGTACCGGTTTGAATTGATAATCGCCTGGCCGATACTGCCGTAGCGCGCACACGATAATGCGATAAGCCCTTCAGTATTCTGTTGCAACCACGAAAAACCAACATAAGGAATGCCCCGGGATTGACCTTCTATGTAACTTTTTGTTACGAGCTTTGTCAAATTCCGATAACCTCTTCGTTCCTGGCAGAGTAACAGCAAATTTCCCGTGTTATTCCCGCTTGCATCATCGATCACACTGATTTCAACGCCAATGATTGGCTTTATGCCATAGTGCTGCGCCAGGCGATAAATCTTTACCAGGGAAAAAAGATTGTATTGTTCGGTGACGGCAATTGCCGGCATGCCTGCTTCAGCAACTGCTTCTACAAGGGGTTCGAGCCTTATCAATCCATCGACGATTGAATATTCCGTATGCAGATGAAGGTGTACAAAACTATCTTGCATGGTATTGGTATCAAGAAGCTAGCCTGACTTGGCCTGCATATGCTTATATAAACCGTTTGACAGGCTTATAGGAACACCTGTGTATTGCACAAACCCCTAATACTTCCAGGGCCTCGATATGCTGTTTGGTTGGATAACCTTTATGCCTGGCAAACCCGTAGCCGGGGAACAGGGCATCCATAGCAATCATCTCCCCGTCCCGGGTCACCTTGGCAAGTATCGATGCCGCACTGATAGCCGGCACCAATCTATCGCCCCGGACAATTGCTCTGACATTACAGTGTAAATCAGGACAATGTGTGCCATCAATCAAGGCATATTCCGGTTGGATGTGCAGTGCCCCTACGGCACGCTGCATGGCGAGCAAACTTGCGTTCAGGATATTCAATCTATCAATTTCCGCGACCTCAGCCCGGCCTGTCGCCCAGGCAACTGCCCGCTCACGGATTTCGGCCGCCAGTTTAAGACGTATTCCCTCGGAAAGTGTTTTGGAATCCTGTAATCCCTTGATTCGTTCGGTATCGTCCAGAATGACCGCCGCAGCAACAACCGGACCCGCCAACGGCCCCCTGCCCGCCTCATCAACTCCTGCAAGCAAATGAACAGCAGGGAGATGGTCGAGTCCCGCTTGCCTCATGTCTTGCCCAGCAGCGATAACACGGCATCTGCGGCTGTGCCGGAGGCATCGGACCGCAATCGCTCATGGAGTTTCGCGAATTCCCTTTCGACCGCCGCAACGGCCTTGCCGTCATGTAACCATCTCATAATCTCGTGACCAAGCCGTTCCGGCCGGCATTCGGCTTGCAGACACTCCGGCACGATATCCGATCCGGCCAACAGGTTGGGCAAGGCAGCATGCTTCACTTTGACCAGCCATTTGAGCAACGCATAGGTCAACCAATGCATTTTGTAGGCGACTACCATTGGCCGTTTGTATAACATCGCCTCCAGGGTGATGGTGCCGGAAGCCAGTAACACGACATCTGCCGCCTCAAGGACATCATGGGCACGGCCAACATACAGGGAGAGAGGCAGATGATCCAGGCAAAGCCTGGACACGGTCGACTCAAATTGTTGTTTTGCACCGTCAGTCAGCAGACTGCCGGTAAAATGAAGGTCGCTCCTTTGCCGCATACACCAGTCAGCTGTCAATAGAAACGGCCCCATCAATCTGTCCAGCTCCATCTGCCGGCTCCCCGGCATGAGTGCAATGACTCTCTTTTCGGCAGGCAGGCCCAATCTGGCCCGCGCTGCGGCCCTGTCAGGCGCTAAACCAATCTCATCCGCCAGCGGATGGCCGACATTGACCACTGGAATATTGTGGGCCTCATAATAATCTTTCTCAAATGGAAAGAGTGCCAGCAGGACATCGACTGCCTGTGCAATCTTCCGTAACCGGTATTCCCGCCACGCCCACACCTGGGGACTGACATAGTGCACAGTCTTAATCTGGTGGTTACGTAATTTTTTTTCCAGATCGAGATTAAAGTCAGGGGCATCGACACCAATAAAAATATCCGGTGGATGTTGAATAAAATATTCCGTGAGTCTGCTTCGGGCCCTGGCAAGTTCAAGATACTTTCCCAGCACCTCAATGAATCCCATCACCGAGAATTTCTCTATAGAAAAGATCAGACGGCACCCCTGTTGTTCCAGCTGCGGTCCGCCAATGCCTTCAACGACCAGATCGGGGTTTTTCCTGCGGAGATCCCTGATCAAATTTGCACCAAGATAATCTCCGGATGCTTCACCTGCGACAATCCCGATTCGAAGCATCGATCGCTTCACATACAATCAGGATAGAAACGGCAGGAAACGGGACATCGGCATCGATATCTCACAAATCCCCGCCTGTTTACCAGTTTTTCAGTTTTCACTTTCGGATTAACGTACAATTCCTCTGGATGATTCCCGGATAAAATTAATGAACCCGGCAACCTCACTGGAATCCCTGGCCAATGGTTCGAGGCCATCCAGAGCATCATTTAAATTTAATCCGTCCCGGTAGATTATCTTGTAAGCCTTACGTAATTTTCCCACTACATCCCGGGAAAATCCATGGCGTTTCAGTCCTTCACGGTTCAATCCATTTGGCCTTGCCGTATTGCCTGAAACAATTAAAAAAGGGGGGACATCCTTGACAACGACTGAAGAGATGGCTGTGAGACTGTAACTGCCTATCCTGCAAAACTGGTGAACGCCGGTAAACCCGCCAAGGATAGCGTAGTCATCAATGACAACATGACCGGCAAGTGTTGCATTATTGGCAAATACCGTATGCCCGCCAACAATGCAGTCATGGGCGATATGCACATAGGCCATGATCCAGTTTTCGTCCCCAATCCGGGTCACACCGCCTCCAGGTCCAGTACCCCGGTTGATGGAACAAAATTCCCGGATCGTATTGCCATCGCCGATTTCCAGGGCAGATTCCTGTTCTTCCTGATATTTTTTGTCCTGAGGATCATCTCCAATCGAGCAGAACTGGAAGATTCTGTTGCCCCTGCCAATCCGGGTGGGTCCTTTTATGACAACGTGAGGTCCAATCCAGGTTTTGTCGCCGATCTCTACATTGGCGCCTACTACGGAGTAAGGCCCAATCTCTACATCTCTGCCGATATCCGCATCGGAATGGATAATAGCACCGGGATCAATCAAGATTCCGGAACCACTACTGTAGTCAGAAATTCGGCTGAGGCGGCAATGTTTCCGTCAACAGTGGCCGTGGCTGAAAATTTCCAGATGTTCCTGCGTACAGTCAGAAATTTTACTTCGATACGTAATTGATCGCCAGGTTCTACCGGTTTACGGAATCTGGCCTTGTCCACTCCAACAAGGTAATACAATGACCCCTCTTCAGGAGTATCCTTTAATGATGCTTCACCCAGGATTGCCGCTGCTTGCGCCATGGATTCAATAATTAACACACCGGGCATAATCTTGCTTTCAGGAAAGTGTCCCTGAAAGAATGGTTCATTGACCGTTACATTTTTAATGGCCGTCAAAAACTTGTTTGCTTCATAATCAAGTATTCTATCAATCATGAGAAATGGATAGCGGTGTGGCAGTATTTCCCTGATTTGTTTGATGTTCAGATTAGTCACATCGACAGTGCCGCTGATATAAGAATTAAATGGGTCAATCCGGTTTGTTTATAAGCGATTCCAAATGCTCCAGTCTTCGCGCCAGCTCATCCAGATGCTTGAATCTGACAACATTCTTCCGCCAGATTTTATTATCCATGATACTGATTCCGGAGGAATAGGTGCCCGGTTTTTTAATACTGTTTGAAACACCCGACATACCGGTAATTACCACATCGTCGGTAATTTCAATATGTCCGGTAATTGCCGTAGCGCCGGCTATCATGCAGCGTTTGCCGATTGTCACACTCCCCGCTATCATGGCGCCGCCGGCAATGGCTGTATGTGCCCCGATGCGGGTATTATGACCTATCTGCACCTGATTATCGATCTTGACACCCTCTTCGATGACAGTGTTGTCCAGAGCGCCCCGATCAATCGTTGTGTTGGCGCCAATTTCGACATTATCACCAACGTGCACGCTGCCAATCTGCGGGATCTTAAGCCATAGACCATTGTCATTGGCGATGCCAAATCCATCCGCACCAATGACCACGCCCGGATGGAGCAGGGTATATTTCCCAATGCGCACGCCGTGACATAACGTTACGTTGGCCACCAGCCTGCTGCTACAGCCAATAACGACATTGCTGCCGATAACACAACCCGGCCCGACATAAACGCCGTCTTCGATGTGCACATCCCGATCAATGCAGGCATTTGCTCCAATAGTCGCAGTCGCTGCTATGGTTGCACTGCTACTGATAACTGCCCGACGATGGATACCGGCTTCAGCCGGTTTTTCCGGATGCAGATAACGGACAACCTTTACATAAGCAAGATAGGGATTTTCAATAACAAGTGCGTTAACAGGACAGTTTGCTTTATCTATTGCGGAGAGTATAACGGCGGAAGCCCTGGTTGACGGTAGATACCTCCCATAGCGCCTGTTGGCCAGGAAACTGATGTCGCCATCCGACGCATTCTTCAATGTGGCGACACCAGTGATATTGCAGTCCGCATCGCCGTGCAATTCAGCACCAATAACTTCAGCGATTTCCCCGAGGGTAATGGACATCAACCAGCCCTTTTTGAATGAATTGAATTCCGCTTCACGTAAAATGGCGGATCAACTGAAAAAAAACCGGTGGTATGCCTCTTAAGAATAATGAAATAGCATCGTTTCAGGAGTGTTCGATTTCGATGCATGATGTCACAATGGGGACTGTATGAAAATTACTTTCCTCCCTTAACGCTCTTTTTCTTCAGGTGCTCGACCACAAGCCCGGTTATATCTACCTTCTTACTGGCATAGAGAACACCTTCACTCAGTACCATATCGTAATTATTTTGCTTGGCGACTTCCTGTATGGCATTGACAATCTCCTTTTGGATCTTGGCAATCTCCTCATTACGTCTGAATGTCAAGTCCTCCCTGAATTCGTCCTGATTACGTTTTAAATCACGCTTCCTGGTGACAATATCCCGCTCAAGTTTTCTTCTTTCCGTCTCGCTCATGATGGCGGAATCTTTAGCCAGGCGGTCCTCTTGCTCTTTCAATTTTTTTTGAACAGCAACCAGTTCCTTGTCCCGGGGTGCGAATTCTTTTTGTATCTGGGCGCGCATTTTCTCTGCCTGGGGGGATTGTTGCAAGAGCTGCACCGCGTTGACGGCGCCTATTTTATAATCGTCCGCATGAACTGTAGTGAATGCCGTGACTACAGTGAGCAGTGCCGAGGTTATGAGATAATCACTAATCGTTTTCAATGGTTTACTCCAGTATTTGATAATTAAAAAGACGATCCAAAGTTAAATTGAAATTCCTGGGTCTGGTCTCCAGGTTCGTCCCCGATAGGCTTGGCGATACTGACACTGATTGCACCAAACGGCGATAGCCAGATACCGCTGAGCCCGGCTGAATATCTTAAGGTGTCAATATCAAACTTGTCCCTGCCCAGACAATTCTTGACCGGACCCAGGAACGGATCATTCGTAATAGTATCACCACTACACCACACATTTCCTGCATCAAAGAAACCTGAAAAACGCACGGAGGCCAGTTTTTCGATGAACGGAATCGGAAATATTACCTGGGCGCTGCCCGTTAACTTTATATTACCACCAAGAGGCTGATTAAAGTTGTCCAGCGGACCCAGGGTGTTTTCCTCATAACCCCGTACGGAATTTGGCCCGCCTGCAAAGAAATTCTCGAAAAACGGCAGGTCACCCGTCCCGGCAATACCGTCACCATAACCGAAATTACCCTTCAAGGAGAAGATCAAGCCCCTGTATATGGGGTGGACGAACTGTCCATTATAGGAGAGTTTGAAAAACTCCACCGAATCACCAAACGACGGGACAGCCATTTCGGTCGAGATCCGGTGGGACATGCCCCGGGTCGGGAAAATAGCCTTGTTGAGGGTATTATAGGAGAAAGCGCCCGTCAGGCGCAGGATATTAAATTTACAGCCATCAATACTACCACCATTTTGTATACAAAAACTTTCGGTCTGGAAAGCTCTAAATCTTGGATCCAGGTCAATTTCCGTGCGTTCATACCTCAAACCGGCGAATACGGCATTGGATTCGCTTATGGGTATGCCGAAATTAACGCCGCTGCTAAACACCTTGTTATTGAATGCCGTGAGATTCGCATTACTGCCATCGGTATCCGAGAAATTAAAATTAAACCCCCGGCTGATGCCGTCAACAGTATAGTAGGGATTGTTATAACCCACCGCAAAGATACGGTTGACATCGCTGTTGCTGAATGAGAACTGGATACGTTTGCCACTGCCCAGGAAATTGTCCTGGGTGATACTTGTCTGCACGGTCAATCCCTGGGTCTGGGAAAAGCCCAGACCGGCTGTGAAGTTTCCAAATGGTTTTTCCTCAACCGTATAATTAACATCGACCTGATCCGATGTTCCGGGAACGGCAGGAGTCTCTACATTGACTTCCTTGAAATATCCCAGCCTCTGTAAACGTATTTTACCCCGATCGACTTTCGGTGTTGCAATCCACCCGCTTTCATGTTGCCGCATCTCTCTTCTGAGTACTTCTTCACGTGTCCGGGTATTACCGATAAAATTAATGCGTCTGACGTAAACGCGCTGACCCGGATCAACAAAAAAAGTGATTTCAACAGTCTTGTCTTCCTCATGAATGTCGGGAATGGAATTGACATTTGCGAAGGCGTAACCTTCATCGCCCAGGCGATCAGTCAGTCTGGTACTGCTGTCGGTAATATCCTTACGGGAAAACAGGCTCCCTTTGGTAACGGTAATCAGTTTAAACAACTCTTCCTTCGGAACTATCAGGTCGCCGACCAGCTTGACGCCGGTAACGGTGTACTGAACGCCTTCATGGATATTGATGGTGATATAGATAGCGCTTTTATCAGGGGTGATGGAAACCTGTGTCGAATCTATATTAAAATTCACGTAACCGTTATCAAGGTAAAAGGAACGCAGCGATTCAAGATCGGCTGACAACTTCTGCCGGGAATACTGATCAGTTTTGGTGAAAAAAGAGATGAGCGTTGGCGGGGTCAGCTCAAATAACTTCAATAGTTTCTTCTCCTTGAATGCCTTGTTCCCCACGATATTAATCTGTTTTATTTTTGCCGCACTGCCTTCGGCAACTTCAATGGCCACAGAGACACGATTGTTACCCAGTGGAGTGACCGTCGATTTGATTTTTACACCGTATTTGCCACGGGAAAAATATTGACGGGTAAGTTCCCGTTTAAGTTGTTCGAGCTGGGATTGCTCAAAGACACGGCCCTCGGCAAAACCAATCTCCTTCAGGCTTTTCAGCAGGTCTTCGGTTTTAATATCCTTGTTGCCGGTGATTTCAATACTGCCAATGGCAGGGCGTTCCTTAACAATGACGACAAGCACATTTCCATCGCGCTCAAGCCTGACATCATCAAAAAAGCCGGTTTTAAACAGGGCCCTGACCGCTTCAAGCGAGAGCGCATCAGTGTAGGTGTCGCCAACTTCGAGTGGCAAGTAATTGAAAATCGTTCCCGGCGTAAGACGCTGCAGACCCTCGATACGAATATCCTCAATAACAAAATCCTGCGCCACAACATTCGCCGTGACACAGTAAAACAGGATCAGAACATAATAGAACCTATGAAGAAAATCATGCATCTTCATGAAATAGCATATTATTTTTATATCTACCGATTAACCAACCAGACGAAGTATATCATTATAAAATGTCAATCCCATCAAACTAAGCAAAATAGCCAGACCGACCTGTTGTCCAATTACCTGGGTAGTTTCCGACACCGGGCTGCCTTTCACAAGTTCAACCAGGTAATACATCAAGTGGCCACCGTCCAGCACCGGTATGGGTAACAGATTCAGCACGCAAAGGCTGACGCTCACTATAGCCAGAAATCCCAAAAAGGCAGTTACCCCCAGGCCGGCTGTATGACCCGCATATTGGGCAATACTTATGGGTCCGCTCAGATTTTTGACGGAGGCTTCGCCGATGATCATCTTGCCCAGCAACCGCAAGGTCATCACTGACATTTCCGTGGTCTTGTCCAGCGCCTTAATAAAAGCGGGAACAAGCGAATAAGATTCAATGGCCGTCAGTGTATGATCACTTTGGAATGAATCATCGGCAACTGCGCCGATCTGGCCTGTTCGTTCCCCCGAATCGGTCAGCACGCTGTCAGGAACGATGTCGACAGCATGTGGTCCATTGGAACGGAGCAATTCAACATGAAGTAACGTGCCCGGATTTTTACGGATAACAGCCAC
Organism: Gammaproteobacteria bacterium; assembly: GCA_046757565.1. Classification (GTDB taxonomy): domain Bacteria; phylum Pseudomonadota; class Gammaproteobacteria; order Eutrophobiales; family Eutrophobiaceae; genus JBHHYN01. The sequence continues at coordinate 3,723 of JBHHYN010000069.1, read as the reverse complement.
CCATTCTCTCCAACCCTCTATGGCTTTACCATTAACAGCAATGATCCTGTCACCCGCCAACAACCCGGCCCGGTCTGCCGGTCCATCACCGATAATTTTTCCAATTACGGCGGGTATCAAAGGTATTTTCGGATGCAGCCCCAGCGTCGTTAACAAGCGACCACTCGCCATCTCATCGACGGATACCCTGGACAGGTTGAGATAGCTTTCCCTGTCACTCCCGTTGCCAGCCCTTAAGGTAATTTTTGCCCGCTGCTGTTTTACCACCCTGGAGACAAAGGCTTCAATCACGGCAGACCAGGTTGGGGTAGGGTGATCATCAACGCCGATAATTTCATCCCCCTGTTGAATCCCCGCCTGTCCGGCCAGTGATGCAGCGTCAACACCGGCCACGATTGGTCTCAATCCGGTGACACCAAACATGTACACTGCCCAGTAGGCAAATACCGCAAAAATGAAATTAAATCCCGGTCCCGCAATAACAATGGCAAATCGTTGTCCAATCGATTTGTTATTAAAGGCCCTGATCCGCTCCCCCGGGGTTACTTCTCCTTCCCGTTCATCAAGCATCTTTACATAGCCGCCCAGGGGTAATGCGGCAATGACGAATTCGCTTCTGTCTTTGCCAAAATAGCGTTTCCAGATCGGCCTTCCGAAACCAATTGAAAACCGCAATATCCTGACATCAAACAACCTGGCAATGCAAAAGTGTCCAAATTCGTGGAAGGTGATGAGAATTCCAAGGGCCACAATAAATGCGGCAATGGACTGAAGAAAATCTATCATGCGGCAAGCTCCTGTACTGCCCCATTGGCAAAATCCCTGGCATCCTGATCTGCCTGCAACACTGCATCCAGTGAACTTGCCTGTTGCGACGTAACATTACTCAATGTCAACGCTACCACCTTTGCAATCTCCGTAAACCGGATCCGCCCTTGCAGGAATTCCGCAACGGCAATTTCATTTGACGCATTCAGTACTGCCGTCGCGGTGCCCCCGGTTTGCATTGCTTCCGACGCCAGTCTTAAACATGGAAAGCGATCCGGATCCGGCACCTGAAAATCCAGATGTGCAACCTTGAAGAGGTCCAGGCGTTCAACCCCGGACACAATGCGTTGCGGCCAAGCCATTGCATGGGCAATGGGGGTGCGCATGTCGGGATTCCCCAACTGGGCAAGCACTGAACCATCGCTATATTCCACCAGCGAATGAATCACACTTTGGGGATGAAGGACCACTTGTATGGAGTCCGGTGTGGTATCGAATAACCAGCAAGCTTCAATCACTTCCAACCCCTTGTTCATCATGGTCGCCGAGTCTACGGAGATCTTGCGGCCCATCACCCAGTTGGGATGGGCGCAGGCCTCATCAGGCGTCACATCATTGAGCTTTGACAGGGGCGTGTTCCGGAATGGACCACCCGATGCAGTAAGCAGTATCCGGGTAACCCCCACTTGCCCTAGCCCTTTCTGGAAATCGGGCGGCATACATTGAAACACCGCATTGTGTTCGCTATCGATAGGCAATAACTGCGCCTGGTGATCGCGCACCGCATCCATGAATAGTTTCCCCGACATCACCAGTGATTCCTTATTTGCCAACAACACACGTTTGCCCGCCTGTGCCGCCGCCAGCGTCGGCAACAGACCCGCTGCGCCTACTATGGCCGCCATCACATAATCGGTTTCATCCAGCTCCGCCACCCTTTGCAGACCTTCCACTCCTGCCAGGATCTCGATTCCGGATGCCTCGGTTAACAACGATTCACGCAAGCGTGCCGCACAATCCGCGTCCGCCATCACGGCGAATCTCGGACGCCATTGCAAACACTGTTCCTTCAAGCGATTAACATCTTTGTTGGCTGTCAATGCGATAAGTTCATATTTTTCAGGATGCCGGGAAATCACATCCAGGGTATTGACCCCAATACTGCCGGTTGACCCGAGAATCGTGACACCGATCATGGCAAATCCTGAAACAGCCATAATCCCGCCAGGAAAATCGGCCCGGCGGCGGTCAGGCTATCGATCCGGTCCATCACACCCCCATGCCCGGGCAGCAGGGAACTACTGTCTTTCAAGCTTTCACACCGTTTCATCATGCTTTCCAACAGATCACCCAGCACTGAACCAGAAACGGTGACCAGACATATCGCCAAAAATATCACTATATGGATACCCTGCATGTTTGTCACCAGTGCATACCCCATACTTATGGCCAGAGACGCCAATAATGCGCCGAACACGCCTTCCCAACTCTTTTCCGGGCTGACTCTGCTCGAAAGTTTTGTCTTACCCCAGCGGCGGCCGCAGAGATAGGCCGCCGTATCGGCAAGCCAGATAAGGACCAGTAAAAAAAGCACGGATACCACCCCATCAGGCCCATTGGCATGCAAAATCACCAGACTCAACCAGGCCGGGACCAGAACCCATAGCCCCATACCGGCCTTCCATAAGCGGGAGTCCGGAATTGACACTGCCCCGCGCTGATAGGTTACCACCAGGAATATAGCAAAAAGCCACCAAATCACTGCGCCGGCAATAATAAATAATGACACTAGTGTATTTCTGAAAATAAAGCATCCGCCCAGGACAGAAACGATAACCAGTGTATAGAGCATACGACTGATGGGCTTATTATACCCGCTCATCCCCGCCCATTCCCACGACCCAAAACCGACAAAAACAGCCAATAGTGTAGCAAAAAAGGAAGTTTCGAGGTAAAGGGTCCCGGATATGACGATTGCAATTAATACACATGCGGTAATAAGCCGCTGTTTAAGCACGTTTGATCTGCTCTGAGGTACGCCCAAAACGACGCTGCCGGGTGGAGAACCAGGCGAGTGCCTCCTCGAATTGCCGTGCCCCAAAATCAGGCCACAGAACATCGGTAAAATAGAGTTCGGTGTAAGCGAGCTGCCATAACAGAAAATTGCTGATACGTTGTTCACCACCAGTGCGTATGAACAGGTCCGGTTCAGGGGACTCGCCAAGACATAAACACCGCCTCATCAGGGCCTCATCCAGGTCATTTCTGCTGATATCGCCGCTCTCAATTTTATCCAGGATTTTCCGGCAGGCGGTAATGATATCCCAACGGCCACCATAGCTTGCCGCAACGAAAAGATTCAACCCCGTATTACCTTCAGTCAGGGATTCTGCCTGGGCAACCGCAGTCTGTAGTTTTTCAGGAAATGCCGAGCGCTCACCGATAAATTGCAACAGCACATTATTTCTATGCAGATCCTTCACTTCCTCTTGCAGAGAGATCATAAATAACTCCATTAATAAATCGACCTCTTTCTCGGGACGGCGCCAGTTTTCACTGCTGAAAGCGTAGACAGTCAGGGTATCAATATCCTTTGCAACACACTGTTCAACAGTACCCCGCAGGGCCTTGACCCCTGCCTTGTGCCCTGCTGCTCTGGGAAGGTGGTGATCGGTGGCCCACCGGCCATTACCATCCATGATGACAGCTACATGTTCCGGTAATTGTTGCTGCTGTGAAGAAACCATTGTTAGCTTGGATTGGGCCATAAATGTATGCAACACGCAATCAGCAACAAAATGGAAAGTAGAAAAATTCTATGGATATTCTCCCTGTGACCACTATGACCACTATGGTTCTCTATTCAATTCTCTTTACACTTTAAACGTTACACTTTTAACTTAGGGTCTTCAGCAGAATCTGTGGGTTGATATATAAACAGTAGCCCGTCATTCC
>JBHHYN010000068.1:0-15174 GCA_046757565.1 Gammaproteobacteria bacterium | reverse complement strand
TGGCGCCCTGGACAGGATTCGAACCTGTGACCTTCCGCTTAGGAGGCGGACGCTCTATCCAACTGAGCTACCAGGGCTTCGATTTAAAATCAATAAGTTAGGCTAATTTATCATGTTAAATAGACTATTAAGTGCAGAATTAAATCGTAACTGCTTGATAATTGTCAATCGGTAACCGGCTAACTGCAAGGGTCGATGGGTCGTAAATATTGATCACACTCTCGTTTTTCCAACCTGCTGAAACCGGTACTGTTTTTACTGGTCTGGACAGCAGCTTGCTTGTCAACCAAACAGATAACCGTGCGTTATTGATTAATGAGCCTGATCAGATTCACTGATGGCGCTTTGCCTGGTTGGGCGGTTCTCATTTAGAATCTAAATAGCATATACAGGAGACATCAATTGAGACAATTCCTTGTTCATTCGCCAGTTATCATGATCATCTTGCTGTTCCCAATGGCAGGCTACGCGGCCAAGCGCCCTGTATTGTACCCGAATGTCCATTTCAAAAGCGTTGGGAAAGTCGCTGCCGAGCATGATATTAACGAGTGCATTGAACTCGCCAGGGCTAATGGAGTGAATCCCCACAATGGATCTGATATCGCTGCCAGCACTGCTGGAGGTGCGGCGGTGGGCGGTGCAGTGGGAGCCGCGGCAGGCGCCACCCGCGGACACGCAGGTCCAGGTGCCGCTGCCGGCGCCGCTGGTGGCGTTGTCGGGGGGCTGGCGCGGGGGATCCTCCGCTCTAATGGGCCAGACCCTGTTTTTCGACACTTCGTGAACAAATGCCTGCGTATTCGTGGATATGACCCGATCGGATGGCGCTAATTGGAACCACTTATACAGGGATTCATCTTTATATGTTGATGTTGGCGTAAAAACATGGGTGAAAGTCGATTCAATGGTATTGTAATTCTGGACGCGATGCCTGATGGAGAACTGGATACTGCACGCCGCATGGAGGAAAACCTTAAAGATATATTAAGCTAAACGATTTGTCATGTAGCTGTGCTGCATCTTGAGTACCAGAGATCGATAGCCATGCATACTGCCGATTCGCGACCGGAGTAATAACCTTGCACCTGTCGGATGCGACGATACCCGAGCCTTTCATAAAACATTCGTGCCTCTCTGTTTTTAGCGCGTACTTCAAGGTAAATTATCGAAATCCCCGCAACCAGGGCCGACTTTTCCAACCACTCAATGAGTTGCCGCCCAATACCTGTACGTTGATACGTTGGCTTCACCGCCAGTAGGTCCAAGTGAGCTTCCTCCTCGCCGAAGTGCATAATCGCAAATCCAATTATCTGTCCATGGCTCCGGGCCACTAAGACAATGCTCTCCGCTGATCGAATGTGCCGGACTATCCGGGACGATCTCCAAGACCACCCTAAGCCCTGCTCAACAAGGTCCCGTGACATTGCCGCGAGTTGCCCGGCCTCGGCTACAGTCGCCAGTCTAAGCTTAATATCATCAGGCATTTTTTAACTATTTGATTCACCATAGAGGTACAGAGATAATAAAAGTTAAAAATAACTAACGAAGATATCGAGGGCTTGCCTCCGGGTTAGATGGCGGTAATAGATATGAGTATCCATTACGCTGAAACTTCATGCGCTTGCGATGGTGTTGTTCATCTTAACAAGATGACAAAATATCTCAAATACTTTTAGAAAATATTTCAATTCATTGAATTAAAATCTCGTGTAATGTCGAAATCATACCCAGATGCGAAAGAAAAATTCGGTTCTTCATAGAAATTCACTCAAACCAGGCTACAAACTCCATTGGTATGAAATCAAGGAGATATTGGGCCAGGGAGGCTTTGGTATCACCTATTTGGCCTATGATTCCAATTTGGATAAGTATGTCGCGATTAAGGAATATCTGCCGATAGAACTGGCCGTTCGTGTAGGGGATTTCTCAGTTCATCCTGTCTCGGAGAATCACGGTAAACAATATACATGGGGACTTGAGAGATTCATAACAGAAGCACGCACCCTCGCCAGGTTTGAACACCCGGACATAGTCCGTGTACTTGCTGTATTTGAGGAAAATAATACGGGTTATATGGTGATGGCCTATGAGCAGGGCCAGAGTCTACAAGAAAAGCTGGCAGGGAAGAAGACGTTGGAAGAAACGGAACTTCTTAAGATCTTAATTCCAATCCTGGGTGGACTTGAAGTTGTTCATAAAGCGGGATTTATTCATAGGGACATTAAGCCGGACAACATCTTCATTCGTAATGATGGTAGTCCGGTACTGCTTGATTTTGGATCAGCCAGACAGGCACTGGGCGAACAGACAAAAACACTAACAAGCCTTGTTACCCCCGGTTACGCACCCTTTGAACAGTACTTCAGCAAGAGTGACGAGCAGGGACCCTGGACAGATATATATGGATTAGGGGCTACCCTCTATCGTGCTGTTGCAGGTGTTGTTCCTTTAGATGCAGTCGATCGAAGCAAGGCCATACTCGAGGGTCGGAAAGATGTGTTTGTTCCGGTGGTGGAGATAGGGAGGGGAACTTATTCTGGCCGTTTTCTTAAAGCGATTGATCATGCAATTCAGTTCAAGAAGCAGGATCGTCCTCAAACTATTAGCGAATGGAAGCGGGATTTTGATTTAGCGAATGAATTGGATGAAATTAACCGTATCAATAATTTCGAAAAGCGACCAACAGAGCCGGGCACAAGTCTAGTTAAGGAGCGCAAATCAAGGCCCCGGTATTTACCAATATTCGTGATATTGATCTTAATCATTCTTTTAGTTGGATATTACCGGCGTAATACTTTAAATGAGTGGTTATCAGATTATGCACCTGTAGTAGTAAAGTTTATAAAGGGCGGTATGCAAACGGAGGAGAAAGAATTAGCACTGGCAAGACAATTGACCCGGGAACAAGTCCGTTTGCAAAGGCGGCAACAGGAGATTGATGCATTAATTTTAAAAGCGGAAACTGCATTCAATGCCGGGAATTATCTCGAACCGCAAGGCAGTAACTCCCTGGAAATTTATCTTCATGTCCTTGAAATTGATCCCGGTAATGCAGCCGCTATTGATGGGAAAAGGCAAATATTAGAGCATTTTCTGCAAATGGCCATTGCACTGATGTCTGAAAATAATTTTGATGAAGCTGACAGGGCCTTATTAAAGGCGGATATAGCCGGACCGGATTCAAGGGAGATAAAGCTGGCAAGACTGAAATTACAGGAAAAAAAAGCAGAGGCGGATAAAATTGCCCTGGAACTGGAAAAGAAGCGTCAGGAACAGGAACGCAAGCGCAAAGAGGAAAAACGGCGGCTGGCGGAATTGGAGAGAGAGAAACAGCAGGAAAGGGAGAAAAAGAGAATTGAGGAGGAAAACAGACTTAAAGAAGAACAACGTCTGGCGGAGTTGGAACGCCAGCAAATAGAGCAGGAAAATGCCAGGAAAGCCAGGGAAGAAGCGCAGAGGAAAGCTGACGCGGAACGAGAGCGGAAAATTGATCAGCAGGTGGTTGAAATAGAGTCGGCTGTAAAAACCCTTGATTTAAAGTTGGCAGAAAACAGATACACCGAAGCACGCACCTTGTTTCCGGATAGTGATAAGATTAAAGCATGGAATACAAAAATTAAAGAAGTGAAAGTGGAGATTTGCAAAAAATTAGTTGGGCAGTGGGCGATGCATTATGGGGGTTGGAACCTGAAAATTGTATTTTCAGAAGATCATTCACTGAATGCAAAATGGTTATTTGCAAATTCGGGGGGGTCCTGGCGATGTCTGGATCCTTATAAACGGGAATTCAGTTTTACACTGGATGCTAAGGGGGGCGGGAATATAGTGATGGATCCCGGCGGCGATAGTCTGAATGGAAATTCACGTTGGGTAGGTAGCATCAGTGCTGTTAGGGGCAGTGGGAAATAACCCGGATCGATACCTGCAATGAAATATTAGTTGGAAATCAGGTCAAACCTCTTGACCGGGTATCGTAAAGAATTCCGAATTTTTTGAGATAGGATACAGTCATCTCTGGCGAGGCGATGGCGGTTTTGAGGAATATACCATCCGTTGTCGAAGTGCTCAGCCAGGCTACCAACCCTTTGTTTATCAAGCATAAGGCTCTGGGTGTATTATATGTTATATGTTAAGGTTGATGACCGGAACAGAGGTATCAGGCAGATACCCGGTCCATGTTTGAATAGTTGAAAGGATCCTGTTATGCACGATTTTTTTCTCCGCAGCGAAGAGCAAAAGGCCATCCTTGAATCGGTGCGCCGGTTTACCGATGGATTTGTGACGCCGGTAGCAGCAACGCTCGACCGCGCTGAAAACCCCGAAGAGTGTTTCTCCTGGGACATTGTGGAACAGGCCGACAACCTCGGTATCCGCACACTGACTCTTGCCGAAGAGTACGGCGGGCTGGGCGCAGACTCCCTGACCACGGCCATGGTGATCGAAGAACTGGCCCGGGGGGATCTTGGGGTCTCCGTGGTGTTCGCACAGACCCTGAAACTGGTCCAGACCCTGCAGGCCGCCGCCAATGACGAACAGCGGGCGCGCTACCTGCCCGCTTTCCGGGACGACCCAAGATATCTGCTGGCCATCGGCATTACCGAACCGGAGACCGCTTCCGATTATTTTATCCCTCATGCCAAACCTTTCCTCACCTCGGCGGCTAGAAGCGAAGGCGGGTGGGTCGTGAACGGCATGAAGCACTTTATCTCCAACGGCAACCGCGCCAGTCTCTACCTGGTATTTGTGCAGACCGAGAAAGGCAAGACACTGGCCGATGGCAGTACCTGCTTTCTGGTGGAGCGCGATACCCAGGGGTTTTCCATCGGTCATGTCCATGACAAAATGGGCGAGCGTCTTGCCAATAATGCAGAGCTGATTTTCGAGGACTGTTTTATCCCCGACCGTGACGTTGTGGGTGAGACCGGCAAGGGCTTTGAGGTATTGACCCGGTTTTTCCCCGCCAGTAATGCCTATGCGGCCGCCAGTGTCCTCGGTGTTGCGGAAGCCGCCTTTGAGCGCGCGCTGGAGTGGGCGAGGATGCGGGTACAAGGGGGAAAAAATCTGATCGAGCACGACAGCGTGGCCATCGATCTCGCGGAAATGCGCATGTTGATGGATGCAGCGCGCTGCTATATTCACCAGGCGGCCTGGTCCGCCGATCACCGTGATCGGGGCTGGGACCCCACCCTGGGTGCGCTACCCAAGGTGTTTGCCTCCCGGTCGGCCTGGGACATTGTCACCAAGGCCTCTGAAATCTTCGGTGGCTATGGCTATATGCGCGATGTCGGCCTGGAGAAACTGATGCGGGACGCGGCGGCCTTTTTGCATTCGGACGGGGTGAACCGCACTCTGCTGCTGAAGGCCTCGAAATTTATTATTTAAGCGCCGGACAATATAATTCACCATAACGATCCGAAGAGCACGGAGATTTTAAAAATAACTAACGAAAATCTAGGACTTGATCCCGAGTCGAATAGCGATAAGTGATTTGAACAGCCATGACGCTGAAACACGGTCGCTTGCGGGCGAGTTGTTCATCCATACTGCCGGCCTCCGATTGTTCCTCCCGGGCAGAGTCTATGAGAGTGTGTCCGTGCTCATAACCTGGTAAGGAGAGCAATCATGAAAGCGATGGTGTTACATGGTCCTAATCAACCTTTCAAACTGGAGACCGTGCCGGATCCGGTTCCCGAACCGGGTGAAGCGGTGGCCAGGGTGTACGCCTGCGGCTCCGGCCTGACCATTCAGCATTTTAAGGCGGGACGGGTGCCGGCCACCTTTCCAAGAATTATCGGCCATGAAATCAGCGGCGAAATCGTCGCTACCGGTGCGGGAGTCACTGCGCTGCAGAAGGACGATCCGGTCACCGCCTATTTTTATCTCAACTGCGGGCATTGTCGCTGGTGTTTGGCTAATCTGGAACCGCTTTGTGAAAATCTTGCCGGCTACGTGGGACGCGAGTCCGATGGTGGCTACGCGGAATACATCAAACTGCCCGAGCGCAACTTCATCAAGCTGGTTGAAGGGCTGGATTACAAAAACCATCCGGCCGAGATCGGAGTGATCAGTGATGCTTTGACGACTCCCTACAAGGTCCTGCGCCGGGCGCAGATCCAGGCCGGGGAGACGGTGGCGGTATTCGGGGCGGGCGGTGGTGTGGGTATCCACATGTTAATGCTGGCCCGTTGGGCCAGGGCACGGGTGATTGCGGTGGACATTGCCGCAGCCAAATTTGACGCCTGTCGCCAGGCCGGGGCCGATGCCGTGGTTGATGCCTCCAACGGGAAGGTCAGCGAAGCCTTGCTGGAGCTGACCGGCGGCAGGGGAGTTGACGTCAGCGTCGATTTTGTTTCCAGTGCCAGCACCCTGGAGGCAGGCGCCAGGGCTCTGGGTCGTCGTGGCAGACTGGTTACGCTGGGCGGCGCCGGGCAACCCTTTCAGGTTTTTGCCGGGGAGATGCTGCAAAAGGAGCTGGTCCTGCTGGGCAGCCGTTATGTGACCCGGCTGGAAGTCCTGGAGACCCTTGCCATCGTGGCCAGGGGCGAGGTCTGGCCCATGGTCACAGAAATCCGCCGACTTGAAGAGGCGGAACTGACCCACGAGCGCCTGGAACAGGGAGCGATCACCGGCAGGGCGGCGTTGCTCATTGACTGAGCTTCGGCTCTTTATGTCCGTGAAGTCATGGAAAGCAGCTGGCGCTGATGTCGACCATTAAGTTGAAGGTGAATGGCGCTGTCCATGAGGTGGTCGCTGACCCGGAGACCCCCCTGATTTATGTATTGCGCAACGACCTGGGCCTCAAGGGGGTAAAGCTGGGGTGCGGCCAGGAGCAGTGCGGGGCCTGCAAGGTGCTGGTCGATGGAGAGGCGGCATTTTCCTGCGCTGTACCGGTGGGGGGATTCGCAGGCAAGACGATTACCAGCATAGAGGGTCTGGGCAGTGCGGAAGATCCGGACCCGGTACAGCAGGCCTTTATCGATGAACGCGCGGCCCAGTGCGGCTACTGTATTCCCGGGATGGTGATCAGCGTAAAAGCCCTGCTCAATCGTAATCCCCACCCTGATGAACTGCAGATACGGGAGGCGCTGGCGGATAATCTCTGCCGCTGTGGCACCCACCACCGCATTCTCAGGGCAGTACGGCGTGCTGCGAGGCAGTCCCGATGAACGGACTCTCTCCCAGTCTGCAGAAAAATTCGGATCTGGATGACTGGTTGGTCATTTGTACCGATGGGCGGGTAATCGTGCGCACCGGCAAGGTGGAACTGGGCCAGCGCATCAGCACGGCACTCGCCATCATTGCCGCCGAGGAACTGGATGTCGATCCTGCCCGTATAGAGGTGCAGGCGGCGGATACCCGCACTGCGCCGGACGAACACTACACCGCCGGCAGTATGTCCCTGGAGCACAGCGGAACAGCAATCCGGCAGATGGCCGCCCAGGCGCGGCAGCTGCTCCTGCAAAAGGCCGCGCAGGCACTCTCCATTCCGGTCAGTGAACTGGATGTGAATGACGGCCGGATCTGTCAGGCCGGCGGCGGTAGCGGTATCAGTTACTGGGAATTACAGGGTGGCCAGCCGTTCAAAGTGAAAGTCAACGGTCAGGCGCGTACGAAATCTCCGCATCGCTATCGATTGATCGGTCGGGCGGCGGAACCGCGTAATATTAAAGAGTTGATCACCGGCAGGGCCCGCTTTCTGCACGATATGGACCTGCCCGGGATGGTGCACGGACGGGTAGTGCGGCCGCCCGGCTATCACGCCCGGCTGAAGGAGGTAAAGCTGGACAAGGTGCGGCACCTCTCCGGGGTGTTGCAGGTGGTACGCGATGGCCACTTCCTGGGGGTCATCGCTGAACGGGAGGAGCAGGCGGTGAAGGCGGCGCGGAGCCTCACCCGGCACGCCCGCTGGTACAATGGCCTGGAACTGCCGGCAGAGGATCTTGCCATGCAACTGACTGTTAACCCGCGCCACAGTTTCCAGGTCGTTGATGGTATCGCGGTGACGGGGGAGCTGCCGGCGAAAGTCTCCGGGGAGCAGACGGTTACCACGCTGCGCGCCCGGTATTTCCGCCCCTATCACATGCACGGTTCCATCGGTCCATCGGCGGCCATCGCCTCCCTGGAACGTGGCGTATTGTCGGTGTGGACCCACAGCCAGGGCGTCTATCCGTTGCGTGCCGCCATCGCTGAAGTGCTGCAGATGGCCATCGAGGCGGTGGGCGTCATCCATGTTCCGGGACCCGGCTGCTATGGCCATAACGGTGCCGATGATGCGGCGCTGGATGCGGCGTTGCTGGCCAGGGCGTTGCCGGGTCGGCCGGTGATGCTGAAATGGGAGCGTGAGGACGAGCATGGCTGGGAGCCTTACGGATCGGCCATGGTGGTTGATCTAAGCGCCGATCTGAATGCCCGGGGCCGGATCGCCGCCTGGAACCACGACACCTACAGCGATACCCACATGGGCCGTCCTTCGGGTCCGGGCGGTGGCTCCAACCTGCTGGCCGCACGGCATATTGAAAACGCGACACCGGCCCAGGTAAAAAAGCCGCGAATGGCCTACCATGCCGGCATTCACCGCAATGCCGATCCTCTCTACCAGTTTCCCAGGCGCCGTATCGTGAAACACCTGGTGGCGGATCTGCCGCTGCGGGTCTCCGCCAACCGCTCGTTGGGCGCCTATGCCAATGTCTTTGCGATTGAATCCTTTATGGATGAATTGGCGGAAGCGGCCGGGGAAGACCCGCTGGCATTTCGTCTCGCCCACCTTGATGATGAGCGCGCCTGTGCCGTATTACAAACGGCCGCGCAACACGGGTGCTGGCGCCAACCCCTGGAGGAGGGGCGTGGCCGGGGGCTGGCCTTCGCCCGCTACAAGAATGAAAAGGCCTATGCCGCCGTGGTCATGGAGGTCACGGTGGACGACTACGGTGCAATCAAGCTGGATCGGGCGGTCATTGCCGCAGATGCCGGGCAGATTGTGGATGCCGATGGGCTGCGGAGCCAGTTGGAAGGAGGGCTGCTGCAATCCGCCAGCTGGACCCTGAAGGAGCAGGTCTGTTTCGACCCGGACGGGGTCACCAGCCTCGATTGGAAGCGTTATCCCATTCTGACCTTTGCGGAAGTCCCTGATGTGGAAACGGTGTTGATCGATCAGCCGCATGAGCCGTTTCTTGGTGCGGGAGAAGCTGCCCAGGGTCCGACAGCCGCGGCCATCGCCAATGCGGTCTACATTGCCATTGGTCTGCGTCTCAGGAACATCCCTTTTACCCCGGAACGGGTGCGTCAGGTTGCGGCAGGCTAACGGATGGGCCGGCCCATCTGTCGATGAGTTCCTTCAGTTTCTCCCTGTCAACCGGCTTGGAGAGATAGTCATCCATGCCTGCATTAAGGCACTTTTCCCGGTCGCCTTCGATAGCATCCGCAGTCATGGCAATAATCGTTTGATGGTTACCGCTTCCTTTCTCTTTTTTGCGAATGAATGCGGTTGCCTCAAAGCCATCCATGACCGGCATCTGGCAGTCCATAAAGACGATATCATAGGAGAATTGTCCCTGCTTCTCGACACATTCTCTGCCATTCGATGCGACGTCTACGCTGCATCCACATTTTCCCAGCAGGTTGACAGCCACTTTTTGGTTCACCAGATTGTCTTCAACCAGCAGTACCGTTGGTTGCCTGCTTGCCTGCGTGTTAGCGTCAACTTTACCTGCAACGGCCCGGGCTTCCGCAATGCTGTGACGCGTGACCAAAGGCGGTTCTGTTTTATGTTGTTGCCTGTTGTCCCAGAGTATGGCCAGGGTATCCATGAGTGTACTCGGATTGACCGGCTTCACCAGGTAGGCGGCAAAGCCTGCCCGGGTAAAACGTTTGCCGTCACCACGACTGGAAGAGGAAGTTAACAACACCAGTTGAATATCCTGCAGTGTCGCATCGGCGTGGATGATCGTTCCCAGTTGTTCGCCATTCATTTCCGGCATGTGGTAGTCCAGCAGGGCGACATGAAAGGGATCGCCAACTGTGGCAGCGGCATCCAGCATCTGCAGGGCTGACTGACCCAGGTCGGCAGATTCCACCCGGATGTTCCAGCTTTTGAGGTAGGCGCGAATCACCTCACGGTTGACCATATTGTCATCCACGATCAGGGCCCGCAGGCTGCTGAGATCGGCATGCGGGATCGGCCGGTTATCCTGCTCATCCGCCCGTGGCAGATGCAGCGTGAACCAGAATGTGGAACCTTTACCCGGCGTACTCTCCAGGTTGATCGCACCGCCCATCAGCTCCACCAGCTGTTTGCTGATGGCGAGTCCCAGGCCGGTGCCGCCATATTTACGCGTCGTCGAGGCATCCGCCTGGTAAAACGACTCAAACAGCTTTGCCCTGGCCTCGCCTGAAATGCCAATTCCGGTATCCTCCACCGCAAAGCGGAGTTGCGCCTCTTTGTTATCCTGTTGCAGGCATTCGATATTAATCAGTACATGGCCCTGTTGCGTAAATTTAATGGCGTTACCCGTGAGATTCATCAGCACCTGCCGGATGCGGCCGGGATCGGCGATGAGATGCCGCGGGGCGTCGGGGGCATAGCTTATAATCAACTCAATATTTTTCTCCACGCATTTCGGTTGTAACAGTTCCGCTATCTCCATGATGACTACCTGCAGGTCAAACGGGATGGGTTCAATATCCAGCTTGCCGGCTTCAATCTTGGAGAAGTCGAGGATGTCATTAATAATGCCCAGCAGGGCGTTGCCTGATGTGCGAATAGTTTCCGCGTAATCACGTTGTTCGCTGTTGAGTTGGGTGTCCAGGAGGATCTGCGTCATCCCCAGCACGCCATTCATCGGGGTGCGTATTTCATGGCTCATGTTGGCCAGAAAGGAGCTCTTTGCCTGATTGGCCGCCCGGGCGGCGTCCAGGGCTTTTGCCAGTTCCGCCGTTCGTTGCGCCACGCGTTCTTCCAGATTTTCATTCAGCTGTTTCAATTCCTCGTTGGCCACCGAGATCTCCTTTGCTCTCTGCTCGGCGCGCTCCTTGAACGTCTGGATTGCCCGAATCATCGTTCCAATTTCATCACGCCGCTCTGTACTGGGTACGTCCAGCGTCCGGTCACCCCCCGCCAGCGCGGTCATGGCATGGGTGACACCATCCAGGGGCCGGACAATTCGAACCACAACGACCCACACTGCCACAGCCGCCAACGCCAGTGTGATTACCAGCACCAGGGAATCAATAATGAGCCGTCTGGCGCCCTGGGCCTTCACGTCACCGGTAATTCGGCGCGAGATCTCAGAGGCGGTCCTGCCGAGGTCAAGAATGGGCGCAATGGCCTGGTCCGACTGCTCCATCCAGGCGTTGAGCGTCATGGGATAGGCCGCACCCTCCATGCCGGCTTCAATAATCGGTGAACGGATTTTTTCGAAGCGATCGAAGTAGTGATCCTGCACCCGGGTGATAGCATCCACTACACTCGCTTCTGCCGCCTTTTCCCCCAGGTATCTCTGTACCATGATCCAGGCCGACTCCAGGTGTCCGCGAAAGGAGGAGAGTTTCTCGATATCGTCAAGAATGAGCGGATCGTCGGCGGCTATGGTCCCGGCGATGATCGACTGTTCCCTGGCCGCGTATTCACTCATCACCCAGACAGCGTGTTTCAGCTCCTGCAGCGCCTCGATATGGCGCATCGCTCTATGGGCGGTGTAACGGGCAGAAATACCCAGGCGTTGTGTGGTTATGATGACTTTAGTTATGGCGGGGAACCAGGTCTTGAGGAGGCGCTTGTCCCGCTCCTTACGCGTTTTTCCCAGCTGTCTGTCCACCTTTTCCCGCAAGGATTCAAGGATGATCTGCTGTTTCCGGACCATGGCGATAATCCCTTGATAATCGATTGTGCCGGCAGGGTGCCTGAGTAATTCTTTATCGGCAAAATTCTGTTGCAAATCGCCGATGGCGCGAACTATCCATTTATCGCCTTCCTGGCGACGGTTCAGAATGGCTTGACGGGTTGGCGCCGCCGCCGCCCCCGGTGCATTCAACGCTGCCTGGACCAGGCCCCGTTCGCCCGCCCAGTGATGCGCGGTGTTGAGCAGATCATCTTCAATCCTGGTGTTTTGCCGGATAGCTGCCGCATCGGTCCACTGCAGGTAGGCATCGTACCAGACGCTGGTCATCAACCAGAGGATGAGCGCGGTTCCCAGGCCGGTGATTGCGAGCAGACTGTTACGAACCGTGAACACTTTCATCACCTCTGCGCTTGTGAGTGTGGCATCCGGTATGCTATGCACGCACAAAAACGTTTAACCTGGCCCGGCACAGGCTTGATTATGAAAAGCGGCATGCCTCTACTCATCGAACGAAAACCTGAATAACACGCGCACTTTGGCAGGCATCTTACGGGCCTCACCATCATGTATAACACTGAAAGCACCCTCGTTACGTGCGATTTGCCGTAACAGACTGCGTACGGAAGACACCGTCTCAGGCGGCGTCTCCCCGCTGGTCTGTTTCATGCGCAACCAATGTGACGTCAATTCGACTTCCGTCATGCTGAGTATCTCCCTGGTGAAGGCGGTGTGTGCGCTATTGTCAGCAGGCCGATCAAACGGTATCCCCTTGTCTTCATTCGGCCAGGCGTGCTGTTGTTTTAGATAAAGCCGCTTGATCTGTGCCCGCATGACGGCTTGTTCGGCCGAAAACGGGTTATTGGCATTGACGACGACGAAAAATACGGGAATGCTTTCAGCGATGGCGCTCGTAAACAGCCCGGTTATCAGTGCCAAGGCGGCTGAAAGCGTCAGGCTGACAAGCTGTCTGGACACGATCCCTTGCCTCAAAAACTCATGGTTGCAGAGAGTTCCCACAGCCAGGCGTCATCCGAGGAGAGGAGATTTGTCGAATCGAAAGATTTATAGCTCCAGATACTGCGTAAATGCACGTTGGAATTGGGGCGGAAGGAGAGTCCCAACACATTCTCGGTCGAGCGGCCCACTTCGATCAGGTTCGCCGGATCGGCCCCGGCATCGAGGTAGTCAAACCGGTAGAAGAGCGTCCAGCGATCACTCATACGCCAGGCAGGCTGGGTATAGAACGCAAAGCGATCACCACCCCTGTCTTCATCGGTAACAAACACCTCGTTTTTCCACAACAGCGGACCCTTGTCATAGCGCAGATCCGCGCCGTATAAGCGATAATCCGAGTTGACCTGATCAGTGCGCTCCCCGCCGGCCAGGTTCGCACCCAGGGTAAGGCCCGATGACCCGGCCGTGTAAGCCAGGCGGCCGCCATAGTTGAAGTGGCCGGCGTTGCCGGCAAAGTTCCCGGTATAGATGTGGTAGTTCAGACTGCTTTGGCCCGTCTCCCCGAAGAACCGGGTCCCGTGTACTTGAAGGCCATCCATGAAATTGGGAAAGAGGGTCTGGCCGTTGAAGGGGCGCAGGAATTGCGGTTGTTCCGGGTCCAGCAACAGAGCAGGGAAGTGTTCGATGTTGACGATCCCGTGGGGGGTAATGAAGCGGCCGGCCTGGAGGTTGAGCCAGTCGTTGTGACGGTAATTGGCCCAGGCCAATACAGTGTCCGTGGAAATACTGTTTATATCGGCAAAGTCCGGGTTACGCCTGTCCGAGAAATCCGCTGCACTTTTACGGGCAAAGGCTTGCGCCAGGAACAGGTCCCAGTCCCCATAAAGATTGGCACTCAGCAGGAGTTCAAACACCTGCCGGTTGAAGCTCGTGGCGGATCCATCCGCGCCCTGTGCGTGCGTGGTCCCCAGGTCCAGAAACCCGCCGATATTCAGCGTCTTTGCATCGAAGGCCCGGGTGACCGCCCGGTTGCCCACGCGGCCATCGATCTCCGAGATCAATTGCTCCGTCTCTTCGAGGCGTGCCTCGAACTCCTGGATCTGTGCGTCGGCATCAGGCGAAACCGCCGGCGCCTGCTGATACTGTTGCGGCAGGTCTACGGTTTGTGTTTGACCGGCAATCACCCTTTGTTCCAGGGCGGTAACCTGTTGCTGCAGGGATTCGACGGCCTGCATGGCCCGTTCCAGTTTCTCTTCGAGCACGCGTATCCGTTCCGAGTCGTTGCGGGCAAGGGCCGGTGAGATACTGAGTGTTGACAGGATGGTGATCATGAGCGTTACCGTGAGCGAGCGGGACAGGTGACGCCTGGCTGCGTGGGCAGGGCTGCCTCTGCGCCGGGAAGCACTCGTTTGAAATTTTGATGTCATGCGCTCTTCTGTACGTTCAACAATGCCTTGAAGACGGTAAAGAAAGCCGGAGATGGAAGACGTAGAAAACTAACGCTAAATAGTGAAAGCTAAGGGACTCACTACAAAATAGATAAAGTCATAACTATAGCTATTCCCTTATCTATCTGTTGGTTACATTATTCTTTTCATCTGGAGTCGCGTCAGATCTTTGACTTATCACCGGCAACTATGACAAAGGCACATTCCATGCCATGATCAATCGGGATGTTTCCCCGGCCCGGCGATCAGTCTGTACATCCCGCGGCACGCGTTAAAGTTCATTAACCCCGGGCCGATAGGAGGAGCGGGGCTATCCTTGTGAACGGCGCTGGCCGGGTTGACCGGGATGAAGCCGCTGGTTGATGGAGAATCCGGATATGCACAACAAGAATATTATCGATTGCTCTGTTTTACTTGATCAGCTTGAGGGTGATGAAGCGCTGTGGCGGGAGATAATCGAGGTATTTATAGACGATACGCACAATCAGATCCTTGCCATGGAGGAGGCCATCTCGCGCAAGGATGTTGCCGTTGTGCAACGTATTGCGCATACGATAAAAGGTACATCAGGGACTATTGGCGTTGCCGGCCTGCAGGAGGCCGCCTTGAAGATGGAGCAGGCAATGGCAGATAAGGATGTGACTTTTCAGCACGTATTACTTGGCGCCATCAGACATGAATTCGAACAGGTAAGAAAAATACTGGATGGAACGCCCTGAATATTTGGGTCTTCAGCAGAATCTGTGGGTTGATATATAAACAGTAGCCCGTCATTCCCGTGAAAACGGGAATCCAGTTAACTAAATGGGTCTTCAGCAGAATCTGTGGGTTGATATATAAACAGTAGCCCGTCATTCCCGTGAAAACGGGAATCCAGTTAACTAAATGGGTCTTCAGCAGAATCTGTGGGTTGATATATAAACAGTAGCCCGTCATTC
>JBHHYN010000067.1:0-15179 GCA_046757565.1 Gammaproteobacteria bacterium | reverse complement strand
GGAATGACGGGCTACTGTTTATATATCAACCCACAGATTCTGCTGAAGACCCATACTATTTAATTCAAGCCTTCAGGTTGACACTTGGTTTCGGTACAGTGTTTCTAGTGTTTTTATCTTGTTTTTATAACTTGTAACTTATTATCCCCTGCCCACGACTCCCGACTTCCAGTATCGGCAAGGCTTGCCCGGGAAAGGGTGTTTATTGCCAGCTTGCCACCTGCTGTAGATTTTAATTACCCATGCTATTCAGTGACTTATAAACCCATGAGAAGATGGCACGGCTGATGCTTGGCAGGACATATCTTTATTTAAACGATAGCAGAGAAAAATGGCGGACAAAATATTCGGGATCCATGCGCAGGCGCTTGGTTTGCGGGCACAGAGGGCGCAAATCCTGGCAACAAACCTGGCAAACGCCGATACGCCCGGTTATAAGGCGCGTGATATCGATATCGACAGTGCCTTCTCTCATGTCATAAAAAATGAAATAGCACTAGCAAAAACAGATAGCGCACATTTGTCCGGGATATCCGGGTCCCCATCAGGGATGCGCCTGCAATACCGCTTGCCTGACCAGCCCTCCGTCGACGGGAATACGGTCGATATGCAACGCGAGCGTGCCGAGTTCATGCAAAACACCATGATGTATCAGGCCAGCCTGCGTTTCGCGACGGGCCGCGTGCGCGGATTGATGACCGCAATCAGAGGTGAGTAGCGATGTCACTGTTTAACGTGTTCGATATCGCCGGTACAGCGCTGAGCGCCCAATCCGTCAGATTAAATGTGACGGCCAGCAACCTGGCCAACGCCAACAGTATCAGCAGCTCTACCGGCAACACCTACCGCGCCCGTCAGCCGATCTTCCAGGCGGTGTTTGACCACGCCCTGGGAGCGGATGCCACAGTCTCAGGTGTAAGGGTGAAGGGGATCGTTGAGAGCCGGGCCCCATTGCGGCGGGAATACCAGCCCGGCCATCCTTATGCCGATGACAAGGGTTATATCTCCCTGCCCAATGTCAATCCGATTGAAGAGATGGCAAACATGATGTCGGCATCGCGGGCCTTTCAAAACAACGTCGAAGTCATCAACGCATCCAAAGAGATGTTGTTAAGAACACTCACGCTTGGCCAGTAACGTAAACCATGCAGAGGTGATTAATATGGACACAAACAGCATTCTACCCCCGGGACTTGAGCAGCTCGCTCTGAAAAGCGATCCCAAGAAAACCGGTAATGAATTGGGACAATCGGATTTTTTGAAACTCATGCTGACGCAGATTCGGAATCAGGACCCGATCAATCCATCGGACAGCACGCAGTTTCTCACGCAACTGGCGCAGATAGGCACGGTCAACGGGATCTCCGATCTGCAATCGTCGTTTGATCAGTTGTCCTCTTCGCTGCAATCGAGTCAGGCGCTGCAGGCCTCCACAATGGTCGGCAGATCGGTACTGGTACCGGGTAGCGCCTTTCAATTGAATCCGGCGCAGAGTATGCGGGGCGCTGTGGAGCTGGAAGCGGCCACGGGTGATCTGGCCGTAACCATTAGTGATGCCTCCGGCCAGGTTGTCAAACAGTTGCATCTGGGTGCACAGGCGGCCGGCACCGTCCAATTTACCTGGGACGGCCTGGATGCTGCCGGACATGCTGCCGCACCGGGTGCTTATCAAGTTACGGCCCGGGCCGGCATCGACAATGAAGTAGTTACACAACCCACACTGATACAGGCAAAAGTGGAAAGCGTCACCCTGACACAAAGCGGTGACGGCCCGTTGCTTAATTTACAAGGGCTTGGGCCGGTACCGATGAACGACGTGAAACAGGTCATGTGACCCCTTGTAAACATTGTCAGGTTTATAACGACAGGAGGAACAGAGTATGTCATTTCGAGTAGCGATCAGCGGCCTGAAAGCGGCACAAAGCGATCTGGATGTGGTGGCGAACAATGTCGCCAACGGAAGTACCACCGGATTCAAGAAATCAAGGTCCCAATTTGCAGACGTGTTTGCGGTTTCCGGCGTCGGCGGCAGCAATACGACGCCGGGCAGTGGCGTAAGGTTGGCGTCCATCTCCCAGCAGTTTGATCAGGGGAATATCACCTTTACGGAAAACAGTCTCGATATAGCCATTAGCGGACGGGGGTTTTTTATCCTGGATGACAATGGTACCCGTATCTTTTCCAGGGCCGGCGCCTTCGGTCTGGATAGAAACGGATTCATCAGTAATAGCGATGGCAAACAACTGATCGCATTCTCCGCTGATTCACAAGGCAACATTACCGGTGCGGCCAATCCGATCCAGATTAATACATCGAATATCCCGCCAAAGCCCACGGCAAATGTCAACCTCAGTCTCAATCTGGATGCCTCGGAAGTGCCGCCGCCTGTTGGCGTGTTCAATGCCACCAATCCGAGCAGTTTTAATAATTCAACATCGACCACGATATTCGATTCATTAGGCAATTCTCATCTGGTCTCTATGTTCTATGTCAAGACCGCCATACCCAACCAATGGGATACCTATACCTTTGCCGATGGCGTGCAGGTGGATGGTCCGGATACATTGACTTTCAACTCAACAGGCACATTGACCGTGCCTGCGTCAGGGATGCTTACCGTGCCCGCCTTTACCGCGGCAGGTGGCGGCGCTCCAATCAACATGACGCTGGATTACAACAATACCACCCAGTTTGGCAGCCCGTTTTCCGTATTTGGATTACAGCAAGACGGGTTTGAGACCGGCAGGCTGAGCGGTCTGGATATCGATAAAGACGGTATTCTGTTTGCCCGCTTTACCAATGGTCAGTCACAGGTTCAGGGGCAGATTGCACTGGCCGATTTTCCGAATCCACAAGGCTTGCAGCCTCTTAGCGATACCAATTTTGGAGATTCGTTTGCCTCCGGTGCGGTAACAATTGGTGCTCCGGGAACTTCCAGTCTCGGCTTGCTGCAATCCGGCGCGCTGGAAGATTCCAATGTCGATATCTCCGAAGAACTGGTGAAGATGATTATTTCGCAACGGGCCTTTCAGGCAAACGCCCAGGTAATCAGTACCAACGATACTATCACCCAGTCGATTATTAATTTGCGTTAATTGACGTGGAGCTTACGGGGTAACCCATTATGGATCGTATGCTTTATCTGGCCATGTCTGCAGCGAAGAATACGCTGCAGGCACAGGCCGTTGTCAGTCACAACCTGGCGAACGCCAGTACCACCGGATTCCGTGCAGACTTATTGCAATTCCGGAGCATGCCGGTCTTTGGCGCCGGCAAGGCAAGTCGGGTTTATGCATTGCCGGAGCGGCCGGGTACCGATTTCAGTCCGGGCCGGATCGATCACAGCGGCAATGAACTGGATGTCGCCATTGACGGCGAGGGCCTGATCGCCATCCAGATGCCGGATGGATCAGAGGCCTATACCCGGGCAGGCGATCTGCATATGACCAGCACGGGTTTGCTGGAAAATGGCGCAGGTTATCCGGTCCTGGGGAATGCCGGCCCCATATCCATCCCCCAGGCAGAGAAGATTGAAATAGCCGTAGACGGTACGGTCTCCGTGCGTCCATCCGGTCAGGATGAAAAAACCCTGGTAACAGTGGATCGTATCAAGCTGGTCAACCCGGCGCTGGAATTGATTTATAAAGGACTGGATGGTCAATTTCGTCTGAAGGACAGCAGTCTTGCTGCAGCAGATGCAAATGTTCGTATCATTCCCGGTGCACTGGAATCCAGCAACGTCAATATGGTAAGTGCGCTGGTGGATATGATCGCGCTCGCCAGACAGTTTGAGATGAATATTCGCACTATGCACAGCGTCGAGGAAAACGACCAGTCCGCTACACAGATATTACGTTTCCCTCAGTAATAAAGTGGAAAGTGGAAAGTGGAAAGTGGAAAGTGGAAAGTGACGACTAACAAACGATATCTGACAACGGACACTTAACAAGTGACAGAGGTATAAACGATGACACAGGCACTACGCATCGCCAAGACAGGAATTGACGCCCAACAGACCAGGATAGCCGTGATCGCCAATAATCTGGCCAATGTGAATACAACGGGCTTCAAGCGGGCCCGCCCTGTGTTTAATGACCTGCTTTACCAGACAGTCCGGCAGCCCGGTGCGCAATCCTCGCAGAATACCGAATTACCCTCCGGTCTGATGATGGGTACCGGGGTCCGGACCGTGGCCACTGAAAAAATCTATGCCCAGGGAAATATCTCCCAGACGGAGAATTCGCTGGATCTGGCCATCCAGGGCAACGGTTTTTTTGAAATATTGCTGCCCAATGGCGATACGGCCTATACCCGTGACGGCTCTTTCCAACGCGACTCCCAGGGACAAATCGTCACCGCCTCAGGTTATGTCCTGCAGCCGCCCATCACTATCCCGAACGATACCCTGTCGATCACCGTTGGTAGCGATGGTACGGTCAGTGCGTTGGTGGCAGGCAGCACCTCGCCTACAACGGTTGGCAACATTCAACTGGACGATTTTATCAATCCTTCGGGGTTACAACCCATCGGCGATAATCTGGTCAAGGAGACTGTCTCAAGCGGGACGCCACAATCCGGTACACCCGGACTGACCGGCCTGGGGAATATTATACAAGGGGCATTGGAGAGTTCGAATGTGAATGTAGTGGAAGAACTGGTCAACATGATCGAGACCCAGCGCGCCTACGAGATGAACTCAAGGGCCATATCCACTACCGATCAGATGTTGCAGTTTGCCAGTAACAATTTGTAATCGATGCCGGAAGATGAACATGTCTGATTTCATACTGTTTCAGGGTTTTCTTGGCGGAGCTGCCCTTGTGCTTTTATCCGGCCTGTTGACAGGTTGCCAGCATACACCCTTACGTGATCCGGCGTTTGCTGCAGTACGGCCGGCTATTCCGGCCGTACAACTCCAGCCAAACGGTGCCATCTATCAGACCGGTTATGATGTGCGCTTGTTTGAGGATACCAAGGCCAGGCGCATCGGCGATATTCTCACGGTGCGCCTGGTTGAGAACACCGATGCCAGTAAATCAGTATCAACCAGCACTTCCAAAGACACGGCGGTCAATATAACCAATCCGACTCTGTTCGGGACTACCCCACAGTTCGATACGCCGGGGGTTTTGCCCCTGGCTAATACCAATAACCTGAATCTGTCCACCAATCTCAGTGCCAATCGCTCATTTGATGGATCCGGCGATAGCAAACAGCAAAATTCACTGACGGGCAATATCACGGTCAGTGTTGTCGAAGTATTACCCAACGGTAATCTGATCGTGCGTGGAGAGAAACGGGTGACATTGAATAACGGCAACGAATATATCCGTCTGTCCGGCATCGTCAGACCCGTGGATATACTGGCGGACAACTCGGTCTTGTCCAGCCAGATTGCCGATGCCACCATCGAATATACCGGTGACGGCCAGGTGGCTGAATCAAGCGTCATGGGATGGCTGGCGCGGTTTTTCTCCAGCCCGATTTTCCCCTTTTAATATTTGATTCACCACAGAGGCACAGAGAGAATAATAGTTAAAGACAAGCAACGAAAATCCCGGGGTCCTGCCTCCGGATCGGCCAGCAATTACGAACCATGAACCATGAACCATGAACCATGAACCCTGAACCATGAACCTTGAACGTCGAACCTTGAACCGGTTTTATATATTTAACAGAGGTATCTTTTTTATCATAGCGTCTTTGCTTGCTGCATCGCTGCCATTACACGCTGAGCGTATTAAAGATCTGGCGCAAATCGCCGGGGTCCGTGAAAACCAGTTGATCGGTTATGGCCTGGTTGTCGGTCTGGATGACACAGGCGATCAAACCACGCAGACGCCGTTTACCATACAGAGCCTGAAAAGCATGTTGGCGCAATTCGGGATCACGCTGCCCGCTAACATCAATCCGCAACTGGACAATATCGCAGCGGTGGCGATACATGCTCTGTTGCCTCCGTTTGCCAAACCCGGCCAGACCATCGACGTAACCGTCTCTTCACTCGGCAATGCCGACAGCCTGCGTGGTGGCAGTCTGTTAATGACACCGCTGAAAGGTATTGACGGTAACGTCTATGCCATTGCCCAGGGGAATGTTGTGGTGGGCGGTTTCGGTGTAGACACGAATGACGGTTCCAGCGTTTCGGTGAATGTGCCGAGTTCGGGGCGAATTCCCAATGGCGCGACAGTGGAACGTTCTGTGGAGACAGCATTTGCTAATGGTGATTATATTGTTTTAAATTTACATGAACCGGATTTTACTACTACCACCCGCATGGCCGAAGCCATTAACGGGTTACTGGGGTCCGGTACCGCAGCAGCACTCGATGGGTCGTCCGTACGGGTTGTTGCCCCCGGAGAACTGCCGCAACGTGTGGCATTCACATCGACCATTGAGAATATCGAGTTAACCCCCGGTGATGCCCCGGCGCGGGTAATTATCAATTCACGGACCGGGACCGTGGTGATCGGCCAACATGTGCAGGTAACAGCAGCGGCCGTCTCGCACGGTAGTCTGGTCGTCACCATCACCAACAATCCCATCGTCAGTCAACCTGGACCACTCTCTGGAGGGACTACCGCGGTCGTCCCCAGTTCGGACATTGATGTGCAGCAACAAAGCAGCCGGATGTTTCTGTTCAATCCAGGTGTGTCACTGGACGAAATTGTACGCGCCGTCAATCAGGTCGGGGCGGCGCCTGGTGATCTGGTTGCCATATTGGAAGCCCTGAAAGAGGCCGGCGCCTTAAGGGCAGAGCTGATCGTGATCTAACGTTCCATGTTCAACGTTCAACGTTTCCTGAACCTGAGCCTGGAACCCTGAACCCTGAACCCTGAACCCTGAACCCTGAACCCTGAACCCTGAACCTAGATTATGACTCCAGACTTATCTGCAGCGCGAATTTATACCGACTTCCAGGGGTTATCCAAACTGCGTAACGCGGCCATGGATAATTCACCGGAGGCGTTACAGGAAGTTGCCAAACAGTTCGAGGCGATCTTTATCCAGATGTTGCTGAAGTCGATGCGGGATGCGAGTCTGGCCGATGGCCTGTTCGATTCGGATCAGACCGAGCTTTATACCGGTATGTTCGATCAGCAACTTGCCATCAATCTGGGCGCAACAAAATCATTTGGTATCGCCGACATGTTGGTCAAGCAGCTCGGCAATAATATTGAATCCCGGACAGATCGTAACCCATCGGCCAAAGAAGCTGCCGTCCCCGGAGAAGCCGTGTCCGGTACACACTTCAAATCCGCCAGTGAGTTTATTGAGTCCATGCGTCCGCTCGCACATCAGGCGGCTGAACGGCTCGGTGTTGCTCCCGATGCCCTGCTCGCCCAGGCGGCACTGGAAACGGGTTGGGGGCAAAAGATAATCAGAAGCGAACATGGCCGCAACAGTTTTAATCTGTTCGGCATCAAGGCCGATCAGCGCTGGGACGGCCCGGAAACGACGGTGCCCTCACTGGAATACGACAATGGAGTCGTTAGAAAAAGGTCTTCTGCATTTCGGGTCTACAACTCATACCAGCAGAGTTTCAACGACTATGTCGACTTTATCACGCAGGACGGCCGTTATCGGCAGGCCCTGGACAAGGCGGATGACGCACACGCATATATCCAGGCCCTGCATCAGGCTGGCTATGCCACCGATCCGGAATATGCGAAAAAGGTGATCGATATCCTGGATCGCGGCGTTATTTCATCATCAGTCATGGCAACTGGCGCACAACGAGCTACTGGAAACGGGTAACAAACCATGTCTACGCTTAATACGGCCATAACGGGTCTGCTGGCGGCGCAACGCGGCCTGGCAACCACCAGTCACAATATTTCCAATGTCAATACGCCTGGTTTCAATAGGCAGGTGGTTGGCCTGACGACGCGGGAACCGCAGGTAAACGGCTCCGGTTTTCTTGGCAGCGGTGTCCAGGTGTCGGACATTTCACGCGTACATGACGATTTTTTAACCATGCAGGTACGTAACAGTAGTGCCGGAGAGAGCGAAGCCAGTACCTTTTTGTCCCTTGCCAAAGGCATCGATAACTTGCTGGCGGATGAAAGCACGGGTTTGAGTCCCGCTATCCAGAACTTTTTCAACTCCGTGCAGGGTGTTGCCGATCTGCCTTCTTCTATCACGGCCCGACAGGTGATGCTGAGTGAAGGCCAGGCCCTGGCCGCCCGTTTTCAGTTTCTTGATGCGAGGTTGACCAATCTGGGCAACCAGGTGCGCAGCAGTCTTGACAGCGATATCAAGGAGGTGAATAGCATCGCCCAGGGGATTGCAGAGATTAATAACCGGATCACCACGGCATTCGGTGTTGGCGGCGGTCAAAAGCCGAATGATCTGCTGGACCAGCGCGACAAGCTGATTGAGGACCTGTCACAATTCGTTTCGGTGACGACGACCGGGCAGCAGGATGGGGCTGTCAATGTGTTTATCGGGAATGGACAACCCCTGGTGCTCGGCGCCAATGCAAGCGCCCTGGCGATAACCGAAACCTTCAGCGACCATTTCGATATTACACTGACGGATTCATTCAGCTCATCCATCATAACCAGCAGTATTGCCGGTGGTTCCCTCAGTGGTATTCTGAATTTTCAGGGCCAGATGCTGGAGCCGGTACGCAATTCACTGGGGCGTCTCGGCATCGGGCTGGCTGACAGCTTTAACGATCAACACCGGCTGGGGCTCAGTCTGGACGGGGATTTCAATACCCCGTTTTTCCAGGTCGCCACTCCTGATGTGATCCCCATCGGTACAGCGCTGAATAATGTGACGGCGGCGATCACCGCTCCGGCTGCCTTGTCCAACAGCAATTACAGTCTGGTCTATAATGGGGGCAATAATTATACCCTGACCCGTCTCTCCGACAACCAGACAACGGCGATCAATACAGGCGGCGCCTTTCCTTTTACCACGGCCCAGATAGACGGTTTTACCCTTAACATCGCGGCAGTCGCCGGGGCAGTTGGGGATCAATACATTATTCGCCCGACGGTAAAGGGCGCACGCGATATTGCCACGACCATTGCCGATCCCCGGAAGATAGCGGCGGCGGGACCACTGCGTGCCGGCGTAGCAACCAACGCGGCAGGTGTGCCGAGCAATAGCGGTAATGCGCAAATCACGCCGGTTGAGGTTACCTCTACTACAGGCATTCCCCTGGCATCCCCTATCACGCTTACCTTTGACAGTGTATTGAACCAGTTTACGGTCTCCATGCCGCCCGGCGGGACACTCGCCTATAATCCGATGACGGACAGTAATGGCAAGCAATTTACCCTTGCTGCGGCAGGCAGTGCGACCTTCACGATCTCGGGCACTCCCGTAAACGGCGATCAATTTGTTATTGATAACAATACCAATGCCGATGGCGATAACCGCAATGGGCTTAAGCTGGCGTCATTGCAGAGTTCAACGCTTTTGTTAAACGGGACGGCCTCCTATCAGGACAGCTTCGGGCAGATCATCGCCGATGTCGGCACCAGCACCCGCCAGACGGAGATCAGCAGTGAGGCCCTGGGGGCGCTGTTACAACAAGCCGTGGATGCACGCGATGGTCTCTCCGGTGTAAATCTGGAAGAAGAGGCCGGCAATATGCTGAAATTTCAACAGGCCTTTCAGGCGGCTGCACAATTAATTGCAACAGCCGATACACTCTTTCAAAGTCTTATTAATGCAGTACGCTAACCGGCATGCGTATCTCTACCTCATTGATTAATCTGCGGGCCGTCACCCGTATTACCGATCAGCAATCCGCGTTATCGGCGCTGCAGCAACGGATTTCCAGTGGCAGAAAGATCCTGTCGCCTGCAGATGACCCGGCGGGTGCGGCCCAGGTAGTGAGACTGACGCAGGCGAAAACCATGACCGAGCAATTTCAACGCAACGGGGGCCAGGCCAATGACCGTCTGGTCCTGGAAGACTCGGTGCTGGCAAGTGTGGAAAATTCACTGTTGCGGATCCGGGAGTTGACATTACAGGCTAATAACTCA
Organism: Gammaproteobacteria bacterium; assembly: GCA_046757565.1. Classification (GTDB taxonomy): domain Bacteria; phylum Pseudomonadota; class Gammaproteobacteria; order Eutrophobiales; family Eutrophobiaceae; genus JBHHYN01. The sequence continues at coordinate 5,175 of JBHHYN010000067.1, read as the reverse complement.
TCGCTGACCAATGTGGATCGCTCCGCTATCGCCCAGGAAATCAAGGCGCGTACCAATGAACTCCTGGGCCTTGCCAACACACGCGATACCAATGGCGAATATCTGTTTTCCGGTGCGCAGGTCAACAAGAAGCCTTTTAGCCAACAGGCCAACGGCAGTGTTGTGTATAACGCCGATCAAGGCCAGCGGCTCATCCAGGTCAGTGCCGAAAGGCAGGTTGCCGATGGCGATCCGGGTCTGAAGGTGTTTATGGACGTTATCGGCGGCAATGGCACCTTTCGTGTCCGGGACAACAGCGCCAATAGCGGTAGCGGTATCATCGATCCCGGTTCGGTATCGAACCAGGCCGCTTATGTCGCCGATACCTATACCATTACCTTTGTTACCAATGCCGGCGGTAATCTTGGCTATAACGTGGTGGGAGCAAGCAGCGGGCAGATCATCCCACCCCTGCCGCAGAATCCGGTCACCAATGCCCCCGATTTTACCAGTGAGGCAGCAATTACCTTTAACGGTATCAACACCAGCATTACCGGTATACCGGCAGTTGGAGACACCTTTGCCATCACGCCCGCTACCCGGCAGGATATTTTTTCTATTGCCCAAAATCTGTCGGCGGCTCTTGAGACCACTGCCAGCAGCGATGCCGATGTGGCAAAGATCCTCAACGTTACCACTCGTTCCATTCTCGATATCGATCAGGCCTTTGACCATATCACGCAATTCCGCGCGATGATTGGCGCCCGTCTGAATACCCTTGACGATCAACAACAGGTCAACGATGCTTTTTTAATCGAGACCCAAGCGACCCTGTCCGAGGTTCAGGATCTGGACCTGGTGTCGGCCATTACCGAGTTACAACAGCGTTCGGCCGCCCTGCAAGCAGCACAAGCATCCTTTGTCAGGATCCAGGGCCTGTCAATCTTCGATTTCCTCTAGGACTGGTATGGCAAACCCGGCTGAACAATACGTCGCAGACAGTTTTCCCATGTTACTCAGGCAGGCCAAACAGCACCACCTTGCCGGTCATCTGCATGAGGCGGAGATCCAGTACCGCCGCTTGCAGGACGAGCAGCCGGATAATTTTGAAGTGGTGCATTGGCGCGGTGTCCTGAACGCCCAGTTAGAACGTTATGATCTGGCCCACGAGCTGTTGCTGAAAGCCGTAACAATCAGGGAGGATCACGCCGGCGCGCACTCTAATCTAGGCAATGTCCTGGCGCAACTGGGTGCGTTACAGGAGGCCGGGGAGCACTACCGCCACGCCCTGGCGCTGGCGCCGGACGCTGCCGATTGCCTCTCCAATCTGGCCAATCTGCTGCTGGAACAGGGCAACAACGGGGAAGCAGAGGCATTATTATTACGCGCGATTGAGATCGATCCGCAGCAGGCGGACGCCTGTTCCAACCTTGGCAATGTGCTACGGCGAAACGAGCGCCTACTGGAAGCCGAACAGGCCTATCGGCGGGCCCTGGCGATCAATCCACGTCATCTGAACGCCTTGTTGAATTGTGCCACCCTGCTGCAGGAGCTGGACAGGCCGGCGGAAGCGGAGCCACTGCTAAGGCAGGCGTTACTCGTCGATCCCGGCCGCGCCGATGGTTATACCTGCCTGGCGCAAATCCTGGCAGAGCAAGGCAAACAGGCCGAGGCGGAAACAGTGTTGCACGATGCCGCGCAGTTAACCGGTAATCATGTTGAGGCCTATTTTGCATTGAGTAATGTCCATTGGGAGGCGGGACAGCCGCAGCGGGCGGAGCAGTGTCTGCGCCAACTGTTACAGCTCCAGCCTGATCACGCCGATGCCCACTGCAATCTCGGCGCCGTGCTCAGGGAGTTGGGGAATGACCGGGAAGCGGAGCGCCATCTCAGGGAGGCCATCGCCATCAACCCGGAACATGCCGATGCCTATTGTAATCTGGGTAATCTGTGCATGGATCGGGATGATTACGGCCGGGCCATTAAGGAACTGAAACAGGCCATCGGCATCGATCCCGGGCATGTCAATTCCTATTCAAACCTTGGGGTCGCCTACTGGGAAACAGGGGATCTCTACCGTGCAGAGAAATATTTCTATGAGGCCATTGCCCTGGATCCCGATCATGTCGATGCCCACAGCAATCTGGGTATGGTACTGCTTACCCAGGGGGAATTCAGGCAGGGCTGGCAGGAGTATGAGTGGCGTTTCCGGCGCAAGGAGAATAAAAAAGATCTGCGTCACTATCAACAGCCATTGTGGAGAGGGCAGCCCCTCAGGGGGAAGACGCTGTTTGTTTACCCGGAACAGGGACTGGGAGATATTATTCAGTTCAGCCGTTATCTGTTACTGCTGAATGAAGCAGGGGCCGGGCTGGTGTTTGAAGCGCCTCCCCGGCTGCACTGGTTATGTGCACGCCTGAATAACGCCATGTGGCTGTCCCTGCCTGGTGAAGCGCCCGGTGATTTCGATTTTCATGTCCCGCTGCTCTCCATTCCCGCAGTAGTCGGCACCGAGATCGATACCATTCCCGTACTCACCCCGTATCTTCAGGCAATGCCTGAAAAAGTTGAGGAGTGGCGCCGGCGTCTGGATCATGTGAGCGGGCTGAAAGTGGGGCTGGTCTGGCAGGGAAACTCCGCGCATAAGCGTGATCGTAAACGCTCGTTTCCCTTAACTGTGTATACGCCGCTATTTGACATTTCAGGCATTCAATTCGTCTCGCTGCAAAAGGGTGAGGGCGAGGAGCAGATTAAACAATCCGGTTTTGAAAACAGGGTGCTTGTCTTCGACGGGATAATGGATAACGGCGATGACGCCTTTATCGACACGACGGCAATCATCGCCAACCTGGATCTTATCATCACTTGCGACACCGCCATCGCCCATCTCGCCGGCGCCATGGACAAGCCTGTGTGGCTGTTGCTGCCCAACATTCCCGACTTCCGCTGGATGCTGGGGCGTGAGCAGAGTCCCTGGTATCCCTCAATGCGCCTGTTCCGGCAGGTCAAGGCCGGTGATTGGGCGCCGGTGATCGAAGAAGTCAAACACGTACTCGAGTCAAGAGTCATGAACCATGAACCATGAACCATGAACCTTGAACCTTGAACCCTGAACCCTGAATCTTGAACCATGAACCAGCAACCCGATTTGTATCACAAGGCCGTTAGCTACTATAACCAGGGCAATTATCGTAAGGCGCGGCGCTATATTGACCGGGTCATCAAGGATGACGCCAACCATGCCGATGCCCTGTTCCTGCAAGGGCAGATCGCCTATGTAGCGAAGCATGATCTGGAACGCGCCGGTAAACTCATCAGCAAGGCGATAGCGCTCAATCCAGACGCCAGCCGCTATTACCTGTGTCTGGCCGTGATCGATGCCGATCGAAAGCAGATTCCCCACGCCATTCAAAGCTTGCGGCAATGCCTGGCCCTGGCGCCGGAAGAGCAGCGGGCCCAGGTCCTGCTGGCCGATGCTTACCGGTTACAGGGCAGGTATGAGGAGGCCTACCGGCTGTATAAAGGATTGCAGGTGAGGGGAGAGTTGAGTCCCGCCGGTTATTTTAACTTGATGTATTGTCTGCGCGGTATGCCGTATGGGGGCTATGATCCGGGACTGGAACAAGAGATCGCCGGTTTTCTGGAGCAGGAGACGTTGGAGCATGATCGCTATGGGCGCTACCTCTGTACCTTGTACCGGGACAAATACCGCCTTGATGAGCCTGTGGCAGAGGTGGATTGCGCCGTCCTCGCACGGGACGGGCTGTTCCTGCGCATACTGAAACAGATCACCATACGCGATCCGGATCTGGAACGGTGCGTAACGGGCGTTCGCCGGAGGCTCCTGATCGATTGTCTGGAAAATAGCGCCTTGCCCGGGACGCTGTTCGAGCTGGTTATCGCCATCGCGATACAGGGGCTGAATAACGAGTATGTATTCCATATTGATGCGGATGAGCAACAGATGATCGCCGCCCTGGATGATCTCATCGGCCTCCTGTTGGAGCAGGATCAGGGGGTCACGCAGGCCCTGTTGTGTGCCGTTATGGTGCTGGCCATGTATCAAACGCCGCACGACAGCCGGCATGTCCGTGCTTTGCTGGCGATACCGCTACAACACTGGCCCCGGGAGGTGCGGGAATTATTACAGCGCAGTCTTTTCGATATCGCCGATGAGATCAGACGTGCCGCGGTTATGCCTGCTCTGTCCGCGATCAATGACCCCACCTCTCTGGCCGTGCAGTCGCAGTATGAAGCCAACCCCTATCCACGCTGGATTCGCTTGACCCATGGTGACCAAAGTTACTCTCTGCGCGAGCAGGTGCGCATGGAGACGACCGGCACTGGCCCCCTGCCGGCTTACCTGGACGGCAAACCGGTTAACGTGCTGGTGGCAGGTTGCGGTTCCGGCAAGCAACCCCTGCAACTGGCCAAGATATTTAAAAACACCGAGGTAGTGGCTGTCGATCTGAGCCGCCGCAGCCTTGCCTATGCGCAACGCATGGCTGAAGAATATGCGGTGAAAAATGTCCGCTTTCAGCAGGCGGATATCCTCGACCTCGGACAACTGTCCGGGGGGTTTCATGTTATCTATTGTACCGGTGTGCTGCATCACATGCGGGAACCCTTACAGGGTTGGCGTGTCCTGAAACAGTTGCTGGCGCCGCATGGTTTAATGAATATCGGGCTTTACAGTGAAACCGCCAGGCAGGCGATTGTGACGGTACGGGAATTTATCGCCAGGCATGGTATCCAGCCGGCGCCGGATACGATCCGGGCGTTCCGCCGGGGTTTGATGAACGGCCAACTGGGCGAAGAGGTGGCCACGGATATCCTCAAGTCTAATGATTTTTATGCGATGAGCAGTTGCCGGGACCTGTTATTTCATGTGCAGGAGCAACGCTTCACTCTCCCTCGTATTAAAACGATCCTGGATCAAATGGGACTCCGGTTTCTGGGCTTCCACTTTCCTTTAACGGAATACCTGCGTGGCTACCAGCAGACTTTTCCACAGGATACCGAACTGCTCGACCTGGATAACTGGGCCCTGTTTGAGCAGATGCATCCCCTCATGTTCAGGAATATGTATCAATTCTGGTGTCAGGCAGACTGAGGACAGAGGACAGGGGACAGAGGACAGAGGACAGGGGACAGGGGACAGGGGACAGGGGACAGAGGACAGGGGACAGGGGACAG
>JBHHYN010000066.1:0-15232 GCA_046757565.1 Gammaproteobacteria bacterium | reverse complement strand
ACCGTGCCGACGGTCATGCTGCCCACCCCATCGTTAATATTGATGGTACCGGGGTTCCCCTGGGTGGCAATGGTGACGAAATCATGGCCGGCATTATCGAACGTGACGGAACTGGCAAAACCCAGCACCAGATCGACACTGCTCGTGCCAAGATCCAACGCCGCTATGCCGCTGTCGGCGATGGCCCCGGTGGTAAATAATCGGATGAACGGGTTATTGGCGGCAAAATCGGGCGTCCAGTTGCCCACCAGGGTGATGTTGCCGGTGGTCGCGCCGGTAAACGGAAATCCGGCAGCACTGGATCCGATCTGATAAACATTGGAATCCAGGGTATTCAGTTCCACGTCCGTGAGGGCGAATCCGGTCGTCGCCCCGGCGCCCAGGTTGATGGCTTGGGACACCGTCGACGGGGCAATGGCAATGCCGGAGTTGACCTGTGGGGTCTGGACTGAACTTGTGGCGTCCAAACTGACCGTGTCCGCAGCAATCAACACATCACCTTCGCTGGAGATGATGCTTGCGCCCGCTGCCATGTTGAAGTTGCCGGTACCGGCATCGATCCGGATCTGACTGGCGCCGGTGCCATGGGAGATGTCGGACGTCGCCATGGACAGATCGACACCGACACCAGTAAGATCGATATTGAGCACGCCGGTGCCTGAATTAATCGCCTGTTGGACAGTCAGTAGTCCACCGGCCGTGGCTGAAATCGACGCGCCGCTGGTGGTTATGGCGCCAAGATCCACCGTGCCGGTGTGGGTGATGGTTACAATACCTGCGCCGGTGGTGATGGTGCCGGCGGTACTGTTGAAGTTGACGCCACTGCTATCGAAGGTCCCGCCATTGGTATTGACAGTGGCGGAGATAATGACATCACCTACGGCGGTATTGGGATCGTTTTGAGTGCCGCTGTTGTCGTTGGCATTCAGATCGACATTCAAGGTGCCCGTCGTCGAGGTGATGTTTTCACTGATATTGATCGTACCCGCCGCATCGATGCGCAGGGTGACATTGGTATTGGCGGTATGGGAGATGGTTGCCCCCGCAGCCTGAGTAACATCACCCGCTTCCGCCAGTACGCCCCCGTCGTCGGTGGTGATGGTGACATTCGTACCTGAAGCACCACCGGCACCAACCACCCCGTTCAGGCGATTTTCGATGTCTGTATTATTGATTAATGCGCCGGTAGCGCCGGGCGTAAAAATATCAGGATTGAGGCCACCGAATACGCCATTTAACGTAGCTGCTGTAGTAATGGTGACACTGACCGGATCCAGTAACCACGTTCCTGCTTCACCATTGAATGCGCTTGCATCAGTCCGGCTACCGCTCACATCGAGAGAACGTTTACCTGACGTTTCAATAAGACCGCCATCACCGGATTCTTTACCGCCTAGCGCGGTCGCCGTCCCGTAAAAACGTGTTGTATCATCGGCCCAGACAACAACCTTGCCGCCAGCCCCATTACTTGTTGCATCCGCTTTGATAGATGCGTCTTCACCGACATAGGTTACTGTGGCATTTTGAATATCGGGGTTGCTACCCTGGTAATCGCCACCGATTAGAACCGTGCCGCCGCCGGTGGCGCCGGAGGCATCGATAGTCGCGGTATCAAACAGACCGACCTTGTCACCGAGGAGCTGGATCGTGCCGCCGCCGGCGTCGATGGATGAGGCATCGATGCTGCCTTGCCCGGCAACAATGGTGGTGTCAGTGGAGGAAAGCTCGACTGTGCCACCGTCGCCGCCCTGGCCGGCGGCGTCCAGGGTACCGGTATTAATTAACGAGTTACTGTTGCCGGCGGCGATAAGTCTGATGGTGCCGCCCTGGTTTTCAATGCGACCGGCACGGATGACTCCTTCATTGTTGACAACATGGGTAAAGACATCTTTCGCGGCCTTGCCGGTTAATAAAACCGAACCGCCGGCGGCATGGATCGCACCGCTGTTGCTAACGGCATCATCCAGCACGTGGGCGTTCTGCAGGACCTCTTCATCGACCGTGAACTGGATGAGGCCGTCACCGTCGAAGTCCATGGTCATGGTTTTACCGGCCGCCAGGGTGACCTGGCCGGCGGTGGCCAGGATGACGCCTTCATTACGGACGGCGCCGCCCACCAATGCCACCGAGCCGCCGGTGGCGGCAGCGAGTATGCCCTGGTTGATTATCAGACCGCCTTCCCCGCCTGCGGGCGTCTGGAAGTGGTAGTTGCCGGCCATGAAATCCTCAGTGGTGATATTGAGGCCGGAGGCCACCAGCGAACCCACCTTGACGGAGGCGGTCGGCCCGAAAAAGACACCATTCGGATTGACCAGCAGAACGTTGCCGTTGGCGCGCAGGGCGCCCTGGATCTGGCTCGGGTTCTGATCGTAGATACGGTTCAGGGCGGAGGCGGAGGCCGAGGGCTGGTTGAACTGTACCAGCTCATGCCGGGCGATATTAAAACTGGTCCAGTCGATGGCAAGGTTCTGCGACTGTTGATTGATCGTGGTGGTGGTGGCATTGGGCGTGGTGATGTTGCCCTGACCACCCACCACCTGTCCGCCCTGGGGCGCAGCGAAAATCGTACCTGCGTTCAGGCCCAGCAGCAGGCCGGCGGCAGGCAGTGTAGCCTTACGGATACATGCGGCAAGGGGCTTCAGTAATGGCAACGGTAACGGCGCAGACAACGGTTGCGCAGAGGTTTGCCGGCGCTCCCCGGGTTTGCCCTTGATCAATCTGGCCGGTCGCTGTTGCTGCATGCCGCTATCGCCTGTCGGGATATCTCAATCGTAGTTGAAACCATGCTGTTATTAACACCATTACCATCGTTTTTCAGAGAACCAGTTCACACTCTCATGCTACGAACCAGTTCACACTCTCATGCTACTGGATAAATATTTTTATTTTCAATAATTTAGCACTACTGTCCCGTTAACGTTACATTGTCATGCCGGACTCGACTATAAGGACATAGTCGGTTGAGAGCGACTCGGGAAATAAAGCCGATAGATCCGGCATCCAGAAAGTTATTGAAAACACTGGATTCCGGATAAGTGCTTTGCACTTTCCGGAATGACGGGACTGGATGTGCAATCTCATGTGTCGAATCATCAGTACAAGCCATAAAGTGAGCGTATTCAGTACATTATGCAAAATTCTGTTTAACTTAACGAGACAGCAGTGATAATTTAGCTTATATTCCCTGTGCTTGTCGTTATTCTCCTCTGTCTCTACGGCGGCCGGTTATGATCAGAAGCGATAAGTGAAATCGCCCCAGATCTGCGGCCGGCGGCCATTGTCCGCTTCGTCGCTGCCGACTTCCCAGGCCCACATCAGCCGCGACTCTATCAAGCTCGGCAGGGTGAAACGCACCTGCACGCCCGCACCCCTGAACTTGACATAGCCCTGCGGATCACTCTGCAGCGGACTGTTCAAACGGCCAATGGCCTCATCAAAAAACGCGGAGAGCTGGATCAATTCCCCCCAGGTGCGGTTGGCAAACGCGGGGACATCAGTGATAAACGGCATATTCTGGATGAATTCCGCCGACACGAACAGGGCGCGGTCCAACAGTTGTTGCGCCTGTGGGAAGGAGCGGACATTGTCCGGCCCGCCGACGGAGTACTGCTGCAACGGCACCAACAGGTCCTTCGTCCACTGATACTCTGCCCTGAGCAGCAGGCTCAGATTGGGCCTCAGGGTCTGCAGGCGGGAAGCGGTCGCATTCACCGAGGTAAACTGGCCCGCGGCAAACTTGGGATTGGACGGACCGCCCTGGCGGCTGGGCCGGAGGCCGGCCGGCAGATTCAGGGCATCGCCGCTGGAACTCATGGCGCCAAACAGATTGTTCACGCCGCGGTTGATCTCGAGCGTGGCAAAATTGATCCCCTTGAAGCGGGTGTCCACGTTATCGAAATCAAATCCCAGGGTAAAAACCGATAACCTGTCAACGTTGCTGCGGCGCTGACGTACTGTGGTCTTCGACTGCTTGCGTTCCACGGTAAAAGTTGAGGAGAGGTTTAACTGGCGGCTGCGGATCCACGATTTCTGTAAAAACAGACTCTGCTGGTCAGTCTGGCCAAAGATCTGCTGAGCGGCCAGGTCGCCGCCCACATCGAAGGAGTTACGGTTAATGGTGAGACCGGCCGTGAACCCGTTCGCCAGATAGTGTTCGTAATTGAATGTCCGGAACAGGTTGTTCTTGGGGTGGTAGGTCTGCTGGAGCGTAATCGACAAGCGGTCGGCGCCACCGGTCGGGTTGTTCCAGACCAACTCAGGACGGAATCTTCTGGTGCCGGTCTCCGTGAGGCCGTGGTTATCGATACGGTACGATACATCGAAGTGTTTTTCATTCTGTACCTTCAGCAGAATGTCCGCGGTGCCAACCTGCCGGCCCGGCTGGAATACACCAAAAACACTGAGTCCCGGAAAATCGGTCAGGGTGAGCAGGGCGGATTCGATGGCATCCTTGGTCACCGGTTTGCCGATGAGGTGCTTGAAAGGCTTACGCAGCATCTCCTCGGAATACATCTTGTTGCCCTCTGCCAGGATCCGGCCCAGCTTACCCTCAAAAACCTGAATATCGACGGTCCCGGTCTGGACAGTCTGCACCGGCACTACCGACTGCGCCAGGATCAATCCCTTTTCACGGTAGTACTTGGTCACCGCATCGGAGACCTCCTGCAGTTGGCCAATGGTAAAGCCCTCCGGTTTCTTCTCTATCAGCCCTTGCAAGAGCTGCTGGACCTCGTCCAGCGTGATGTTGAATTCAGGCAAGTCCCTGGCATCCAGTAAGCGGAAACGATTGACGACGACGCGGGGGCCTTCATCGATTTCGAACGGGCGATCGATGACCGGGGGGACTTTCAAGGTGGATGCCGGCGGTTTGGCCGGAACGGTCTGCTTACCGACCTCCTCCGGGCGCACCGCACCGGGTCTGGCCGAATCCGGCAAACCCAGTGGGCCGGCAACGGCCTGTGCCGTAACCAGGCATAGCAGCAGGCACCAGCGCCAACGCTGAATTAATCGATCCCCCATCCCCCTTTGGCTAAACACGGCTACTGGCTGGTTTTTCTATATTTTCCAATATGTTAGACCTTACAAACCTACGGCTGTATCGAATCGGGACGGATACGGCCTGTGCAGTGGTGAAACATAATTCGGCACGGGATCGAACTATATCAGGCTTGCCCGCTGCAGGTAAAGCAAAAATCCTGAAAGTATTGCAATATAAAATAGCTGTTATTGGCTGATCCTTTTAGATTTTTTTTTGACTTGTGGGCAACTGTGCCGCCATAACGACGCATGAGCGATAATATCCTTTGAAATGGCTGTATAGATGCTTTTCAATGACGGCTACCTTACCCGATTGCCGTTTTCGCCGGTCGCAGGCAATTAAAACGGGTATATTTATTAGCCGCATTGGTCAGGCAAAAATTTTTTTACCCCGATACCCACATCTTACATTTACATTTCCGTTCATCTGAGCTTAAATCTACTACTTTAAGAATTGTGACTCCTGAACATAACTGATAACAAAGAATGGAACGCTGCACCCGGCCAATTTTACTCACGATCACCCTGTCAGCCGTCCTTTCGTTGCAGGCCGGTATGGCTGCCGGAAATGAAAAAAGCACTGATTACAAACGCTTAAAAAACGTGAAAACGGTGGAAGAAGTGGTCGTCACCGGCTCACGCATTAAGAAAGAGTGGGAGCGCCAATACAAGAGCGTCGCCGGGAAGCGTATCTTCAGGGGACCTTACGGTGACACGCATTTCATCATTGCCATCAGCCAGGAATTAAAAAACAGGGGCGAGAAAAAGCGGGTGTTTACGCGGGGGATCACCATGCCCCACGAATACACATCCAGCTCGCTGGACCGCTATAACTACCTCATCGAAGAAGAGTGCGGCATCAATAATTTCAAATTCTATGAAGGGCCGGATTTCACCGCCCTTGGCTACATCGAGGGCAAGCGGGAGATCCTGTTCGATGTGATGACCGGCGGCGGACCGTTTTCTTCACCCGGCATCTGGGGGCCTTACGATCAGATTATTGGCAAACGCCACAAGATGAAGATGATCATGGGCGACGCAAAAAAAGACGGGCTGGGCATGATCAAGGGCGGCTATGCCATCGGCATGAAGGCCGCGCTGCCCAGCTATGAACTGCAGGAACAGGGCGATCTCTATGGCGGCATCGTCAAAACCACGGGCCAGTGCCTGACCGACAAGACGGACAAAGAGGCGGCGGAGCGGGTCCTTTCAGGCAGGTAAAACAGGGTTCAGGGTTCAGGGTTACTGCTTCTTCGCTGTGGTTTCCGGTATATTGGTACGCAGGCGCAAGCGCCACTCCTCGATCTTCTTATCTTTTAAATCAACAGGATAGCTTTTTTCCGCCTGATCATAAATGGCCTGGCGCAGTTGCGCCACGGCCTGCTTTTTCAGCAGTGCCGCGATCTGTGGCTGTAGCGTTGCAAAGGCAATTTCCTGCCTGGGGATGATGGCGCCACGCTTGAGGATATGAATACCGCTGTCGGTCTTGACGGGTTGACTGATCTTGCCTTCCGCCAGCGCCATGAGCGGTTTGTCGATCCCCGGCTTCAGTTCCGAGACCTTGAGCAGTCCCATATACCCCCCGTTTACCCGGCTGGGCTCATGTTCGGAATATTTCAGGGCGGCGGCGGCAAAATCCAGTTTACCCTGCTTGATCTCCCTGATGATGGATTTTGCCTTGTTTTCCAGTCCGGCGATTTTCTTCGCGTCCATATCCTTGCCTGTCTGCAGAAAGATCTGCCAGACATGCACGCGCTGTTCCAGCACGAACTTCTCCCTGTTCTTATCATAATAGTCGCGAACCTGCTGTTCAGTGGGGAAATCGGCAGGCAGCTTGCTGGTAATGAGTTTACTCAGATAGGACTCACGCAACATGCTTTCGGCGCCCCGTTGCATGAGATAGATGGTATTCGTATCTTTATCGACATGATTGGCCCTGGCGGCCGTGAGCACCGAAAGATTGCCCGCCTGTTGGTGGATGAAGCGTTTAAAGGTAGCTTCATCCTGAAGATAGGTACGCTTCTGACCGGCATTGAGATTGGCAAAAATCTGTTCGATATCGGTAAACTCCAGTCCGGGGGCAGTTTCTGCTGCACCCGGCCTGGCCCGGTTCGGATCGGCAGCGTCTGTTTTCTTGTTGTCGCGCTTCTCCTCGACCGCGGCAGGCGCGTTGGCAGCCGCTGTATCGGTCGTGGCGCTCTCCTTATCGTCCAGGCCAAGAATTTCCCGAATGGAGAGCGCGGCAACCTGTTCACAGGCGAGAATCAGTGCGCCCAATAGCAGTGTTGCTGATAAAACTGTGCGTAATTTATCCATTAACCCCCGTTGATCGTGGTCAAAAAATGTAAATCCGGTGTCTATCCTACACAGCAAACAGAACAACCACAATATCTCCCACCATGTCCCGCTAATTCATGATTTTCCCTTTAAGAATAATGGAGTATGATGAGAGATTGATGAGAGCTGCTATGATTGAGATACAGGGAGAGCGGCAGTATTTTGCACGGTGCTTACGTAACATAAAAACCAGGAGAGTGTATTTAACTGCTTTTCCAGTTAATACATAGAAACAGATGCCACCAAAAACGACTAATTTAGCGATCCTGTTTGCCGACGTCAGCGGCAGCACCCGGTTATTTGAGACACTGGGTGATGCGACGGCCCGCGTCAAGGTGGCCGACTGCCTGGAGACCCTCACGGAAGTAACCAACGATCACTCCGGCACCGTTATCAAGACGATTGGCGATGAGATCATGTGCACCTTTCCGTCTGCGGATGAAGCGGCCTCTGCTGCCTGCGAAATGCATGAGGTCCTGGACGAAGATGTTACCGAAGGAGGAATGGCCTCGAGCGCCCCCCTGTCCATTCGTGTGGGCTTTCATTACGGTCCGACTTTATTGGAAGGTGACGACGTATTCGGTGACGCGGTAAACGTCGCTGCCCGCATGGCGGCTCAGGCAAAAGGCGGACAGATCATCACCACCCAATCGACAATTGATCTGCTCGCGCCGGTCATGCGGGCAAGTTCCCGTTTTGTCGACCGCGCTCCCATCAAGGGAAAGAAAGAGGAGATCGAGATCTATGAGATTATCTGGCAGGAGGAAGATGTCACGCGTATGGCAACCGGGCTTCTGCAGGATGCGCACAAACCGGAAGCCAAACTCAAGGTCACTTATAACAATCAGGAAATCGAATTGAACAAGCAACGCACCAGCGTGATAATGGGCCGCAGTCAACAATGCGACCTGCCTATCAATGAAAAACTGGCTTCACGTCAACATGTCAGGATTGAATTGAGACGGGACAAGTTTTTCATTGTGGATCAAAGCACCAACGGCACCCATGTGCAGATGGAAAATGATGAACCGGCCTTTCTCAGACGGGAGGAGATGCCCCTGAACGGAAATGGCCGTATAAGTCTCGGCCGTGCATTTGATGAAGACCCCGCGGAGGTCGTCACGTTTACCCATGAACTCTGAGAATATTCACTCTGTCTGCTCTGACGGAATGAGGCAAGTGTGCCCGCTGCGGGATACTGTTTCGTCCACTCAAACAGCGGCAACGGTAGTGCCCGGTTCTACTTGATTTTCATGTCCGTTCCCGATCCAGGAAAATCCGCTAAACCCATGAGTTGGGCCTCCTTCGGCATCACCGATGTCGGCCGGGTGCGCAAGCATAATGAGGACTCCATGCTGGAGCGGCCTGAAATCGGCCTGTGGGCCGTCGCTGATGGCATGGGGGGACACGACAAGGGGGATGTCGCCAGCCAGATGATCGTCGACAAGCTGAAAAAAATCCATGAGGGGACTACGCTGGTTAATTATATTGACGATATTGAAGACAGGTTAATAACCGTCAACCGGAAACTCGTTGAACAGGCCCGCGCTTCGGCAAAACGGGTGACGATTGGCAGTACAGTAGTGGTCATGCTGGCCTTTGAAAAATATTGCATTTATATCTGGGCGGGTGACAGCCGCTTATACCGGTTACGCCGTGACGACCTGAGGCAGATTACAGCGGATCACTCACAGGTTGAACTCTACATCGAACAGGGGATGATCAGCCGCGAAGAGGCCCTGGCACATCCCCATGGCAATATGATCACGCGCGCTGTCGGCGCCACTGACGAGCTTTTCCTGGATATGGATATTCAGGAAATGGAACATGGCGACCGCTATTTACTATGCAGTGATGGCCTGCCGAAACATGTCTATGATCTGGAGATACAGGACATAATGAAGGCGGGCAATACGGAAGAGAGCTGCAAGAAGTTAATTGACCTGACATTGTCACGTGGAGCGGGAGATAATGTGACCGCCATTGTGGTGGACATCGAGTAACCTAATCTGTTGGAGGTGGAAGACCGGTGGCTGATTTTAAAACCGCCCTAGAGGCCCTCGCAAATGGCAAGCTTGATATCAGTGTCCTGAGTAAACAGCTGGACAAGCTCCTGCAGGATACGCCCAGGTATGCCCAAAACATGCTGACACAGCTCGATGAGATATACGGGCAGAAAAAAATCAATGATCAAGTCTATGCAACGCTGAAACGCCAGATCAATCAATACCGGCGGGCGCATGCGACCGACACGGAATCGGCGGCTGCGGCAGGGGATTCGACGGTGTTCGCCCAGGAGGACAACATTGCCCGTCAGGAGGAGCCCCAACCGCAAGTGACGAGTGATGGCACCCAGGTCATGTCCGATGGGGAACGCTCCGAGGCGGCGGAGCGCTCGGCAACCGGCGGCACCGATACCAGTGGCGTTGATTTCGATGTCAGCCTGACGGGAACCGACACCTCGTCACCGTCCCTCACCGGCGCCACCGGTCCCTCCGGTACGGCGTGGCAGGAGCCACAACAACCGGACAGCGCACCGGGTCACGAATTGGGCGTGGGAGACGTGATCAAGGAACGTTTCAAACTGCTCGACGTGTTGGGTGTCGGCGGCATGGGTAAGGTGTTCAAGGGTATCGATCTGCTGAAGCAGGAAGCCAGGGATAAAAACCCCTACTGCGCCATTAAACTGCTCAACGAAGATTTCAAGTCTCATCCCGAGGCCTTTATCTCCCTGCAGCGTGAATCCAGCCGCCAGCAGAAACTGGCCCACCCCAATATCGCTACCGTTTATGACTTCGACCGCATCGGCGGCCCGGGTACACCGGTCTTTATTACCATGGAGCTAATGGTGGGCCAGCCGCTGAATACCTACATCAAGAAAGTGGTCAGAAAGAAAGGCGGACTGCCGTTCCCTGAGGCCTTTGAAATCACCCGGCAACTGGCGGCCGCCCTGGAGTATGCCCATGCCAGGCGGCTGGTGCATTCGGATTTCAAGCCGGGAAATGCTTTCCTGTGTAATGACGGTACCGTCAAGACTCTGGACTTCGGTATTGCCCGGGCGGTCAAGAACCCGGTGACCGGCGAAGCGGAAAAGACCCTGTTCGATCCGGGCAAGCTCGGCGCCCTGACACCGGCCTATGCCAGCCTGGAGATGCTGGAGGGCGAAGAACCCGATACCCGCGACGATACCTATGCGCTGGGCTGCGTCGCCTATGAACTGTTGACGGGCAAACACCCCTTTAACAAGCTGCCGGCAACCACTGCCCGTGAAAATGGTCTGCTGCCGGCGCCGATCAAGGGGCTGAACAAGAAACAGAACCGCGCCCTGCGCCATGCCCTCGCCTTCAAGCGTGAAGACCGCAGCCCCACGGTCACCCACTTTATCGAAGAATTTGAAGGCAAGGCCACCTGGCATAAGCATCCCGCTACCATCGCTGCAGGCATCCTGCTCATTGCCGGACTCATCGCTATCAACCCGGCGCTGGATTATCTGCATAACAAAAAAATCCAGGAGATCGTTGCGGCAATCAACAGCGGCGATACGCAGGTGATTATTGCCAAACTGGATGAGATGCGAAGTCTGGAAAAGATTGATCAGACCACCATCTCCGAAGATGCCAAAGATGCCATTCAGGGGTACTTCAAAAAGGAGATCAGCCAGCTGATCAACATCTCCGCCAATAATTATAATTTCCCGGCGGCACAGGCAAAACTCGGGGAAGTCAGGGAAATTTACCCCGATTCCAGCTTCCTGGATGAATTGACCAGCGAAGTCAATTTCAACAAAAAACAGAAGATCACGGACCTCTACAACGATTATATTGCTGCCCTCAAGGACCCGGATCGGCTTGATACCACCAAAGATATCCTTGGGGTCATCGCCAAACAGATTGATCCGAAACACCCGTTATTAACCGATCCCAGGCCGGCCAATGCCTACCGGCTGGCTGCAGAGCAGTCCTACAGCGCCAGGAATTTTGACCAGGCGCTGGCATTCATTAGTTCCGGTCTGCAAACGGCGCCGGAAGATGCCCGCCTGAAAGATCTGCAAACCAAGGTACAACAGGCGGTGCGTGTCGCCGAATTGGACCAGTCACTCGGCACGGTACAGGAGCAACTCACCACGCTGGGCGATTATCAGCAATACCAGGCCGACATCATCGAACTTGCCGGTCTCAGTTCACCCCAGCAGTCTCCGGTGCTGGGCAGTCTCTCCTCCCGGTTAAAGGAGACCGTGACGAAGGAGTTGCAGCGTATTGAGAGCACCGGCAACCGGGCCGATGCCGAAGCTCTGGCAAGTAACTATGGTGAACTACTGAGCGCCCTGCAACTGGGACAGGAACTCACCCAGATCAAGCTGGCCCATCTCACTGGTAACGCCCGCGTCCAGGCCATCGCCAAAATTGCGGCTACCGACAAATCCAGCATCGAGCAAAAACTGGCCAAACCAGACCTGGATAATGCCCAATGGGAATCGGCACTGCTGGCAAATGTGCGTGAACTCGACAGCCTGAAAAATGAAGACAAATCGATTGTGGATGACTTGCAGCGTTTCCGTAACGCCATCGCCCAGCTGTATGTAGCCAGGGCCAACATAACCCTGCAGGAACACCGCTTTGATGCTGCCGATGGCCTGGTTGACCGCGGTGAACGCTTTGCCCCCAAACTCGCCATGTTGCAGGAAACCCGAGGCAGTATCTCCCGGACCCGGGCGGAGTTCGATAAACAGCAGCGCATCAAGGACCTGAAAGGGGATTTCAAGGTACAAACGGAGGGCGATCGTGTAGCAGAGGCGAAAGCGATTTTCGAAAAATTGAAGGCGGAATTGCCGGCCGATGATGACTACATTACCAAGCAGGCCCCGAGGATACTGGCTGAGAGTTATGCCAGGCTTGCTCAGCGCCGGGGGGGGAGCAAAAAATTTGCGAGCGCCCTGAAACTGGCTGAAGCGGGTCTTGCACTCGCGCCAGGGAATGCCATCCTCAAGGGGTTACGGGATGAATACCGGGTAGAGGTCAACATCGCCGACCTGTCGGAGTTGTTCAAGGTGGCAACCACCTTCGACAGTGTGGAGATAGGCCGCAAGGTAAATCAGATCGAAGCCGGCGCCCCGGCCAGGTATACGGCCTTCAGGAAACAGGCAGAGTCGATCCTGGAGGAGCGCATCAACAGCCTTGCCCAGACCAGTAAGGAGGAGGCCGCCGCCCTCGCCGACGCGGCGAGCAGCGTATTCCCCACCAGCAGCATTCTGGCGGATCTGAAGGATCAGTATCAGCTGAAACCATGGCCCGATAAGGAACTGGCGGATGCCTTGTTAAACGACGGCAAGCTGAGCGAAGCCAACAAATTACTACAGGCAGCCACAGCGGATTACGGCGGCCACCCGGATCTCCTCAAGTTTCAGCAGGCCCTTGAGAGCAGGATGAAACAGGCAAATGATGCCTACAACACCTATCTCAATGCCAAGAAGGCCGCCGGAGAAAAATACAAAACCCTGGGCCAGGCCAGGAAACTGCTGAGAAGGGCACAGGCCATCTGGATAGATAACCCGGACTACGATAAGGCCGAAACCGAGATCAACAGCCTTATCGCCAAGGCGCCGGATAATCCCGCCAACAAGATGCTGACCAGGGAGAAGCCGGCTGAGTTCAAGGCGACAACCAAAGCTGCACTGGCCAAGGCCAAGAAGGAGTGGAAACCTATCGCCAGCCCGCGTTCCTGTACCTCGAACCTGGCCGGTTACGGCAGGCGAGCCAAGGCGATATGCTTTGACCTGGTCAATAGCGGCTGGCGCGGGCCGCTGATGGTGGTTGTCCCGGGGGACAACAATGGCCATAGCAGTTTTGCCATCGGCAAGTATGAGATATCGGTCGGTGACTACGCCAAATACTGCGCCTTGAGCGGCAACTGCAAACCGGAGACCAACAGGGAAAAATTTAACGACCCAATAACCGGCATTACCCTCAAGGATGCCGGGACCTATCTAAAGTGGTTGTCCGCGCGCACCGGCAAGACCTACCGGCTGCCGACCAAGGAGGAGTGGGAATACGCGGCCAAGGCCGGAGGTAAACAACCAAAGAAGAACGTCAATTGCCGCGTGACTCTGGGCGACAAGGTACTGAAAGGGACCGGCACGGTCAGCGTAAAATCAGGGAGATCCAACGGCTGGGGATTGAAAAACTACATCGGCAACGTGCAGGAGATGGTCACAACCGGCAGCGGCGCCATCACGGCCGGTGGCGCTTATTCGGACCCCCACGCAAAGTGTGATATTTCCCTGCAAAAACCGTACAGCGGCAATCCCGACAAGACAACGGGATTTCGCGTTCTACTGGAAGATGTCGGCTAGTATGAAGCAAACGACCCTGCGCAGCCTGGCAAAATCGTTTGCCAAGGGTGAAATCGACAAGGAGCGCTATCGTCATGCCCGCACGGAATTGATTAACGGCATCCTCTCGGGAGAGATTCCATTGCCGGTGAATGATTATCCCGCCCTGGTCAAGCCTCCCAAGGAGGAGTCACTGGAGGTCACTGAACGCCGGCCCGAGAAAAAAAAAAGAGCACCCATAGTCACTGATTCGGAACCGCAACCACCCTCACACTCACTCAACATTCTCTGGTTGCTGGGCGGGGCTATTGCGATTACGGCTATTCTCATCGCCGCCCTCCTGTTAACGGGTCACAAGACGGCGCCGGGAAATAACGTCAACAGCACCGCCATACCGGCAGCGGATTCTCTTCTGAAACAGACAACAGCCGCACAGACATTGATCCAGGTTTTTTTAAACGATAATAACTGGGACGAGACCAGTCTGAATGAGTTCCTGCTGAAATGGAGGGAACTGTCTGAGGAGCAGATGGAGGCGGTAAAGAATTCCGTAGAATTAATCCAACTCAGCAACGCTATCCATAAGCAACTTCTGGAAGAACGCGCCCTATCCGGACTGGCCGGTGCAGATGGCGCCATGAGCAAACAACAGCAGTTGCTGGCGTTTGCAAAACAGCTGGGCATTGAAGAGATAAAATAATCCGCTTCAAGGAGTTAAAACTGTCTCATCAATCTCTTCAAGAGAGCCATCGCGATCATGGATGAGGTTTTCCCGCAGGTTAAAATAGGCATTCTTGGTAAATTCATATTTGTCCAGGGCCGCTTCATTGATAAGTTTGTTGGCGCTCAACAGGCCGGCCTTGAAGTCGATATATTTGAGCGTTAATACCCCGGCCTGGTAGGCCGCATCGTTGATGTATGTAATCGGAGTCAAGACACTGTTATCGAGGCCATATCCCACAGCATCCCGCACCGTAGCCGGACCGAAGAGCGGAATAACCAGGTAGGGGCCGGCAGAGAATCCCCACCTGGCGAGTGTCTGCCCAAAATCCTCGTGGTGTTTGGGCAGATCCAGCCGGGTCGACACATCGAAAAAACCCAACAGTCCAATCGTGGAATTAAAAACGAGGCGGCCAATATCCGCAACTGACTGGCCAATCTTCAATTGCAGTATGTCGTTGACGATCACGGCGACATCGGCGATGTTACTGAATGCATTGGAGATACCCCGATCAATCAAGTTAGGCAAGACCGCCTTGTAGGCCCGGCCGATGGGATTAAAGATTTTATCGTCCATGACTTCATTGAAATGGTAAACGGAACGGTTAAACCCCTCGTAAGGGTCCCTGGGATCGCTGCTGGCGTCCATATGTGCGCAACCATTCAAACACACAACAAGCAGGAAACAAAACATGCCGATCGGTAAATGCCGGGATAATTTCTTCATGGAACGCCTTCCTGTCCGTATACGTTTTTTGTTTTAGGGTCTTCAGCAGAATCTGTGGGTTGATATATAAACAGTAGCCCGTC
>JBHHYN010000065.1:0-15363 GCA_046757565.1 Gammaproteobacteria bacterium | reverse complement strand
TTTATTCAAAAGTCTTTCTTGTTAACCCACAGATTCTGCTGAAGAGCCAATTTTTGTAAATTTATCAGTAATACATTACTGATGATTGATTAATCTGATGGGGATTTAAATCAAACTAAAACTATAAGGATTAATGTTCGCGCGTTGCATGGAAGACAATATCCGGCCAGCGTTCCATGGTCAGATCCAGGTTGATCCTGCTCGGGGCCAGATAGGTCAAATGTCCGGCGCCATCCAGCGCCAGGTTTTCAGAAAGCCTGTTTTTAAATTCCTGCAGTTGTTTCGCCTCATCGCATTGCACCCAGCGCGCTGTGATGACGGGGATGGTGTCATAACTGCATTCCACGCCATATTCCTCCTTTAACCGCCATGCAACCACATCAAATTGCAACATCCCCACGGCCCCAAGAATGAGGTCATTACTGTTCAATGGCCGGAAAAACTGGACCGCACCCTCTTCACCCAACTGGACCAGTCCTTTCAGCAATGCCTTTGCTTTCAATGGGTCTTTGATACGGACACGGCGGAATAACTCCGGCGCAAAATGGGGAATACCTGTGAAAGAGAGGCTTTCCCCCTGGGTAAAGGTATCGCCCACCTGGATGGTGCCATGGTTATGCAGTCCCAGTATATCACCGACCCATGCCTGCTCGGCCTGTTGCCGGTCTCCGGCCATAAAGGTCAAGGCGTTGGAGACCTGCATGCTTTTTCCCGATCTGACATGGTGTAACTTCATCCCTTTCCGGTACTGGCCGGAGCAGATCCTGACAAAGGCAACCCGGTCCCGATGCGCAGGATCCATATTCGCCTGGATCTTGAATACAAAGCCACTGAACTTATTTTCCATTGGCTCAACCCGGCGTTCTACTGCGTTTCTCGGTAAGGGAGCAGGGGAATAGTTGACCAGGTATTGCAGAAATTCAGCAACACCAAAATTGTGTAAGGCTGTACCGAAAAATACCGGTGTCTGTGCACCGGTCAGATAGGCGCCCAAATCAAATTCGGGACAGGTCCCTTTGACAAGCTCAATCTCTTCAATCAGTGGAGCATATTGGGTCCCTAATTTTGATTTCGCTTCCTGGCTGATCAATCCCTGAATTGTTGCATGTTTATGACCGTTTCCTTTCCGGTACAGTCGGATTTCATCCTCTGCAAAATGGTAAATGCCCAGCAGGTGAGTGCCCATGCCAATGGGCCAGGTGATCGGAGCACAGTGTATAGTGAGCTGCTGCTCGATCTCGTCCAGCAATCCAATCGCATCCTTGCCTTCCCTGTCCAGTTTGTTGATAAACGTAATGACGGGTGTATCACGCAGGCGGCATACCTCCATAAGCTTGATGGTACGCTGCTCTACGCCCTTGGCGACATCGATCACCATGAGCGCTGAATCGACAGCCGTAAGCGTCCGGTAAGTATCCTCTGAAAAATCCGCATGCCCCGGGGTATCCAGTAAATTAATTACCTTGTCCTGATAGACGAACTGCATAACTGAACTGGTGATGGAGATGCCCCGCTCTTTTTCCATTTGCATCCAGTCGGAGGCGGCATACCTGGCCGACTTCCTGGCTTTTACCGTGCCGGCAAGCTGAATGGCGCCACCGTAGTAGAGTAATTGCTCCGTGACCGTCGTTTTGCCGGCGTCAGGATGGGAAATAATGGCAAACGTGCGTCTGCGTGTCACGGCACTTATCTGATCAGACATAACAGTGGTTACCATTCATACAATGGGAGAAATAAGAGATATCAAGGACGAATAATACAGCCTGGACTGGCCGCTACGTTTGTTTATAGTATCGTATTCAACGCCGCGCTGCCAGCATCAATCGTTTCATCTCCCTGACCGCCTCATGCAGACCGGTGAAAACGGCCCGGGCGATAATTCCGTGACCGATATTGAGTTCATGTATCTGCGGAATCCCGGCAATTGCTTGCACGTTTTGATAGTTAAGCCCGTGTCCTGCATTCACCTGGAGACCCAGATTGGTGCCGATGGCAGCCCCGTCAATGATCCTGTTCAATTCGTTTTCTCTCTCATGACTGTTACCGGCATCTGCAAAATGGCCTGTATGGATTTCAATTACCGCGGCGCCTGCCTCCCAGGCCGCCTCAATCTGCCCGGCATCCGCATCGATAAACAGTGATACCCGGATCCCCGCTGCCTTCAGCCGCAGGCATGCCTCTTTAACTGGTCCCATCAACCCGACAACATCCAGGCCACCTTCTGTCGTCAACTCTTGCCGTTGTTCCGGCACCAGGCAGCAGAATTCCGGGCCGAGTTTTTCTGCAATGGATAACATCTCATCCGTTACCGCCATCTCCAGGTTCATGGGTGTCAACAGGATATCTTTTAACATGAAGACATCACGTTCCTGGATATGACGCCGATCTTCACGCAGATGGACGGTTATCGAATCGGCCCCGGCCTGTTCCGCAACCAGCGCTGCCTGGACCGGTTCCGGATAACGGGTCAGACGCGACTGCCGGAGTGTGGCAATATGGTCGATATTGACGCCCAGTAGTATCGATTGTGTCATGTCATCATCTCGTCAGCAGGCTCAAAAAAAAGCCGCCTCCACCCAATTCTACAAGGTTTTTAAATAGGACTGATAGAGTACTCTGCTCGCCAGAGGCTTTGTCCCCAGATGCCTTTTGAGCGTGAAGCGTAACAGAAGTTTTGCCTCCTGCAACGAATCCTCATCCTCCAATGTCTCTTCACTCAGCGCATTCAGTGTGCGACCGGATATTTTTACATGCTCGGCCACTGAAGGGACAGTTGTCATGGGTCCGTAGTCAAGCTGGTAGTTATAGTCCCGGTCATTATCGATTAATTTGCCCGAGGCCACATCGTGATCGAGTATCAACCCGTAACCCAGGGAACGTAATAAATTCTTTTCAAAGATCCTTAACGTGGCTTGCTCTGCCTCCTGACCGGCAAGACGAGTTAGCGCTGTATGATAGGCGTCAAACAGTTCCGGATGTGATTCGTGCCGATGTAACATCCTCATCAGTAATTCGTTCAGGTAAAACGCAGCAATGAGCCAACGGCCGCGAAGATTGCAAGTGGGGCCATCTGGCTCTATTGCCGTCAACGTTCCCATTTGGCTCCGGATGCTCCAGGCAACAGCGAGCCTGTGAGTTACTTGCATTAAATTCCGGATGCCGGCTTTCCCCCTTTTTGCCCCTTTGGCAACGAGCGAGAGTCTTCCATGTTCACGCGAAAACACTTCCAGGATTAGACTCGTTTCCCGGTATGCGCGTTGGTGCAGTATATAACAGGGATTAAGGGGAACTTTCACAGTATTGGTTCAAAGTTCAGCGTTCATAACCAAGCTGTTGCAACGCCTTGATATCTTCAGACCACTTCTTTTTTGTCTTCACCCAGGTTTGCAGAAATACCCTGTGACCGAACATCGCCTCCATGTCCTTCCTCGCCTGTTCCCCTGCCTTTTTCAGAACGGCGCCATCACTGCCTATGATGATCTTTTTCTGACTTTCGTTTGCAACCCAGATAATCGCATGAATATGCAGGACCTCCCCCTTAAGAACAAACAGGTCTATAGTCACTGATATTTTGTAGGGAATTTCCTTCCCCATTTTCCGGGTTAATTTTTCTCTGATGAATTCGGCGGCAAAAAAACGCTCATTCCGATCAGTGAGTTGATCCTCTGGGAATTCCGCCTGAGCTTCCGGGAGTAGCGATAAAACCGTTCTTTCGAATGCGTCCAGGTTATCTCCTGTGCGTGCAGAAACAGGCAACACCTGTGTAAAATGCCTCCTGGCGTACATCCTTTTAATAAAAGGTAAAAGATCACTCTTGTTTCGGATGTTATCGATCTTATTGATGACCAGCAACAGCGGGAATTTCGTTTCGCCAATCATCTTCAGGACTTGTGCATCCATTTCTGTCCACTGCAATGCCTCGACCATAAAGACGATGACATCCACATATAACATGGAATTAATGGCCTCCCTTCTCATATGCCGGTTGAGGCCGTCGTAATAGCTGTTTTGTAATCCAGGTGTATCGACGTAGATAACCTGCGATTCGGCTGTCGTCTTTATCCCTATCAAATGCCAGCGGGTAGTCCGGGGTTTACTGGAAGTGATGCTAAGCTTCTGACCAACGATTCTGTTTAATAAGGTTGATTTACCCACGTTGGGCCGGCCAAGAATCGCCACATGTCCACACCGGAATCCATCAGTCATCACAGCCGCAACAGTTATCCGTTCTCCGGTTGCAGCAGATCAAGCGCCTTTCTTGCTGCTGATTGCTCTGCCGTGCGTTTGCTTTTACCCTGGGCAATGATCTTCTTGTCAAGGCCATCGATACTGCATTCCACGGTAAACTCACGGAGGTGTGCCTCCCCCTCTTCAGCGATAACCTGATAGCTGGGCAGTTGCAATTTTCTGGCCTGTAAATATTCCTGTAATGCAGTTTTTGGGTCTTTACCTATATTTTCCAGAGACAGATCGGAAAGCAGATCGGCATAAAGATCCAGGACGAACCGCCTGCATCGGTCAAAATCGGAATCGAGATACAATGCCCCGATAACGGCCTCCATGGCATTGGATAGAATTGAGTCACGGCGCCATCCACCTGCCCTCTTCTCCCCGGTCCCGAGTTTCAGGTGGTCCCCGATTTCAAGGCTACGGGCGAGATTTGCCAGGGTTTCCCGCCTGACCATAGCGGCACGGAGCCGCGTAAGTACACCTTCGGGTTGTGCTGGAAATCGATGATAAAGGGTTTCGGCGATGATTAATCCTAATATTGCATCGCCCAGATACTCAAGCCGCTCATTATTGTTTTTACCGGAACTGCGGTGGGTTAAGGCAGTATTCAACAGGGTTTCATCTTTAAATTTATAGCCAATTTTTTTTGCCAGACCGATGGGCATATTATTCACTGGTGGCCGGGCCTCTCAATTCCATCTTTTTATCGAATTCAAGCAGTAATTGCAGATCCGAAATCAGCTTATTGGTCGCCTGGTAGTGGACATGCAGGAGTTTTGGCTGGCCCTTTTTCCCGGGTTTTTCCACCATAACGAGTTTCTTCACGGATTGATCGGTAAATCGTTGAATGTTGGTCGTGGCCTCGATATTCCGCAGGAAGTATTTCCGAACCTCCCTGACTGACATTTTTGCGGCATCCGGCCGTTGCGTAATCGAATTCATCGCAGATATCACCTGCATTTTTTCGTTATAGAGTGGAAATGCCCTGAGAGCAAACAGGACGACGATGGCAATGAACCCGAATATGAATAACAGCCCTATAAATGTTATGCCACGCTGATTTGTCTGCATCATTTTCATTGCTACGGCCCCCCTACAAGGTTCATGAATTTATATAATGGTACCAATTCGTTTCGGGTTTATGCCACCATTTTTCCAATCCCAGTTCATCCAGATCATGAATGCGTGGCCGACCAGATTCTGATCCGGTACGAACCCCCAATATCGGCTGTCCTTACTATTGTCGCGATTATCGCCAAGAACGAAGTATTTTCCTTTTGGCACTACGACTTCAAAGTTGCCGGAATAGCGGTTTGGGTCAACCAGAATTTGGTGCGCTACGTCCCCAAGCAGCTCTTCCCGCAGGGACGCACCATCCATCATAGTGCCTGCCCCCTGACCTTTAAACCTCCCTCTGAGCACCTGCTTCATGGGCGAATCGTTGATGTATAAAGTCCTGTCGTAATATGAGATATGGTCACCCGGCACGCCGATTATCCGTTTAATAAAGGGAATGCTCGGGTCCCTGGGATAACGAAAAACGATCACGTCACCGCGTTGCGGCTTGCCGTTATTGATTATTTTTGTATGAATAACCGGTAGTCTGATGCCGTAATCGTACTTGTTGACCAGGATAAAATCACCGATAAGCAGGGTCGGCATCATTGAGGCAGAAGGTATTCTGAATGGCTCCACGATAAACGAGCGAAGGATCAGGACAATAAAGAATATAGGGAAAAACGAACGGGCATACTCTACCAGCAGAGGTTCTTTAGTGACCGCCCCGGGTTTTTCATCACGGGGTTCAGTTATTTCCTCCGAGGCCTTGCGCCGTGGCGCAAAGATCCAGGCATCGACTGCCCAGATAATGCCACTGAGAAATGTGAGTAATACCAGCAATGCAGAAAAATCAAAATTCATATAAAGACCTTTAGTTAATGAGAATCACATCATTGTATTTTTATCTGATAAACTACCCCGCAGCAAGCTGCGGGGAATTAAACCCAAAGAGATTAACCACCTTTTCCTACATGGAGAATGGCCATAAACACTTTTTGAGGGATCTCCACTGACCCGAATTGCTTCATTCGTTTTTTGCCTGCTTTCTGTTTTTCCAGTAATTTGCGCTTCCGGGTAATGTCTCCGCCATAACACTTTGCCGTAACATTTTTGCGCAATGCCTTGACTGTTTGTCTGGCAAGTATCCTGGAACCGACGGCCGCCTGAATGCCGACTTCATACATCTGCCTGGGTATAAATTCCTTCATTTTATCAGTCAACTCACGCCCACGGCGTTGTGCCAGATCCTGATGAACAATGCATGATAATGCATCGATCCGTTCAGTATTAATAAGGATATCCAGCTTTACCAGCCGGGTGGGTTGATATTCGACAAACCGGTAATCGAATGAAGCATAACCGCGGCTGACTGATTTTAACTGATCAAAAAAATCCAGTACGACTTCATTCATCGGCATAGTAAATGCCAATGAGATTTGTTTGCCAAGGTATTGCAATTTCTTCTGTTCTCCCCGTTTCTCGATACACAGGGCAATGACATTTCCGATGTATTCCTGTGGCACCAGTATATCGGCGCGGATAACAGGCTCGCGTATCTCCCTGATCCTGTCAACAGGAGGAAGTTTTACAGGATTATCAATATAGGTTACCGCGCCATCCGTGGTGACCACTTCATAAATGACCGTAGGTGCTGTAGTAATCAGGTTCAAATGATATTCACGTTCCAACCGTTCCTGGATTATCTCCATATGCAGCATGCCGAGAAAACCGCAACGGAAACCAAAACCCAACGCCTCAGAGGTTTCAGGTTCGTAATGCAAGGCCGCATCGTTCAACCTGAGTTTTGCCAGGGCATCACGGAAGGATTCATAGTCACTGGAATCCACCGGGAATAGACCGGCAAATACCCGCGGCTTGATTTTTTGAAATTCGGGCAACGCTTTCGATGACGGATTTTTACTCGATGTCAGCGTATCACCAACGGGGGCGCCATGAATGTCCTTCATCCCGGTTACGACATAACCTACTTCACCTGCATGCAGTCGCTCTTTGGGTGTCCGTTTCGGGGTAAAGACACCCACTTCATTGATTTCATATTCCTGTCTCGTTGACATTACCCGTATTTTCTGTCCGGTCCCGATATGGCCATCAATGACTCGAACCAGTGAAACGACCCCCAGGTAATTATCAAACCATGAATCGATAATCAACGCCTTAAACGGCGCATCATGGTCGCCCTGTGGGGGGGGTATGCGCTGAATGAGTTGCTCCAGAAGAACGGGAACACCCTGACCGGTTTTAGCGCTGACTCTGACAGCATTATCGGCATCTATGCCGATAATCTCTTCTATTTCCTGTATGACCCGGTCCGGATCCGCAGAGGGCAGATCAATTTTATTCAGCACCGGGATTACTTCAAGATCGTTTTCAATGGCGGTAAAACAGTTTGCTACACTCTGGGCTTCAACACCCTGAGCGGCGTCGATAACGAGGAGCGCTCCTTCGCAAGCAGAGAGTGAGCGGGATACTTCATAACTGAAATCCACATGCCCGGGGGTATCGATGAGATTTAGAAGATATATCTGACCGTCACGGCTTTTGTATTCCAGGGTAACATTTTGTGATTTAATGGTAATACCACGCTCCCTCTCAATATCCATCGAGTCAAGGACCTGGTCGAGCATTTCACGCTCGCTCAAACCACCACATAGCTGGATAAATCGATCGGCAAGCGTTGATTTGCCATGATCAATATGGGCAATGATGGAAAAATTCCGCATCTGTTCCATGTTATATTCGCGCATAGCGATTGTGGAAATATCGAAAGAACCCGGGGTCAATGATTAATAATGAGACTGGTTCCATTGCAAGGATGAACGAAACAGGAGATTCTATCCGATTTGAAAGCCGCCTTGAACTACATTCGCAAAGTGAAAAAATATTACGGGTGTGCCGGATTCAGAAAATTACTGACTGCAGAGTGGTTAAGTTTGCCTTGACACAACTCCCTGTTTCCTGCTACGAGGACCGGCACGCGGGCGCCATAACGCTGTTCCAGTTCTATATTGCCATCTATCTTTACCAGATGACAATCATACTCCTGTCCTTGTAGTAATTGTTGCAATTGCTCCCACATCGCCATACAGAGATGGCAGTCCTTTTTACTGTAGAGAATAAGGTCCGGCGTCACGAATCCCCGGCAACAGACAATTTCAGCGCCAGAAATATGGGCCCACCGCGCCGTT
Organism: Gammaproteobacteria bacterium; assembly: GCA_046757565.1. Taxonomy (GTDB): domain Bacteria; phylum Pseudomonadota; class Gammaproteobacteria; order Eutrophobiales; family Eutrophobiaceae; genus JBHHYN01. The sequence goes on along the minus strand of JBHHYN010000065.1, from coordinate 6,868 downwards.
GGATCAGGATTGGAATGGATTTCCCTTCTGGCAACTTGGCAATTAACTGCCCAAAATGTTTAACGTTTTTGACCTTTATGTTATTGATTATCAGAATCACGTCTCCATTACGTATTCCGGCTTTGCTGGCCGGGCCGGATTTTACCTTTTCGACCAATACCCCGTTTTTATCGATATCCAACTGTTTCCGCTGCTCGTCAGTCAGTTCCTTGACCACAACATTCAGGCGATTGGACGCAGATATGCCCGGTTTACCCGTGTCGGCAAGCGTCACCCCATCATCTTCCGGAAGCATTGTGATCTTGACATTTAAAGAGCGTTTTTTACCGTGACGGATTATCTCAACCGGGATCGTGCTGCCGATTGCACTACTGCCTACCATGGGAGGTAAGTCAGAAGAAAAACTGACTAAATCCCCGGCAAACCGGACAATGACATCGCCGATTTCAAATCCCGCATGTTCTGCAGGACTGTCCGGCAGTACTTTCGCAATCAGGGCGCCGTGCGGTTTTTCCATTCCGAATGATTCGGCAAGTTCACGATTCACATCCTGAATTAACACCCCAAGCCAGCCACGTGAAACATGGCCCTGATCACGCAATTGATGATAGACATTTGCCACGACATTGATAGGCACCGCAAATGACAATCCCATAAAACCGCCGGTCCGGCTGTATATTTGTGAGTTTACACCAACTACCTGGCCCTTTAGATTGAACAAAGGCCCGCCGGAATTACCCGGATTAATAGCAGCGTCTGTCTGGATAAAAGGGACATAATTTTCATTGGGCAGATTCCTTCCCATGGCGCTGATAATCCCGGCGGTAACGGAATAATCGAAGCCGAATGGCGAACCTATGGCCAGCACCCATTCGCCAACCTTCAGTTTTGAGGAATCGCCCAGTTCCACGGCCGGGAGATTTTTATCGCTTATCTTCAATACCGCAATATCGCTGCGTTCATCTGTACCGATGATCTTTGCAACAAATTCCCGCCGGTCATTGAGCCTTACAACAATCTCATCGGCGCCCTTTACTACGTGGTTATTGGTGATGACGTAACCGTCTTTGGAGATGATAAAACCGGAACCCAGCGAAGAGCGTTCCTGGAATGGTTGCCTCCCCTCCGGGACCTGTCCGAAATATTTTTTAAAAAAATCATAGAAAGGGCTATCCTCAGGTATATTGGGGATGTTTTGGGGCCTGGATGGTGCCCCGCCCCGCTTCATGGTCGTGCTGATATTCACCACCGCGGCAGAATTCTGTTCGACCAGTGGCGTAAAATCGGGGAGTGACCTTGCGCACACAGCCCCTGTAAAAAGGACCAGGCCCATCCCTGTTTTTACCAGGCAGGACGAAAATGATGTGATCATTGACCGCATTTCAGCCCCGCTGTCTTCTTAGGTAGAATATATCGTACACGGTTTCGATGTCATCTGTCCCACGTAGCATCTTGTTAACAGAGTTAATGTACATATCGTAAACATATAGTGAAAAACCGGGATTCCTATAGTGATTATAGAATGGATGGAGAAGGGACTAAAGCAAAATCTATCGGACAGAGTTGCCTGTCACAACAGATATCGCCATCTTTTGCACCGTTGTCTGCGGGACTTCACCGACTGCCGTTACCTGATATCCATTCGTTAATTTTGCAAAGGCATTCACGGCGCCTATTCTGGATGGTCCGGGAACGAATTGGGATGGGTCTTTTATTCTCTCGATAAAGACAGAAACCATCGCCAGCCCGTCCGTATAGACCATATGGTCCACCAGATTATCACTCGCAACGACGGCTTGTTTTGCATGATTGCTCATGCTGAAACCGTTCGGCATCCACATCACCGTCCAGTGGTTGCCGTTTGTGGCCTCAGCAGGGTGTTCCGGGGCCGTACTGTCATAGCGGGTGTATCCGGCCCCGGATATGGAGGATTTTAACCACTCATCGGGAATATTATCCAGAACGTCGAGTCGTGTAAACAGTATCTGTTCAAGTATATATCCCGAACTGTTTTTTAGTTCGGATTTCAAGAGGAGATGATCGGTTTTGCCAATCCACAATTGGTAGCCGTATCGGAATCTGTCATCAGGCCGGATAGTGACAATCCACGCCTCTTTCCCGGCAATCCGGTCCTCGCCAGCCACGGCCAGGGTGTAATGGGCGGTAAGTCTGTCAAGATCTTCAGGCATCGGCAAAAGTTTTTGCGCATGGACCTTGTCAACCATCACCGAATGGCTATCTGGGAAAATGCAGGTGACGGACTGATTGTTCCTGATCACCTCACGCTCATGACCTGTGAGGGATACAATGCGCTCATTTTCTCCGTCTTCACCGAACTTGTGTATGAGGCGCATGGTATCCATCTGTTTGCCTTGCCGGTAAATAAAAGTGCCATCGTAGTTCATTTCGTAGGTGGCATGAGCCATGCGGTCAAGAAGCTCCTGTGCCGTTACCCCGGTCTCCCTGGCCGATACAGCAGCCGTCAGGCAGCAGAGAAGGGAAGAGAGAAAAAACGGACGGAAAAAGATAGAGGGAACTTTGCTACTTATCGTTTTCATACGCAACGATTCTTACATAAGGAATCATTCCCTGCATTGTGGCATGCATCGTACGATATGTATTATAATTGACCAGGTAACTGTTCATACGCAGATTCGCTCTGACATTCCTTGGCCCCATTTGAGGCGCCTTAATACTGGCTAATCTTGACGGGAAAGTGTATTGCCGCGCAGCAGTCAATGCCTGCGATTGCTGTGCAAGCGGCTGTTGCCATTGCGTCGCCGTCTGCCCGGTCTGATTTTGCTGCAGTCCAAGGATAGCGATGGCGGCAACTGAAGCCGCTATGGCAAGTCCTGCCGCCGCTTTGATGAAAAAGCGCGGTCGCATGGCATTGGGTGCCAGAATCGGCGGCTCATCCGCAATCCTTGCGGATATCCTGTCCACGAGTCTGCTGTCCAGGCATGTGGGCGTCTGCCCCTTGAGGACATCCGAGATGAGGTGGTAACGCAACCAGGTGTCACGCAGGGATTTATTCTGTATTAAATTGCTGATAAGTTGATCACCGGGACCATCCATTTCGCCATCCATCAGCATGGATATTTGCTCTTTCATCTGTTCACTCATCTGAATCTCACTCTTTAATCAATGGTTTTAGCTGCTTGTCAATGGCCTCTCTGCCACGGAATATACGTGACCGGACTGTCCCGATGGGACACTCCATCACCGTTGCAATCTCATCATAGCTCAGACCTTCTATCTCCCGTAACGTTATCGCCATACGCAGATCATCGGGCAAACTTTCAATTGCTGTAATCACAGTTGCCTGAATTTCATCCTTGAGCAGCATATGCTCAGGGGTTGCATGCTCTTTTAGAGCATCATTCCCATCAATTTGTTCAATTTCAGAAAAATCCTGGTCCAATTCCGTTGCCCGTCTGGACTGCACAGCGAGATAATTTTTTGCTGTATTCACGGATATTCGATATAACCATGTATAAAAAGCACTGTCTCCCCTGAAATTCGGCAAGGCACGGTAGGCCTTTAAAAAGGCCTCCTGTGTGACATCCAAAGCGTCTGATTGGTTCCGTACAAAGCGCGAAACCAGATTAATAATCCTTGACTGATATTTCAATACGAGGGTATCGAATGCTGCTTTTTCTCCCCGCTGCACCCTTATCACCAGCTGTTTGTCCGTTGCGTCACTGCCCATGAACGATGTTCCGCTTAGATGCCGCCACTGACCGGGAACAGCTGATCCCGGTTACAAAGGGCTGTATCCTGCCACCCTCCGTTGTTAACACGGCCGGGACGCTCCTTGGACTGGCCCGGGTGCAAGCCCATTTCCGTATGCAGCGCTCCCGCAGGTTGGCCGAAACGTGCGCCTCTCCGTCCCCGTCGGCTTACCAAGGCGCCTGCAGCAGCTTCAGGGAGCTGTTTGCGGCTTACTGGATAAGATTGAAGCAGGCAGTTCATCTACAATTACCTATAGAGACAGGGTTATCGACTTAAGACACTACGGGCAAAAGGTCTCGTGTTGCAATCGGGCAAGGGATTATTTTTTAAACACGTTAAAATAGTCGTAAGAGTGTCTCTATATCAACAGCTTACATAAAAAAGATACATGTTATATGAATTATGGTGAATGACCAATACCCATACGATGTTTTAATCATCGGAAGTGGGGCTTCAGGCCTCAGTCTGGCCCTGCAACTGGCTGATCACGCCAAGGTTGCCGTCCTCTCCAAGGCCGCCCTGGCGGAGGGGGCGACGTTCTATGCTCAAGGCGGAGTATCGGCCGTGCTGGATACCTGTGACTCGGTGGAGTCACATGTCCAGGACACCCTGCGGGTAGGCGCCGGGCTCAGTAGACCTGAAATCGTGCGCTTTGTCGTGGAGCATGGACGCGAAAGCATTCGATGGTTGATCGATATCGGTGTCAATTTTACCAAAAATTCCCATGCGGGCGGCCATGAATACCACCTGCACCAGGAAGGTGGACACAGCCACCGCCGCATCATTCATGCCGCCGATTCTACCGGCAAGGAGATCGAACACACGCTTGAAGGCCTGGTCCGGACACACCCCAACATCCATCTGTTTGAATTCCACACGGCCGTCGACCTGATTAGTGCTGAACGGGCCGGAATCGGCAGCGCACGTTGTATGGGGGCCTATGTCTATGATCAGTGCAACGGCAAGATCCGGGTATTCAAGGCAAAATTTACCGTCCTGGCAACAGGGGGCGCCGGCAAGGTATACCTGTATACCAGTAACCCGGACATCTGTACGGGTGACGGCATTGCCATTGCTTACCGCGCAGGATGCCGTGTGGCCAATATGGAATTCGTCCAGTTTCACCCGACCTGTCTTTACCATACCGAGGCAAAATCCTTTCTGATTTCCGAGGCGTTGCGGGGTGAAGGCGCAAAGCTGCTGACGCCTGACGGACGCTCATTTATGCACACCTATGATCCGCGAGGGGAACTGGCGCCAAGAGACATCGTTGCCCGGGCCATTGATCACGAAATGAAACGCCTGGGCAGCAACTGCGTCTTCCTCGATATCAGCCATCGTCCCAGGGCCTTTATCCTTGACCATTTCCCGGCCATATATGCCCGTTGCCTTCAATATGGATTCGACCTGACAAAAGATCCGGTCCCGGTGGTGCCTGCGGCCCATTACACCTGTGGTGGAGTTATCATCGATAAGCATAGCCGCACGGATATTCCCGGTCTGTATGCCATCGGGGAGGTCTCTTGCTCGGGACTGCACGGCGCCAACCGTTTAGCCAGTAATTCCCTGCTCGAGTGCGTGGTCTTCGCCCATGCCGCCTTCGAGGATATCCGACCTCAAATCAGCAAAATAGCCATGCCGCCACCATTACCCGATTGGGATGAGAGTCAAGTGCTGGATTCGGATGAAGAAGTGGTCGTCTCGCATAACTGGGACGAGATCAGGCGCTTTATGTGGGATTACGTGGGCATTGTCCGCACCAATAAACGCCTGCAACGGGCACAAAATCGCATCCGCCTGCTGCAAGCGGAGATTAATGACTATTACGGTAATTTCCGCCTTACCAATGACTTGATAGAATTACGTAACTTGTCTCTGGTGGCGGCGCTTATTATCGAATCAGCCTTGTCCAGGCAGGAAAGTCGTGGTTTACACTATACCTTGGACTACCCCGCCGCGGGGACGCGCCGGCCTGCGGAGGATACCGTTTTAAACAAGGACGAGGTACAGCAATATAATTCGGTGAGGCGGTTAAAGCGCATGAATAGATATTAATTTATCATAATGGGTTAAACTATTATCTACATGAAAAATATAGATATAATTGTGGCATCTATATTGCATCTTATCGACTGAAGCACAACAGGAAAGCCGATATGATGCAGCAACCGAACCTTAGAATGGCAGAAATAAAAGATATCAATAAATCCCCCGGGATCCAGGATACCCATCAAGCCTACTATCACTCCGGAAACATTCCGGACGCCAGCAGTAAATCCCTGCAACTGACGGGGATCTTGCAAAGCACGCTTGAACTGAACAAGATACTGGAGCTTTTCGATGATGAAATCTCTTCAATCGTGCCCCATGACGGTCTCTGTTACGACAATCACGAAGAGGACTACACCATAAAATTCGGGGAAGACGGGCGTCACCGTTGCAGTTATCAACTGGTGCTGCTTGACAAGGATTTAGGCGAGTTAAATTTTTTCCGTAATACCAAATTCAGCGGTAAGGAAATTAAACAACTGGAAACGATGATTGCAGCACTGATCTACCCTTTGCGTAATGCCCTGCTCTATAAAAGGGCTGTAGACAAGGCACACCGGGACCCGGTCACGGGCGTCAATAACCGCACCGGCATGGACAGCGCACTGGCACAGGAGCTTAACCTTGCCAGGCGGCATCACACGGCCCTGTCGCTCATCATTCTGGATATCGATAAATTCAAGCATATTAATGATGCCTACGGCCATATTGCCGGCGATGTCATTCTCAAGAGGGTGGCTGATTGCATACAAGAGTGCGTACGTGGCAGTGACATTATCTACCGTTATGGTGGTGAAGAGTTTGTCGTCCTGTTAAGAAACACGAGGAAACCCGGCGCTACACGACTGGCGGAGCGCATCCGCGAGTCTGTGGAATCCATGCATTTCAAATATGACGATTTCAAAGTGCGCATCACCATCAGTGCCGGCTTATCCTCCTTCAAGAAATCGGATTCAGTGAAAAACCTGCTGGAACGCTGCGACAGCGCCTTATACCAGGCAAAGAAACAGGGCCGGAATCGTGTCGTGGTGGCAGAGAACTGAGTTTGCCCGCACTAATTAGTGTCCGTCCATAAACGACAACGGAC
>JBHHYN010000064.1:0-15665 GCA_046757565.1 Gammaproteobacteria bacterium | reverse complement strand
TTTCATCAGTCTCCTGTTGGCTCCGGATTAGGGCACTTTCCAAATCGTTATCGTTAATGTACGAAATCAAATTGATGAATCAATCGACTCTGACCTCTTTGATTGCGCATTCCTAGAGCCCGTCGTCTACCTCCACGTTTTCGGGTTTGAGGTCCAGCCCGGACGCCTTAGCCTGCTCTTGCAGCATGATGGAGAAGTCGCAGTCCGTATGGCCATTGTCGATGGCCCGCTGCACCAGACTCCGGGTCAGTTCTGTTACGGGCAGGGGTACGTCCAGCGCCTTCCCCGCGTTCAACCCCAGTTGCAGGTCCTTGCGTAACAGCAGTGGGGTAAACGTTGGCGTCATATCCAGATTAACGAATGCCGGTGACTTGTAACGCGAGAACATGGAACCCATGACGCTGTCATTGATGAAATCCAGCAGGGCATGACGAGGCACGCCGCCCTTTTCCGCGAGCACCGTGATCTCCGCCAGGGACTGGGTAACGACACCCAGCAACAAGTTGTGGCAGATCTTCACCATCCGCGCCAACTCCCCCTCACCCACATAGGTGGCGCCCCGTCCCAATGCACCTAAAAATGGCTCCGCCATGTCAAAGGCCGATCTGGGGCCGGAGGCGACGATGGAGAGTTTGCCGGCCTTAACAACCTTGGCATTACCGCTCACCGGCGCGGCGAGCATATCGACGCCACGACCGGTGGCCAGTTCCCGTACCTGGTTGGAGGCCTCTTCAGAGACACTGGAACAGTCGACCAGAATACGTGGATTCGCGTCGCTCGTCAGAAGGCCATTCTCTCCTGACACAACATTAATCAGATCATCAGGTCCGCCCACCATAGTAAAGACGATGTCCCGGTCCGCCAGTTCTACTGGATGCTCCACCAGCTTCGCACCGAATTTTTGAAGTGGTTCCGCCTTGGCGCGGGTGCGGTTATACACCGACACATCGCAACCGGCCTCGAGAAGGAGCTTGGCCATGGCAAACCCCATGCGTCCGGCGCCAATCCAGCCAATCGTGAAGGTAGGCAGTGAAGACTTACTCATTAGGACCCCCGGGCAGTAGATGATTTATAATGCAATCGTTTGCACCCGCATTATAAAGATTTCCTGTACGCAGGCAAATTTCAGCTTAGTTTTTCATTTGGCAATGTGCTGCAGGAACCATTCCGCCACCTGGGCGGCCACCACCCCTGCATAATTGGCATAACAGTGGCCGTCCATACCCAGGGTCCACACCTCGGATTCCAGCGCAGAAGCAGCCAGCAGTTGCATGTCGGACTGCGGTACCAAGCGGTCCCGGCCGCCGTCGATGATCAGCAGCGGCGTCTTAATGGTCCTCCCTTTCCCCAGCAGTCCCTGGTTGATGAGGGAAAATTTTCTGTTTTCATTGGCCAGGGCCTTGGCATCGCCGGGTTTAATCCCCATACGCCGCGCCATGCCGTAGAGGGTCCGGCCTTCCGGCGAAGCCAGTAGTTTCTCGAAGGTATCGACCGGCCGCACAAATGCGGCATGGACTGGCGTGCACTCCGCCGCTACCGCTCTCAGGCGCGGGTCGTTTCTGGCCGCCATCTTCACCGCGTAGTAACCGCCAAAGCTGCGGCCGACCTCAAAGATATTGACCGTATCGATATCGGGTCGTCTGGAAAAATAATCCAGCACCGCCTGATGCACGAATTCACCATCGGGGCTCAGATGCCAGAAGGTATTCTCACCGGTACCGGCGATATCGAAGGTGACCACGGCAAAGCCCCTGTCGAGCAAGGGCTTCAGGTGATAATAGGAGTTGCCCTTGTATTGATCGATGCCGCCGGTCCACAGGACCAGAGGCGGCCTGCTGTTACCTGGTGGCCGGTGCAGATAGGTGTCGATGGTATGCCCCTTTATCTTGACCGGCACTACTTCAAGTGGTGGTTCCAGTAGCGCGCCGGCCTTTTTATAGGCCATCAGGTGCTGCCGGAACGCAGCCCGCTCGGCCTTTGTGTAGTATTCAGGGAAGGCTGCCAGGGAGTAATAGACCGAGGCGGTATGATAGGCGGTAAACGCCTGGTCCCTCCTGCCTGCCGTTTGTGCGTGTTCACCCTGGGCCAGGTAGTAATCGGCCGTTTGTCGCCATTCGTACACCCAGGAGCCCGGACCATCGCCGTTCACATCATGGATGCGCGCTTTGACAACACTCATTACCTCGCGGTTGGCGCCTTCAAAAATATAGGCGGTGAGGCGCCGTTCCGGAAAAACCAGTTTGCCACCGGCGATATGCTGGGCCACAGCGCCGGGCGCGATGAGGCAAAGCGCTATGCGGGCTAGTACGGGGACAAGGGCCGATGATCGCAAGGGACAATTCCAGATGATGTATAAGATCCCTCGGCTCACTGCGTCTGCGTCGGAAAAGGTTGTATCATTCCGAACAGCAGTTGCCATTCCGGGCCCTGTCCCGAACCAAGGGAGAAGGAGCAGGTGAGGAATTTTGAATGTATGGGGATCAGGAACACTGATTTAGATAATGACGCTTATGATTTGCAGTAATTCTACGGGGCGTATTGCAATTCTGCAAACGTTTGCGTCAAACGGCAGACTATCCTATCCTCGCTCTGCACAGGATCAAAGACAAACCGAGTATGAAAATCAAACTTAAACCCATCGTCCGGTATAAACTGGTAGGGACGGCGGAGAGCCACTCACTCACCCTGCTGAAGACGCGGGACCTCGTGGATGTATCCGATGAACCCGTCTCCCGCGGCGGCACTAACGAGGGATTCGCGCCCACCGAATTTTTGATGGCGGGGCTGGCAGCCTGCACTAACGTTATCTCTCACAAAATTGCCGGACAGAATGGTTTCAGGATAGAGGAAATGGAGATCGAAGTGGATGCGGATTTCAACCAATTAGGGGTAAATCTGTTGGAAGAGGTAGAGGTGCCGTTCCCAGAGATGCGGCTCAGGATAACCATAACCACGACGGCCAGTGAAGAGCAGGTGGAGATTTTGAAACGCGACCTGCCCCGGTTTTGTGCTGTCTCCAAAGTCATCCGCCAGTCCGGCACCAGGATTATCGAGCAGTGGACGGTAAACCGATCCTGAGCTACCGTTTACTATTATTCAAATGGTTGAAAAACGCCTCAATATCAAAGATGTTGCCCGCAGCGCCGGCGTCCATGCGTCGACAGTCTCACGAGTGCTCAACCCGGAAACCCGCAGCATGGTTTCCGCTGAGGTAACGGAAAAAGTCCTCAGGATAGCCGCGGAGCTGGGCTATCGGCGCAACCCCTTGGCATCGGGCCTCAGGACCCGGCGCAGTATGACGGTCGGGGTGTTGATCCCGGATCTGTCCAATCCGGTGTTTCCTCCCATTGTACGCGGTATTGAACGCGCCCTGGGTGCTGAAGGCTACACCTCGATCCTGGCCGACTCCGATAACGACGCCGGTAACAACTGCTCTATCCTTGAAAAGATGAAGGCGCGCCATGTAGATGGCTTGATCATGGCGACGGCACATCGCAAAGACCCGGTTGTAGAAGAGTGCATCCAGCAGGACATCCCTTTTGTCCTGGTTAACCGCACCGTCGACGGTCAAAGCGTCATGGCCGTGATCAACAACGACGAGTCGGGCATCCGCCTGGCTCTGACCCACTTGCTCGAACTCGGCCATCAACGCATCGCCTACGTGGGAGGTCCGCAAACCACCTCCACCGGTTACATACGCTACCGCGCCTTTCTGGCAACGGCCCAGGCAGCAGACCTGAAAATCGATCGTGATTTAATTGGCAATGCCAGGGGCTTTTCGGAACTGGCGGGCTACCAGTGCCTGTGCGACATTCTCAAGAACCGTAAGCGATTTACGGCCGTGGTCTCGGCCAACGACCTGCTGGCGCTGGGTTGTTACGATGCCCTGAAAGAGAAGGGGCTCCGCTGTCCTGAGGATGTTTCCGTTACGGGGTTTAACGATATGCCCTTCGTCAACCGGTTTGCTCCCCCTCTGACAACACTGCATATCCCTCACTATGACCTGGGAGTACAGGCCGCGCAACTGTTGCTGGAGCGGATACGGGAACCTGACAAGGCCGCCAAGACCATCAAGCTGGAGCCGCGTCTGGTCGTGCGCCACTCCACCGCGGTGCCGCCGAAGCGCAGGGCGGCAGGCAAGACCGGCCGTTAACCCGGGTAATCTCCGAGTTCCTGCTCCCAGTCGGTCTGCTCGATAATCGATTGCAGCCGCTGCAGGAAGGCGGCGGAGTAGGCGCCATCGATGGCGCGGTGGTCGAAGGATTGCGCCAGTATACCGACCGGGCGTATGCCAATGGCGTCTCCCTCGGGCCCGCTCACCACAACAGGACGTTTCTTTACGGCGTCCACCGACAGGATTGCCACCTGCGGCTGGTTAATGATGGGAGCGGTGATCAATGTACCGAAGGAACCGGAGTTGGAGAGGGTATAGGTGCCGCCGTTCAGGTCGTCCGGTCTCAGGCTCCCTTCCCGGGCCTGCCGGGCAGAGGCGCTGATCCGCCCCGCCAGTTCGGTGATGGAGAACTGTTCGGCCGAACGAATAACCGGCGCCACCAGTCCTTCATGGTTGAGATCGACCGCAATAGCAAGATTGATATGGGGGTGGATGACCAGACCTTCGCCCCGCACACTGGCGTTAAGGCGCGGATATTCCTGGAGTGCCCGGCACACGGCAGCGGCGATAAACGGCAGGTAGGTGAGCGAAAAACCATGCCCGGCCTTCCACTCTGTGGCGTGTGCTGAACGGGCCTGGACCACCTTGCTGAAATCCACCTCCAACGCCTGCAGCACATGGGGACTGGTAGCCTTGGAGCGGACCATGTGTTCCGCCGTCACCCGGCGCAGGCGGTCAAAGGGAATGAATGATTCAGCACGCTCAATGGAAGCCACCGGTTTGCCTGGACCGCTGCCCGCGCCTGTCTCAAGATAGGCGAGTACATCGCTGCGTTTTATGCGGCCTTGACGCCCGGTGCCGGTGATCTGCGCCGCGTCCAGTTGGTGTTCGACCAGCAGGCGGCGTACGGCCGGCGACAAGGGCGGGGCTTCAGCCTTGCCGGCAGGTTTTACAGAGGCATCGCCGGCAGCTGTTGATTCAGGCCGCCGTTGTGATGGTTGCCCAGGCGGCTCGGCCTGCTGCGGGGTTGTCTGGACTGCCTCACCATCTGGCTGAATCACGGCCAGCAACGTCCCCACATCCACCGTCTCTCCTGCGGACACGTGGATAGCCGCCAGGACCCCTGCTGCAGGCGCCGGGATCTCGGTAGCGACCTTATCGGTCTCTACATCCAGCAACAACTCATCCTGTTCCACCCGGTCGCCAACCTGCTTATGCCAGGCACTGACGGTGCCTTCCGCAACAGTCTCGCCCAGTTGTGGCATCAACACATCCACCGGTTACCGCTCCGGATCAGCTTTAAGGCGAGTGTTCATAGTCAGTCTATGGTTTTGCTGACCGTTGCGATGATGCGCTCAACCGACGGCACCACGGCGTCTTCCAGCCGGTCCGCGGAGGGCAGGGGGATATGCGGCGTGGTAATACGCACGATTGGGCCATCCAGATCCCAGAACAGCTCATCGGCAACAATGGAGGCGATCTCCGCACCCCAGCCGCACAGCCGCGGGTTCTCTTCCACGGTTACCAGGCGCCCGGTATGTTGCACCTCGGCCAATAGGGTTTGCGTATCCAGCGGCACCAGGGAACGTACATCCACCACCGTGGCCGAGATTTGGTGCTCCGACTGCAATGTCTCTGCAGCAGCCAGGGCCTTTGGCACCATCGCCGCCAGGGCCACGAGGGTGACGTCATCACCGTGACGCAAAACCCTTGCCTTTCCCAGTTCATCAACAAGCTCTCCTTCCGGCACTTCGCCCTTGCTGGCGTACAGGGACTTCTGTTCAAAGAACAGTACCGGATCCGGGTCCCTGACCGCGGCGGCCAGCAGTCCCTTAACGTCCGCCGGTGAGGAGGGGGCGACGACCTTGAGCCCCGGTACCGCCATGGCCCAGTTTTCCAGGCTCTGTGAATGCTGAGCGCCAAAGCGGGAACCGGCTCCGTTGGCGGTGCGGATCACCAGCGGCAGGGTGAATTGACCATCTGTCATATAGCGGGTCTTGGCGATCTGGTTGGCGACGATATCCCAACACACCGCCAGGAAATCCGAGAACATGACCTCGGCAATGGGCCGTAGGCCGGTCATGGCGGCGCCCATGGCGGCACCAAGAATGGCTTGTTCGGAGATGGGGGTATCTTTCACGCGCTTCGGCCCGAAACGATCCAGCAGACCCTGTGTGCTCTTGAAGACGCCGCCGGCGGCGGCGATGTCCTCTCCCAGAAACACAACGTTATCGTCCCGTTCCATCTCCTGGGCAATACCGTCCGCTACGGCCTCACGATAGGTCAGTTCCGCCATGTTGTACTCCCGTCCGCCCACAGATTGGTGTCGGCGATGGCCAGGGGCGGCGCTGGGGCATTACGCGCCTCTTCCGTCGCCTTGTCCACGGCCTGTTGTATCTCCTGTTCAATCCGGACAAGTGTGGTTTCATCAATAGCTGCGTCCAGCAGACGTTGCCGATAGCCGGGAATGGGATCACGGTCCAACCACTCCTCCACCTCTGAATCGGGGCGGTACTTGCCGGGATCGGCGCGGGAGTGACCGCCATGGCGATAGGTCTGCGCCTCGATAAGGGTGGGGCCCTCACCAGCCCTGGCACGGGCAAGGGCCTGGCAGGCGATCGCATAAACGGCTTCTACATCGTTGCCATCCACGATAATAGATTCCAGCCCGTAGGCGCCGGCCCGGTCCGCTGCCGGATTCGGTACCGCCGTGACCTGGTCGATAGGCGTGTATTCCATATATTGATTATTTTCGCACACATACACCACCGGCAATTTCCAGATGACGGCAAAATTCAAGGCCTCGTGAAAAGCGCCGATGTTGGTGGTGCCGTCACCGAAGAAACAGACGCTGGCCTGTTTCGTGCCCCGATACTGGGCCGACCAGGCAGCGCCGGCGGCAATCGGCAGATGGGCGCCGACAATGGCATAGGAACCCATGGCGCCGTGTTCGGCGCTGGTGAGATGCATGGAACCGCCCTTGCCACGCATCAGTCCGCAGTCGCGCCCCATCAATTCCCCCAGGATCCCGGTCATCGAGGCACCCCGGACCAGGGTATGGGCGTGGCCGCGATAGGTGCAGAAGGTGTAGTCGTCGTCACGCATGGCCACACCAAACCCGGCGGCGATCGCCTCCTGTCCCAGGGCCAGGTGGCTGGTGCCCTTGACCAGGTTTTGCAGAAACAGGTCGTAGGCGCGTTTCTCCAGATGGCGCACCGACAACATGCTACGATAGAGGGCCAGGCGGATCTTCTGATCAGGCACCGTCCCCTCACCGGAGGCGGCCGTGGCGGCACCGTCAATCGTTATGCTCACTATAATATCCCCCGTATCGATCAGTAGGGGTTGGAGACCGGCAACTCTTCTGCCGGGAACAGGGTAATAACACGGCAACCATTGTTCGTCACCACCACCTCCTCTTCGATACGGGCGGCGGAGAAGCCGTCAGAAGCGGGGCAATATGTCTCCAGCGCGAATACCATGCCCTCCTTGATCTCCAGGGGGTAGTCGAGCGAGACCAGTCTGCTGATAATTGGCCGCTCATGCAGGGCGACGCCCAAACCGTGTCCGAACTGCAGGGCAAACGCCTCCATTTCATCGGCAAATCCAAACTCACCGGCCTTGGGAAAGACACTGGCGATGGTGTCGGTACTGGCGCCGGGACGCACCAGGGCGATGGCGTTGTCCATCCACTCCCGCGCCTGCTTATAGGCGTCCCTCTGCGAATCCGTAGCGCGGCCGACACTGAAGGTGCGGTAGTAGCAGGTGCGGTAACCCATATAGGCCTGAATAATATCGAAGAAGGCCTGATCGCCCGGACGGATAATGCGGTCGGTAAAGTTGTGGGGATGCGGGCTACAACGTTCGCCGGCGACGGCGTTAATGGCCTCGACATCGTCGGAACCCATTTCATACAAACGTTTATTCGCCAGGGCGACGATATCGGATTCGCGCACGCCGGGCTTCAGGGCCTCATGGATGTCCTGATAGACGCCATCGACCATGGCCGCGGCTGTATTCAACAGCATGATTTCATCACGGCTTTTCACTTCCCGGGCATCAAGCATCACCTGCTGCCCGTCGCGGATCTCCAGACCCAGTTTTTGCAACTCAAACAGCATCGGCGGTTCACACACATCGACGCCGACCGGCATGTTAGTGACACCCTGCTCCTGCAGCACGTCATAGATCTCCTGGGCGGCGCGTTTGACCAGACCCTGGTCGGGCGGGATGGTGCCGCGCAGACCGACATTTCCCGCATGGCAGCAGGCCGGTTGCAGCCAGGGAGCATAGATACGGTGGTGGGCGGCGGCGGAGCCGAAATCCCACAGGTGTGGCTCACCGTTACCGGTAAGCACGGAGAAGCGGCACATCTTGTCGCGTGACCATTCACCGATGGCGGTGGAGGTAATATAGCGGATGTTGTTGTTGTCGAAATTGAGCAGGGCGCCCAACTCGGAGTTGTGCAAGGCCATGCGCGCGCGGCCGATGCGGTAGCGGTGCAGGCGGTGGAAATCGACCCGCTCCTCGAAGTCGACATTCATTACGCCATTGGCGTTCAAGGCCCTGGACCAGTTGTAATGGGGGTCGATATCTGCTTCGTTAATGATCAATCGTTCGGAAACTTGCGCTACCATCTCTGTTCTCCTGCGTGCGTGGCAGTCTGACGGGCTGCCGGCATAGCTTTTATATCGTTATAACCGCGAATCGAATGCAATCGTTTGCATAAATCCAATAATAGAGTATTTCTCTTCCCTTCACAACAGGTCCGGGACCGGGAAAGTGTCAGGACCAAGGAAATTCCGGATAATTTATGACTTCCCAAATTATACTTTGAACAGAACTGGAATAGTAATGGTGGATGGCAGCAGGCCGATCACTGCTTCAGTGGAGCAGTGCCGGCAAGGCCAGTGACAGCACCGGTACATAGGTGATCAGAAACAGCAGGCCCAGTAATAGCAGCAACCACGGCAACGCTGCTCCGATCACTTCCTGCAAGGGCATGTCCGCCACGCTGGCGGTCACAAACAGGTTGAGACCGACCGGTGGCGTCACCATGCCGATCTCCATGTTGATGACCATGATAATCCCCAGATGGATGGGATCGATACCCAGTTCAACCGCAATGGGAAAGAGGATCGGCGCCAGGATGAGGATGATCGATGAGGGCTCCATAAAATTCCCGGCTACTAACAACAACACGTTGACGATCAATAAAAACGCCCAGGCCTGCAGACCCAGCGCCACAATGGTTTCGGATAGAAACCGGGGGATCTGCTCCGTGGTCAGGACAAAGGCGAACATATAGGCATTGGCAATTATGAACATCAGCATCGCCGTGACTTTGGCGCTTTCCGTCAACACCCTGGGCACCTGCGAAAGGCTGATGTCTTTATAGACAAATACCGCAATGACGAATGCATACACCGCCGCTACCGCCGCGGCCTCGGTAGGGGTAAACACACCGGTATAGATGCCACCCATAATGATCACGATCAACAGCAACCCCCACACCGCGTCCCGGCCCGTCTGCAGAACCGTCTTCCAGCCGGCCCGTGGTTGCCGTGGCAGGTCCTGGCGGCGCGCAATAACGTGAATGGCGATCATCATGATCAACGTCAGCAGGATACCGGGGATGAGGCCCGCCATAAAAAGCTTTCCGACCGATGACTCGGTCACCGCACCGTAGATCACCAGTACAATAGATGGCGGGATAAGAATGCCGAGCGTGCCCGCATTGCAGATCACACCTGACGCAAACTTTCTGCTGTAGCCAGAATCCACCATGCCGGTGATAACGATGGAGCCGACAGCGATTACCGTGGCCGGCGAAGAGCCGGATACTGCCGCGAAAAACATACAGGCCAGGACCGAGGCCATGGCCAGACCGCCGCGGTAGTGACCGACCAGGGCATTTGCGAAGGCGATCATACGCCGGGCGACGCCACCACTGGTCATGAACGTGCCGGCCAGGATAAAAAACGGTATCGCCAGTAGAGGGTAGACCTGCATAGCATGAAAGAAGCGTTGCGTCAGGGCCAACAGGGTCTGATCACCGAACAACAGCAAGGTAGTGACACTGGACAGTCCCAGACAGATAGCGATGGGGACACCGGCCAGGAGGCAGGTGAAAAACAGGACAAGGAGAAACAGGGCGCTCACCGGTTTCTCTCTCCGTGCCTGCCGGGATCCTCCATGACGGCCGCCGTGACATTCCGTTTAGCGAAGCCCCGATCGATATCATGGCCCCGTAACATTCGCAAACCAAGCTGGGCGAATCGAAATGCCAGCAGGGTAAAAGCAAGCGGCATTAAAGCGGTCAGCAACCATTTCTTCAGGGGGATATCGCGGGCCGCGTTCCCCAGGGCCAGCAGGCGCTCGACAAACAGGTAACTGCCATAACCCATCAGCAACGCATAGACCAGACACAGTGCCACTGCAAGAAGCACAGCGATGCGGCGTTGTGGAGACGGCAAACGGTATACCACCAGGTCCACGGCGATATGGCTGTGGGTACGGACACCGTAGGACATACCGATGAGCACCAGCCAGGCGAAGCAGTAGGTCGTCGTTTCCAGTGACCATATCAGACTGCTGTCGAACAGATAGCGTAACACCACCTGCACGAAGGTCAGACAGGTCATAAACGCAAGTAACAGGGCCATCAGGCCCTCTTCAAGCGAATCGAAAAACCTTTGCATCAGGGGTGAATCATCCAGAACGTATCTGCTACTGCCCCGCTACCTGCGCAATGCGGATGATTTCCGGGCCGATCTGGTCCCGGAACTTGTCCCACACCGGCAGCATGGCGGCGCGCCAGGACTGTAACTCCGCATCGGACAGTGTAATGATTTGCGATCTGCCCGATTTTTCAATCATGCTACGGGCCTGATGATTGATAGCGGATGCCTGGCGGTTGACCCAAACCGTCACCTCGGTGACCACCTCTTCCAATACAGAGCGGACATCGGCGGGTAAAGCGTTCCAGAAGCCGGGGTTGGTGGCCAGCAGATAACCGAGATAACCGTGGTTGGTCTCCATCAGATAAGGCTGCACCTCATAGAACTTCTGCGAGTAGATATTGGACCAGGTGTTTTCCTGGGCATCTACGGCGCCGGTCTGCAGGGCCTGGTAAACTTCACCAAAAGCCATTTTCTGCGGACTGCCTCCGATCTGCCGGATCTGCGCCTGCAATACATCGGACTCCATAATCCGGAATTTCAATCCGGCGGCGTCCGCTGGACGCCTCAGGGGCCTGGGGGCGCCAAACTGCTTCATGCCGTTGTGCCAGAAAGCCAGCCCCAGAATACCCTTATCCACCATGACCGTTAACAGGGAACGGCCTTCGGCCGTCGTTTGAAAGTGTTCCACTGCGGTCAGATCCTGAAACAGGAACGGCAGATCGAAGAGCTGAAAACGTTTGGTGAGCCGGTCGAACTTCGACAGGGAGGTCGCGATCATCTGGATCTCTCCGAAGGCCAGGGCCTCCAGGGAGTCGTCGTCGTTCATGAGTTGACTGGAGGGGTAGACTTCTACCCGGACGCGGCCCGGCAAACGTGCTTCCGCCAGTTGTTTGAAGCGCTGTGCCCCCTGGCCCTTAGGCGAAGCGGGCGCGGTAACATGGGGAAACTTGATGACGATCACCCGGTCCGTTGACGGGCCACCGCAAGCACCGAGGACGGCGGCCAGCAGCAGTGGCGCCATACGCCAAGGGCAGGATCCCATGCCCACAAGCAGATAAAACACCCTGTAATTCAGCATTGGTGCGTTGCTTTAGCCTTTCACTACAGTCGGTTTGCCTGTGAACCTTGACAGTGTTGCATAGACTATCCCCAGCATCAGCAGGATCATGCTTACGGATTGCCATACGGCAACGGGATTACTCCGGTCGATTAAAGGCTGCACCAGAATCGGCGCCGAAAACTGTCCCAGGAACATGGCGGTCGTCACGATTCCGACCCCAAAGCCGCGCCGCTCCGGCGCCACAATGGAAAGAATCCAGGAGCTGTGGTTTGGTACATAAAGTCCAAAGCCGAGACCCGCCACGATCATACCGAGCAACGATACATAATAGTTGGGCGACAGGGTCAGAACGTAATAGCCGCCCGCCATGGAAACAAATATAAAGGCATAGATGGCGACAAAATTCATACGCGCCTTAAAGCGATAATAAATCAGGGAAATCAGTGCGCCCACAGTATTGCCCAATGCAATCGCCGCACCCATCTGGAATGGGGTCGCCTGAAAAGAGTTCTTCAGGAAAAACGGCAGTTGCACAGGCGTAATAAAAAACAGGCCCGAGGCGAGAAAAGCGGAGAAAAATACAAACGTCGAAGGCCAAAAAGGGACGCCGGGCAGTTTATCTTGCAGCGCCTTCACTAACGTCCCGGCAGATTGTTTGGGCAGGCTTTCGCTGAGTGCGATCAGACCGCTGGGTAATACCAGGTATGCGATTAAATAGCCGAGGAATGGCGCCTGCCAGTTAAAATTGGCCAGGAAACCACCCATCAGCATGAAAATAACTCCGCCCATTTTCATGGCGGAACCTTGCCAGCCGATAATCCTGTTGCGCTCTGCCCCCTCATAAAAATCGCCGACCATTGCCACTGTCGCCGTCTTGATACCGGCGATGGTCAATCCAAGCATTGCCCGGCCCACAAACATGAAGAAGAAGCTGTCCGCAAAATAGCCTGAGACCCCGCTTAACCCAAAGATCAACAACGATCCGTTGAGCAAACGCTTTCTTCCCAGGTTGTCGCTCAACCATCCAACCAGGGGGGCACTGAGGATAATGAAGAGTGCAGGGATCGAGAGCAATATGAATTTGACCAGGAAAAAGACGCCCGGGTCACCGGGCAGGATACTGATAGCACGCAGGATCGCTTGCGCAAACGGTTCGGTTTGCGCCTTTTCGGCAAACACCCTCGCGATCTCCGGCATCGCCGGGGAGGCAAGCGGTGTCGCCAGCAGTGCGATGGCTGTTGCCCCCAGGATCACGATCAGGCCGTGAGTGGATAAGGGCGGCCTGGCTGCAAACGCTTCTGATGTTGTTGTCATGCCAAAAAATCCCCCGTCGATATTCGTGCAAGTTCTATGGATTCTTGTGTCTACCCTGTCCCGCGGTAATCACTCTGTTTGCGCCGCGTAGAATACCGACCGGCAAAATATAACGCAAACGATTGCATGACATCAGGAATAAAAAGCCGGTTTATTGATCGGGACTGCAGGCAAGAATAGTGTGAATCCGGGTGTCCTTTCTGAGGTGTTTATTCCCGGATGTCTGTACTGGACCTGGAGTATGAGGATTCCGGAAGGGTTGAGGTTTTCAGAACAGCTCTTAAAAAAAACAGGGCAATGTTATGCTGATATCGGCGAATAATATTCCACGCCAATGTTTTCTACCCCTCTCCTGATCTGAAGAAGGCGCATCCTGTTACCGTAGAGCATGACAAAGATACTTCATGATCTCCACGGAAGTTTGTTGCCCCTGCCCAATGATCTCACGAAGGTACAGTAATCTGACGGGCGATTTCACTGACCCTCTCGGCATCCAGTTTAAACTCCCTGGCGACTGCCTCAACCAGACGTTCCTGTAGATGCGGGTCGGGCATCGTCACGGGCGCCTCCTGTACGAGCGGCTCATAGGGCTTTGGCTGCTTTGTCAAGCTGACCAGGTCCCAACGCGTATAATGCCCCATGGCGTCAAAGAGTGACTTGACCACCTTGATATGCTTGGCCTGGAGGTCGGCGTAGAGGATCGTCTCCTGGTCGAACGTGGGGGGCACAAGATACTCCGATGACGGGGCGACGATATGACTCCCGCCACAGGCCCATCCAACGAAGTCGCCCTGTTCAGCTGCTGCATAGGCCAACTTCTCCTTAAAGGGAAAATCATCCGGAATTTCGTGCATGCGTAGAATGCTGTTGGCAGAGAGCACGAAGCATTGCCCGGAGATTGCCCGCTCCCGGGTGGCCGGGATCAGATCACATCTATTGATATCGTGACCTGCGTACATAAAGGTCTCTTCCTTAACGGTCCCGCAATTCCATAAACCGGGCCAGACTGCGAGGTGAATATCAACACCCTGGGCAATATTCCAGGCGGTAATGTTGACCATGTGGTTTTCCCAACAGATCTGCCCCCCGATACGACCGATGTCCGTATCAAAAACCTTGAGGTCACGGGCATCACCACGACCCCACCAGATCCGTTCAATAAATGATGGAATCAGCTTTCGGTGTCTCCCCAAGATCTTGCCATCCTTGCCTATATATACGAGACTGTTATAAAGCGTCCTGCTTCCCACGCGGTCATCCAGTTCATTGCAGCCCATCACGACGTAAGCACCGGCATTCTGGGCCGCTTTTCCAAGGATATCAGTATCCTCACTACCCACAACCAGGGAATTATCCTGTAGATCAGCCATCACATCAATCAGGTCGGAAGCCATGGTGTCCCACCCCATGCTCCAGTATGGATAGGTGGGTATCCATGTTTCGGGGAAGAGGATAATTTCCGCTCCTTCCTTACCTGCCTCATGGATCAAATCGCATGCCTTTTCCAGGCATTCTTTTTTATTCATAAACACCGATGATGCCTGCACCACGGCAGCCTTCACCTGTTCATGACCTCCGAGTATTTCTCTTGCCATATTTATTCTCCCTCAGCTGATATGATTCCCAGTGTATCTATCATCTCATCAAGTGATTTTGCTGTTACATCCGGTTTTATATCAAGCTCATCGAGTATTGTTCCCGAGCGGTTTATCCAACACACTTCAAAACCAAAGGTTTTCGCCCCGATTACATCGAAAGAGTTAGATGAAACAAAGAGGATCTCTTCCTTGGAAACCCCCAGATACCTTGGGGCAAGAGCATATACTTTGGAGAAGGGTTTATAGATTCTGACCTCATCGGCACTAAGAATTTGCTTGAAATAATGTTTTAAACCGCTGTTCTCCAGCAGGGTGTTTAGCATCCCGGGATTACCGTTTGACAGCACTGACAGCTCGTAGTTCATCAGATGTTTTAAGGCATCTTCGACCTCGGCAAAGGGCTTCAGATGGAGATAGGCCTGCATAAGCTTTTCCCGTTCATCCTGAGACGCATGAATACCGAAGCTGTTTATGGCGAAGATCAGGGCATCTTCTGTTACCTTCCAGAAATCCTCATATTTTTCCATGAGGCTTCGAAGAAAAGTATATTCAAGCTGTTTTGTTCTCCAGAGTTTCGAAAAGGCTTCCGGATCCCGGGTAATAGATTTACAGGCTTCTATAACAGAGTGTATATCAAACAAGGTTCCATAGAGATCAAACGCGATACCTTTCATCTTCTGTCCCCCATGGTGCATTCAGCAGGAAAGCTGAATCTATGTGAAATCTCTTTCAATATAACATAAAAGACCGATGACCGGGGCACCACTCACACCTGGCAGGCAATAAAAGGGAAAGATTGCGTTTTCACGGCACCTGCATCTGTCCTTTTACACATTAGTAATATTGGGTCTTCAGCAGAATCTGTGGGTTGATATATAAACAGTAGCCCGTCATTC
>JBHHYN010000063.1:0-15731 GCA_046757565.1 Gammaproteobacteria bacterium | reverse complement strand
CCGTGAAGGCGGCCGGACGGTGGGCGCCGGGGTCGTCTCCAAGGTGATTGAGTAAATTGTCATTGGTCCTTAGTCAGTAGTCCTTTGATCTCATAACAAACTGAGTATTTTAAGTGACAATAAGAGTCATCAGGTCTTTTTGTTTTTTTTATTCCCAATAGCAACAAGAAAATGGTGTCTGAGTTTAACAACGGACAACGGACTAATGACCAGGGACAAAATTATCAGGCCAGTAGCTCAATTGGGTGAAGCGGAGAGAGAAAAAGATCCTGTGAATCTTTTTCCCGCTGAACGGACGCACAGGGACGTGTGGGCAGGTGATTAGCGAAATCACCGTTGTTACGGCATGGACGCCAGGTATGTTGTGAAAGAAGGCCAGTAGCTCAATTGGCAGAGCGGCGGTCTCCAAAACCGCAGGTTGGGGGTTCGATTCCCTCCTGGCCTGCCATCAATTTTGATTATTGGAGTGTTGTGGGCGTTACTGGAATGGCAAGATTATATTAATCGTTGATGAATTCAAAAGTTGACACGGGAAGTGTGAAATTAGATAGCGTTAAGCTGGTTATGGCATTGCTGATCGTCTCATCGGTCATAACAGCATTCTACTTTTATGCCGAACACTCCCTTCTGCTCAGGGTATTGGGTCTGCTGGCAGGCAGCGGCGTGGCGTTGGTTATCGCCATGCAGACCGAGAAAGGGCATCAGATATGGGCGTTTTTTCAGGATGCACAGATAGAAGTACGCAAAGTGGTATGGCCGACACGGCAGGAGACCTTGCAAACCACCCTGATTGTCATTCTTATGGTCGTATTTGTTGCCATTATTTTGTGGATTCTGGATATGTTTTTGGGCTGGTCAATAGGACTTCTGATGGGGCAGGGAGGCTGATGGCATGACGATGAGGTGGTATGTCATTCACGCATACTCCGGTTACGAACAACAGGTAATGCGCTCACTGCATGAGCGTATCAGCCGCAGTGGCATGGATCAGAAATTTGGTGAAATCCTGGTGCCTACTGAAGAAGTCGTGGAGATGCGTGATGGTAAAAAACGTAAAAGTGACAGAAAATTTTTTCCGGGCTACGTTCTGGTGCAGATGGAGATGGATGATGATACCTGGCATCTGGTCAAGGAATTGCCAAGAGTGTTGGGTTTCATAGGTGGTAGTGGCGATAAACCGGCTCCTATCAGTGATACTGAGGTCAATGCGATATTGCAACGCGTGGAAGCCGGAGTAGACCAGCCCAAACCCAAGGTCCTGTTTGAACCGGGAGAAGTGGTGCGGGTCAATGATGGTCCCTTTGCTGATTTTAATGGTGTGGTTGAAGAAGTGAATTACGAAAAGAGCCGGTTACGAGTGTCAGTTTTGATTTTTGGCAGGTCTACCCCGGTAGAACTTGAATTTGGCCAGGTGGAGAAGGAATGAAATCCACCCTCTTGAACAGCAGGTAAGGAGTAACAAAACTGAACCGTGGAGCTTCGATAAGTTTTGGCGAAACGTTTGCACCCGATGGAGAAATAAAGTGGCAAAGAAGATCGACACCTATATCAAACTGCAAGTTCCTGCTGGCCAGGCAAACCCGAGCCCACCCGTAGGCCCCGCGCTCGGTCAACACGGTATTAATATTATGGATTTTTGCAAGGCTTTTAACGCACAGACACAGGGCATGGAACAGGGACTCCCTGTTCCCGTCGTTATTACTGTTTATGCGGACAAGAGTTTTACTTTTGTTACAAAAACCACGCCTGCATCCTACCTCCTGAAAAAAGCAGCAGGTATTAGCAGTGGAAGTCCGACGCCGAATACGGACAAGGTGGGTAAGGTTACCCGCAAACAACTGGAAGAGATCGCCAAGTCTAAAGACCCCGATCTTACTGCGGCCGATCTGGATGCAGCAGTGCGTACTATTGCAGGGACTGCCCGCAGTATGGGCATTGAAACGACAGGAGTATAAGTATGGCCAGGCTATCAAAGCGAGTGAAGGGTTATCATGAAAAACTTGAACCGGGAAAACTTTATTCTGTCACTGATGCGTTACAGTTCCTGAAAGAGAATGCTACGGCCAAATTTGATGAATCCGTTGAAGTTGCTGTCAATCTGGGTGTAGATCCGCGCAAATCGGATCAGGTGGTCAGGGGGTCGACCGTCCTGCCTTGCGGTACCGGAAAGACCATAAAAGTGGCCGTGTTTTGCCAGGGAACCCAGGCAGATGAAGCCAGCAGCGCCGGCGCTGATTATGTCGGTTTAGCGGATTTGGCTGATCAGGTTCAATCTGGAATGATGGATTTCAGTGTCGTCATCGCCACGCCGGATGCTATGTCGGTGGTGAGTAAGCTGGGGAAAATTCTTGGTCCCCGGGGCCTTATGCCCAACCCGAAAGTCGGTACTGTGACGAAAGATGTCAAGCAGGCAGTTCAAAATGCGAAGGCGGGCCAGGTGCGTTACCGGACGGATAAGAACGGTATCATCCATTGTGCAATTGGCAAGATATCCTTTGATACAGGCTCCCTGCAGGAAAATCTGGTTGTTCTGTTAAATGATTTAAAAAAAGCCAAACCGAGTGCTACCAAGGGTGTTTACATGCAAAAGGTCAGCCTGTCTACCACCATGGGACCCGGCGTAGCCGTTGATCAAGGCACAATATGAATCGTGATGGAGGAAACAGCAGTGAGTCTGAATTTAGAGCAAAAAAAGGCAATCGTAAATGAAGTTGCCGATATGGCGGCGAAGGCTCCAACCGCAATTGCAGCCGAATACACCGGCCTTGATGTCACTGATATGACTCACTTGCGTCAATCAGCGCGTGAGGCCGGTATCTATCTGAAAGTGGTGCGTAATACCCTGGCCCGCAGGGCACTGGCAGATACTAAATTTGACTGTATGCGGGATGGACTGGTTGGGCCATTGCTCCTGGCCTTCTCAAATGATGAACCCGGTTCCGCGGCAAGGGTTATCCGTGACTTCGCCAGGAGCAACAACAAGCTTGTCGTCAAGCTGATTGCGATTGAAGGCAAGTTGCTCGATAACACAGAGATCGAGCGAATCGCCGATATCCCCTCGCTGGATCAGGCGCGGGCGATGTTTCTGGGCCTGCTCCAGGCGCCGTTGGGCAAATTCGTCCGTTTGTTATCGGAGCCGCAGGCTAAATTCGCGCGTTTACTGGCAGCCCGCCGCAATCAGCAACAGGCAGCTTAATTATTTTAGAAAAATTTATATTCAGGAGTAATAACCATGGCAGTTTCAAGAGAAGAGATTAAAGAAGCGCTGAGTCAAATGCCGGTGATGGAGCTGGTGGACTTGATCAATGAACTGGAAGAGCACTGGGGTGTCTCTGCAGCGGCGCCCGTGATGGTTGCCGGCGCCCCCGGGGCTTCCGCTGGCGATGCCGTAGCGGCCGCCGAAGAACAGACCGAATTCGATGTGGTCTTGACAAGTTTTGGTGCTAATAAAGTTCCGGTCATCAAGGTAGTCCGCAGTCTTACCGGAATGGGACTGAAGGAAGCAAAGGACGTCGTTGAAAGCGCACCCTCCCCAATCAAGGAAGGTGTCCCCAGGGATGAGGCGGAAGATGCCAAAAAACAACTGGAAGAGGCGGGAGCATCTGTAGATATCAAATAAACTTGTTGGACTTCATCATAAATTTACGATGGCATAAGGCTGATGGTCTCCTACTATTGGCCTTTGCTTCCATATATTTTGCCTGCTCCCGCAGGAGTCATGAATGTCTGGAGAAGACCCGTGGCCGCGCTAACGGCAAGCGGACCTCGTCACTGACCGTTGAGGATTGTAATGACCTATTCCTACACTGAAAAGAAGCGTATCCGCAAGGATTTTGGTAACCGTCGAAGCATCATGGAAGTGCCTTACCTGCTGGCCACACAAATCGATTCTTATGACCAGTTTCTGCAGCCTGATGTTGCCCCTGATGAACGAAAGGACACAGGTCTGCACGCCGCATTTCAATCGGTCTTTCCGATTGTCAGTTATTCCGGCAATGCGGCGCTGGAATATGTCGGTTACAGTCTTGGGGCGCCTGTTTTTGACGTTAAGGAGTGCCAACTCAGGGGGATCACCTATGCAGCCTCACTGCGGGTCAAGGTACAGCTAATCATCTATGACAAGGAGGCGGGGTTAAGCAACAAGAAAGAAAAGGAACGCCGGGAACAGGATGTATATATGGGCGAGATACCACTCATGACTAAAACGGGTACGTTCGTCATCAATGGTACAGAGCGTGTCATAGTCTCCCAATTGCACCGCTCCCCCGGTGTCTTCTTCGAACATGACAAGGGTAAAACCCATTCCTCGGGAAAGTTACTCTATTCGGCACGGGTGATTCCTTATCGTGGTTCCTGGCTTGATTTTGAATTCGATCCCAAGGATTTGATGTATTGTCGTATTGACAGGCGCCGCAAGATCCCGGCAACGATCCTGTTACGCGCACTCGGTTATACAACCCAGGATATCCTCAATCTCTTTTTTGAGACCAATAAATTCCAAATCACAAAGAAAGGAATCGTCAAGCTGGAACTTGTCCCGGAAAGGTTACGCGGTGAGGTGGCGGCATTCGATATCAAGGCTAAAAAGGGCAGACTCATCGTTGCGAAAGAACAGCGCATTACCGCCCGGCATATCCGTGATATTGAAAAGGCGGGACTGAAACAACTCGATGTGCCTGCGGATTACCTGATTGGGAAAGTTGTGGCGAAGGAAATTATAGATATGGAAACGGGAGAATTAATTATTGAAGTCAATACCGAGATCACGGAGGAGTTACTTGAAAAGCTGTTAAACAGTTCGGTCGCGGAGCTGGAAACACTCTATACCAATGAACTGGATAGGGGTCCTTATATTTCTGATACGCTTCGAATCGATCCAACGACCACACACCTGGAAGCCCAGATCGCTATCTACAGAATGATGCGCCCGGGAGAGCCGCCCACCAAGGATGCGGCGGAAAATCTGTTCAAGAACCTGTTTTTCAGTACGGACCGTTATGACCTCTCATCTGTCGGCAGGATGAAATTTAATCGCAGGGTGGGGCGTGACGAATCGGAAGGACCCGGTGTGCTTGTCGATCCGGTTTTCTTTATCAACAAGCTGGAGAATTCCCTGAAACCCCAGGATGATAATACTCTTGTAAAAATAAGCAGGATTCAACCTGAGCTACGGCAATTGCCGGCACTCATCGATAAGGAGGATGATGACGAAATCAAATGGGGCAAACTAAAACAGATATTGCGTAATTGGGGCTCAGGTATAGTCCATGTGATGAAAACGCTGGTCGATGTCCGCAATGGTAAAGGAGTGGTTGATGATATCGACCATTTGGGCAACCGGCGCGTGCGGAGCGTCGGCGAGATGGCTGAGAACCAGTTCCGTATCGGATTGGTGCGGGTAGAGCGGGCAGTCAAGGAGCGTCTGAGTCTGGCAGAAACCGAAG
The DNA here is from genome assembly GCA_046757565.1 of Gammaproteobacteria bacterium. Lineage (GTDB taxonomy): Bacteria > Pseudomonadota > Gammaproteobacteria > Eutrophobiales > Eutrophobiaceae > JBHHYN01. The sequence continues at coordinate 10,287 of JBHHYN010000063.1, read as the reverse complement.
GGCTGATGCCACAGGAGATCATCAATGCAAAGCCGGTCTCTGCCGTGGTTAAGGAATTTTTTGGATCGAGCCAACTGTCGCAATTCATGGATCAGAACAATCCCTTGTCGGAAGTGACCCACAAACGCCGTATTTCGGCGCTTGGCCCCGGCGGTTTGACCAGGGAGCGGGCCGGCTTTGAAGTTCGTGATGTACATCCTACCCATTATGGAAGGGTATGTCCCATCGAAACACCTGAAGGGCCGAACATTGGCCTGATCAATTCATTGGCGGTGTATGCGCGTACCAATGATTATGGTTTTCTCGAAACGCCTTATCGCAAGGTCGTGAACAGGAAGGTGACCAATAAGATCGAATACCTGTCTGCAATTGAAGAAGGTGAATATGTCATCGCGCAGGCAAACTCGACCCTGGATTCCAAAAATTACCTCGTTGATGAACTTGTATCTTGCCGCCATAAAAACGAATTTGCCATGTTAACCCCGGACCGGGTCGATTATATGGATGTCTCTCCCAAGCAGATCGTTTCGGTTGCCGCTTCACTGATCCCGTTTCTGGAACATGATGATGCCAACCGGGCATTAATGGGATCCAATATGCAGCGCCAGGCCGTACCCACCCTGCGTACGGAAAAACCACTGGTCGGGACCGGTATAGAGCGATCAGTGGCGAAGGATTCAGGCGTTACCGTCGTTTCGGAGCGTGGTGGCGTTGTAGACTCTGTTGATGCGAGCCGTATCGTGATCCGTGTCAATGATGATGAAATTAGCGCCGGAGAACCAGGCGTCGATATCTACAATCTTACAAAATATACACGCTCCAATCAGAATACATGTATTAATCAAAGACCGTTGGTCAAACCAGGCGATATCATTGCCAAAGGCGATGTGCTTGCTGACGGGCCGTCTACAGATATGGGCGAGCTGGCGCTGGGTCAGAACCTGATGGTGGCGTTCATGCCGTGGAATGGCTATAACTTCGAAGATTCAATCCTTATTTCGGAGCATCTGGTTGAAGAGGACCGCTATACAACAATTCATATTGAGGAGCTTACCTGTTTTGCCCGGGACACCAAGCGGGGTTCAGAAGAAATAACCGCTGATATTCCGAACGTCAGCGAGGGTTCACTGAATAAACTGGATGAATCGGGGGTTGTCTATATCGGAGCTGAAGTCAATGTAGGCGATATCCTGGTTGGAAAGGTTACTCCCAAGGGAGAAACCCAACTTACGCCCGAAGAAAAACTTCTGCGGGCCATCTTTGGCGAAAAGGCACTGGATGTAAAAGACACTTCATTGCGCGTCCCGTCCGGCATGAATGGTACCGTGATCAATGTACAGGTATTCACCCGGGACGGCGTGGAAAAGGATGCCCGGGCGATTGAAATCGAAGAGGTAGAATTGGACCGGGTAAGGAAAGACCTGAATGATCAATTGCGGATTATGGAAGATGGTGTATATCAAAGGGTAAGCAAACATCTTCTCGGCAAGGTCGCCGATGGTGGACCGGGTAATCTTACCTCTGGAGCCAGAATCACTCAGGTATACTTGTCGGATAGGTCACGTGACGAGTGGTTTGAAATCCGCCTGCGCAACGAGGACGCTAACCGCACGCTGGAGCAGGCGGCGGAACAATTAGTGCAGTTGCGCGAAAAATATGACCAACTCTTTGAAGAGAAGCGCAGCAAATTAACTTCCGGAGATGATCTTGCTCCGGGTGTGCTTAAGATGGTCAAGGTCTATCTGGCTGTCAAACGGCGCATCCAGCCCGGAGACAAGATGGCTGGGCGGCACGGTAACAAGGGGGTTATTTCTACTATCGTCCCGGCCGAGGATATGCCTTATCTTGCAAACGGCAAACCGGTGGATATCGTACTCAATCCGCTGGGCGTCCCCTCCCGTATGAATATCGGCCAGGTACTGGAGACCCATCTGGGCTGGGCCGCTAAGGGGTTAGGGATAAAGATTGGCGAAATGCTCTACAATAAGGCCCAACCTTCTGAACTACGAAAATTTCTTGGCCGGATTTATAACTCCAGCGGCAAACTCGAGGACCTCAATTCACTTACAGATGACGAGATCCTGGAACTCGCTGAAAATTTCAAGGACGGCGTACCTATGTCTACACCGGTGTTTGACGGTGCCAGTGAAGAAGAAATCAAAAATATGCTTGCACTTGCAGATTTACCGCTGACAGGTCAAACAACGCTCTATGACGGCCGTACGGGCGATCCTTTCGACCGGCCCATTACTGTTGGTTATATGTACATACTTAAATTAAATCACCTGATCGATGACAAGATGCATGCCCGTTCGACCGGACCTTATAGCCTGGTTACCCAGCAGCCCCTTGGTGGTAAGGCGCAATTCGGTGGACAGCGTTTTGGGGAAATGGAAGTCTGGGCACTGGAAGCCTATGGCGCTGCTTATACCCTGCAGGAGATGCTGACAGTCAAATCGGATGATGTGAATGGCCGGACCAAGATGTATAAAAACATTGTTGATGGCAATCATTATATGGAAGCCGGCATGCCGGAATCATTCAATGTTCTGGTCAAGGAAATCAGATCGCTGGCTATCGATATAGAACTCGAACAAAAGTGAAATATATATGCAACGTATGCATGACAATTATTACCCGTTCACCGTGTCGCGGAGGTAGCATCCTTTGAAGGACTTACTCAAGCTTTTAAAACAGCAGGTAGAGGTGGAAGAATTTGACTCCATTACTATAGGTCTCACCTCACCTGCAAAGATCCGTTCCTGGTCCTTTGGAGAAGTAAAGAAACCGGAAACGATTAATTATCGCACCTTCAAACCGGAACGGGACGGGCTTTTTTGCGCAAAAATCTTCGGCCCAATCAAGGATTACGAATGTCTATGCGGGAAATACAAACGCCTGAAACATCGTGGTGTTGTTTGTGAGAAGTGCGGCGTGGAAGTGACCCTGTCCAAGGTTCGCCGCGAGCGTATGGGGCATATCGAACTGGCCAGTCCTGTTGCCCACATCTGGTATCTGAAATCACTGCCCTCACGTGTGGGCCTTATGCTGGATATGACGCTGCGTGAAATCGAACGTGTGCTCTATTTCGAGGCTTATGTAGTGATCGAACCCGGTATGACGGATCTGGAGCGGGGGCAGTTACTGACAGAAGATGCCTATCTGGAGGCAATCGAACAGTACGGTGATGAGTTTGAGGCGAAAATGGGGGCCGAGGCTATTCGCGATTTGTTATGCGCTATTGATGTCGAGGCAGAGACCGCAGCATTACGGGGGCAGATTCCGGAGACCAAATCAGAGACAAAACTGAAAAAGTTGACCAAACGCCTGAAGCTGATGGAGGCATTTCAAAGGTCGGGCAACCGTCCTGAGTGGATGGTGATGTTGGTATTGCCCATATTGCCTCCCGAATTAAGGCCACTGGTGCCGCTTGATGGCGGCCGTTTTGCCACCTCTGATCTAAACGACCTCTATCGGCGGGTCATCAATCGTAATAACCGTCTCAAGCGACTGCTGGACCTGAATGCACCTGATATCATCGTCCGCAATGAAAAGCGTATGCTGCAAGAGTCCGTTGACGCCTTGCTGGATAATGGCAGGCGGGGAAGGGCCATTACCGGCACAAACAGGCTGCCGCTGAAATCTCTGGCGGACATGATTAAAGGCAAGCAGGGACGATTTCGTCAAAACCTTCTGGGTAAACGTGTCGACTACTCCGGCCGCTCCGTGATCGTGGTGGGTCCGACCTTGAAACTGCATCAATGTGGCCTGCCCAAAAAGATGGCCCTGGAGTTATTCAAACCGTTTATCTTCAGTAAACTGGAACGCCGTGGGCTGGCCACCACGATTAAGGCGGCAAAAAAACTGGTAGAGCGTGAAGGGCCTGAGGTATGGGATGTGCTGGAAGAGGTGATTCGTGAACATCCGGTTATGCTGAACCGTGCTCCGACGCTGCACAGACTGGGTATCCAGGCATTTGAACCGGTAATGATCGAAGGCAAGGCCGTTCAATTACATCCTCTGGTGTGTACCGCTTTTAATGCGGATTTTGATGGTGACCAGATGGCGGTGCATGTGCCGCTGTCGGTCGAGGCGCAACTGGAAGCGCGCACCCTGATGATGTCGACCAACAATATTCTCTCGCCTGCCAATGGCGAGCCCATCATTGTCCCGACTCAGGATGTGGTGTTGGGCCTGTATTACATGACCGGGGAATCTTCTGTTGCCAGGGGCACCGGCATGGTATTCGCCGATGTCAATGAGGTGCATCGGGCCTATGAGGGTGGCCATGTCGATCTGCACACGAAAATAACGGTCAGGATTAGAGAAGCCCTCATCGACGAGGACGGTGAGCGCAAGGAGACGTTTGAACGTGTGGAAACAACAGTCGGGCGCGCCCTGCTATCGCGATTATTACCCGAGGGCATCCCTTTTTCGATGGTCAATCAGCCCATGACGAAAAAGTCGGTATCGCAACTTATCAACACCTGCTACCGGCAGTTAGGCCTGAAGCAGACGGTGATATTTTCCGATCGCATCATGTACACGGGGTTTTATTATTCCACCCGTGCCGGGATCTCTATTGGTATAGAGGATATGGCTGTGCCGGAAGAAAAAGGCGATATCATCAGACAGGCAGAAAATCAGGTGAAACAGTTTGAACACCAATATGCTTCAGGACTGATTACCGACGGTGAGCGTTATAACAAAGTTGTGGATATCTGGTCGCGCACCAATGATCAGGTCGCCAAGGCAATGATGGCTAAACTGGGAACGGAGGAGGTCGAGGATAGTGAAGGGAAAACGGTCAGGCAAACTTCATTTAACTCTATTTTTATGATGGCTGATTCCGGCGCCCGTGGTTCCGCTGCCCAGATCCGCCAGCTTGCCGGTATGCGCGGGTTGATGGCGAAACCCGATGGCTCCATTATCGAAACCCCAATCACGGCCAATTTCCGCGAAGGTCTCGATGTGTTGCAATACTTCATCTCCACCCACGGGGCGCGCAAGGGTCTGGCAGACACCGCCCTGAAAACCGCCAATTCCGGTTATCTTACCCGGCGTCTGGTGGATGTCTCACAGGATCTGGTGGTGATTGAAGAGGATTGTGGTTCATCGAAAGGCATCACCATGACGCCGTTAATTGAGGGGGGTGACGTAGTGGAATCCCTGTGGCAAAGGGTGCTTGGACGTGTGCTGGCCAAAGATGCCGCCAAACGTGGCGATGGAGAGGTGATAATCCCCGCCGGCACTTTACTGGATGAACATTGGGTAGAAGTGATGGATGCGCGGGGTATTGACGAGGTCGTTGTGCGTTCGCCCATTACCTGTGAAACCAAGTTCGGCATCTGTTCGGCGTGCTATGGCCGTGATCTTGGCCGTGGGCATATCGTCAGTATCGGTGAGGCAGTTGGTGTTATCGCAGCCCAGTCAATTGGTGAGCCAGGTACTCAATTGACCATGCGGACCTTTCATATTGGCGGCGCGGCTTCACGGGCCGCCGCCGCCAGCAGTATTGAAGTCAAATACGGCGGGACGATTAAGTTACACAATATCAAGCTGTTGAAGCAGGAGAGCGGTAATCAGATAGTGGTGTCGCGATCGGGTGAATTGACCCTGCAGGATGATGTCGGACGTGAACGCGAGCATTATAAAATTCCTTATGGGGCCATCCTTACTGCATCGGAAGGGGATAGCATACAACCCGGAGTCCGGGTAGCCAGTTGGGACCCACATACCCATCCCGTGATTACCGAGGTGGCGGGACGGGTGCAATTTGCGGATATCATCGAAGGGGTGACGGTTTATCGCCAGATCGACGAGATAACCGGATTGGCGAATATGGTGATTATGGATCCAAAGATGCGAAGCAGCAGCTCCAAAGACATGCGGCCGGTAGTGAAGCTGGTCGATGCCAAGGGCAGTGATTTGACGATCCCCGGGACGGACAATCCTGCGCACTACCAATTACCCCCGAATGCAGTGATTACCGTTAAAGACGGTGATGAAGTGAAGGTCGGTGATATTGTGGCGCGATTACCACAGGAATCCTTGAAAACCCGCGATATTACCGGGGGTCTACCCCGTGTGGCGGATTTATTCGAGGCAAGAAAACCAAAGGAACCTGCTGTCCTTGCAGCGATAAGCGGTACTGTCAGTTTTGGCAAGGACACCAAGGGTAAGCAACGGCTGGTTATCACCGGGGAGGATGGTGAGCACTATGAAGAGTTGATCCCCAAGTGGCGCCATATTACTGTCTTCGAAGGCGAACACGTAGAGAAGGGCGAAGCAATTGTGGATGGCCCCCCCACTCCCCACGACATTTTGCGTCTGATGGGGGTCCATGCCCTGACTAAATACATTGTAGATGAAGTTCAGGAGGTTTATCGCCTGCAGGGTGTGAAAATCAATGACAAACATATTGAAGTCATTGTGCGGCAGATGCTGCGTAAGGCCACCATTACCGATCCGGGCGATACCGATTATATCAAGGGCGAACAGGCGGAACGTGCCCGTGTTCTTGAGGAGAATGAGAAGATGATCGCGCAAGGAAAGAAGCCGGCCGAATGGGATCCTGTTTTACTTGGCATCACCAAGGCGTCCCTGTCGACGGAATCGTTCATTTCGGCGGCGTCGTTCCAGGAAACGACGCGGGTACTGACCGAGGCGAGCGTCAACGGTAAATCTGACGATCTGCGTGGCCTCAAGGAGAACGTTATCGTGGGGCGGCTTATCCCCGCCGGGACAGGTCTGGCTTACCATGCGGAGCGCCACAGGAAAAAACAGGAAAATGAGGTAATTGTTGATGCTGCCGCCGGGGAGCAGCAGGATCAGGCTCAGGCTGCCGAGGTCACGGTAACCGGGTCTGATTCTACTGAGACCGATCAAGCACAGGGTTCTGCAACTATTTAAAATCTGGATAATTTCCTTGACAGTATTACACTCAAGGACATAGAATCCCGCCTCTCTTGACAGGCTGGAGTCCCTCCAGCCTGTCATTGTTTTCGAGTTCAGGAAAGGGGCGGAGTGGATTGGTTTGCGCCTCAGCATGGGCCGAACCTCACGATTAATCCAGGGTTTATTTCACAGTGTATCCATAAGCTGCCGACCGCTAATTTCCCGGTCAGGGCCGGATACACGCCGGATGATGGACAAGGCATTACCGCAGGTACGATTATGGCAACACTAAACCAGTTAGTTCGTAAACAGCGAAAACGTCAGAACAGTAAGAGCAATGTCCCTGCTTTGGAAGGGTGCCCGCAAAAGCGTGGTGTTTGTACCCGGGTGTATACGACCACCCCGAAGAAACCGAATTCTGCGCTGCGCAAGGTTGCCCGCGTCCGGCTGACCAACGGTCAGGAGGTATCGACTTATATAGGCGGCGAAGGTCACAATCTGCAAGAGCACTCCATGATTCTGATCCGTGGCGGACGCGTCAAGGACCTGCCAGGTGTGCGTTACCATACTGTCAGGGGCACGCTGGACACAACTGGTGTCGGTGACAGACGCCAGGGTCGATCAAAATACGGGGCCAAACGGCCAAAGACTTAAGGAAACTCCATTTAACGTTTCCATAACAGATTATTTCATTGCAATAACATAATTATGTCACGACGAAGAGGCGCCGAGAAACGGGAGATACTCCCCGATCCCAAATATGGCGATCAGGTACTCGCCAAATTTATTAATATGGTGATGCGTAACGGTAAAAAGTCGGTTGCCGAAAAGATTGTCTATGGCGCCCTAAATACAATTGGTGAAAAGAGTAAAGGCGATTCCATGGAAGTATTTGGTAAGGCACTGGAAAATGTCCGTCCCATCGTTGAAGTGAAGTCACGGCGCGTGGGTGGTGCTACCTATCAGATCCCAATCGAAGTGCGGTCGGGTCGTAGTATGACCCTGGCTATACGCTGGTTGGTCGATGCCGCCAAGCGCCGCAGTGAAAAAAACATGGGCCTGCGGCTGGCTGGCGAACTGTTGGATGCTTCGGAGAACCGGGGAACGGCCATTAAAAAACGGGAAGATACCCATAAAATGGCTGAAGCCAACAAGGCATTCTCCCACTACCGCTGGTAATAGGTGGGCGTTTGGAGGATACATAGACGTGGCACGCTCAACCCCTGTAGAACACTATCGCAATATCGGTATTATGGCCCATATCGATGCCGGAAAAACGACCACAACGGAGCGTATACTTTATTATACGGGCGTCTCTCACAAGATTGGTGAAGTGCATGATGGCGCAGCCGTCATGGACTGGATGGAACAGGAACAGGAGCGTGGGATTACCATCACCTCCGCAGCGACCACCTGTTTCTGGAAAGGCATGGCGGGCCAGTATCACGAGCATCGCATCAATATCATCGATACCCCGGGGCATGTCGATTTTACTATTGAAGTAGAACGTTCCTTGCGGGTACTGGATGGCGCCTGCGCGGTCTTTTGTGCCGTAGGCGGGGTTGAGCCCCAGTCGGAGACTGTCTGGCGCCAGGCCAATAAATATAACGTTCCCAGACTTGCATTTATCAACAAGATGGATCGCGCCGGCGCCGATTTTTTGCGGGTGGTTGAACAGATCGGAGAAAGGCTTGGCGGCGTAGCCGTACCGCTCCAGTTACCGATCGGGGCGGAAGACAAATTTCAGGGGGTTATAGACCTTATCAAAATGAAGGCGATCTACTGGGACGATGCCACTGTAGGGATGAGTTTTGAAGAACGGGCCATACCTGATGAGATGCTTGCACAGTGCAAAACTTTGAGACAAGAGATGGTGGAAGTGGCTGCTGAGGCCACAGAAGCGTTGATGGAATCCTACCTGGATGAGGGTGATCTTGGGGAGGCGGACATCAAGCGGGGCTTGCGTATGCGGACACTCTCCAATGAAATTGTTCCGGCACTGTGTGGTTCGGCCTTTAAAAACAAGGGCGTGCAATCCATGTTGGATGCCATCATTGATTATCTGCCTGCTCCAAGCGAAGTACCGGCCATTAAGGGCATAATTGACGATGTGGGTGAAACAGAAGCCGAGCGACAACCTTCAGATGATGAACCCTTTGCAGCACTTGCCTTCAAGATTGCCACGGATCCGTTCGTCGGATCATTGACTTTTTTCCGTGTCTATTCCGGTGTGTTGAAGTCGGGTGATACGGTCTACAATTCGGTCAAGGGTAAAAAAGAGCGTATTGGCCGTATTCTACAGATGCATGCCAACAGCCGGGAAGAGATCAAGGAGGTCCGTGCCGGGGATATTGCCGCTGCCATCGGTTTAAAAGATGTTACCACCGGAGATACCCTGTGCGATCCCAAAAATCAGATTACACTGGAACGGATGGAATTTCCTGATCCAGTCATTTCCGTGGCGGTGGAACCCAGGACAAAGCCGGATCAGGAGAAGATGGGCCTCGCACTTGGCAAACTTGCACGGGAAGATCCCTCTTTCAGGGTGCATACCGATGAGGAATCCAGCCAGACAATCATATCCGGCATGGGTGAGCTGCACCTTGAGATCATCGTTGACCGGATGAAGCGTGAATTTAACGTTGAGGCCAATATTGGCAAACCGCAGGTCGCCTATCGTGAAACCATCCGTAAACCGATCGGCAAGGCGGAGGGGAAATTTGTCCGCCAGACAGGCGGCCGCGGCCAGTATGGCCATGTGGTTTTCAGGATTGAACCCCGGGAGCTGGGAAGCGGATACGAATTTATCAATGAAATAACCGGCGGAGTGGTGCCGAAAGAATATATACCGGCGGTGGACAAGGGTATACAGGAACAGATGGCAAACGGGGTACTTGCCGGGTATCCAATCGTCGATGTCAAGGTCACCTTATACGATGGCTCCTATCATGAGGTTGACTCAAGCGAAATGGCCTTTAAAATTGCCGGTTCCATGGGTTTCAAGGAGGGTGTGAAGCAGGGCAATCCGGTCCTTCTGGAGCCGCTTATGAAGGTTGAAATCGTGTCGCCAGATGACTATCTGGGGGCGGTTACCGGTGATCTGAACAGACGCCGGGGTATGTTGCATGGTACGGAGAATTCAGCGGCGGGGAAAATTATCAGGGCGGAAGTCCCGCTGGCTGAGATGTTTGGTTATGCCACCGATCTCCGCTCGGCAACACAGGGACGCGCAACCTATACAATGGAATTCTCAAGATATAACCCGGTCCCACCGAATATCGCAGACGGGATTATAACTAAAAACTAATACAACATCAGAACGAGGTGTAGAACCGTGTCCAAGGAAAAATTCGAACGAACGAAGCCGCATGTCAATGTGGGAACGATTGG
>JBHHYN010000062.1:0-15790 GCA_046757565.1 Gammaproteobacteria bacterium | reverse complement strand
TGACGGGCTACTGTTTATATATCAACCCACAGATTCTGCTGAAGACCCTAAAATAATAGCTATGGTCATAGCCATCCTGCATCCGAAAGGTGATCGGTATGCCCTGCGTTTCACAGGCATCACTTAGATGCTGCGGGTACAGCTGGTCCTGCAGAAACTCATCGTCCGCCCCCTGGTCGATAAGCAGTTTCTCAATCTTCGCGCCCTCCCTGATAAGGGATAGGAATTTGCTTTCAGCGAATGCTGTTGTCGGCGTAGTCAGTAATACCAATAGTGTGGCAACGATCTGTTTGACATAAGTCCAATTATACGTAATTCGCATTTTTCCCCTCTTTAATGAACTGGTTTTTGATGCAATTTAACAACGATCCTATTATCGCTATGTTACAGGCGTAATTTAACCAAATCGTTATGCTGCCTGAAATAACTTGCATATGTTACCTTATGTGGTAACATTAACGAATGGGAAAGCAGCGCAGTGGAAACTACGTCTTCTTGACATGGAAAGGTGACCATTCTCCTCGGCATGTTCATGTTTATCGCAATTCCAAATTAGTGGTGAAATGGGATCTGCAGAGTTGGCAGCCTATGGAGGGAAAGGCTAGCCGGAGGCTATTGCAACTCATTGAAGAATTAGAGAGTGAAGGCAAATTATGAAAATTCGAACTGTTACATCACATAACCGGAAACGTGAGTTTTCTGTGACTATCCGTTCTGGCGTGATCTACTCGTTCCCCTATTCGGAAACCGAACCTCAACCAAGTACTGATGATCGTATTGATGAAGTCTTCGTGGATAAAGAGATGGGAAACGAAGCCTTCACTTATATCCTGGAGTCTGGAAAGGAAGGTTCTGTTCACATTGAACAGGTGCTCGAATATCACGAGGATCCGAAGTATCTAGCGGAACTGCTTATTTACAAATTATCTGTGGAAGCTCAGCGACGTATTAAGAATAGTGCGCTAAGTCGCCGCCAAGTAGCTAAGCGGCTTAATACGTCGGTGCCACAGCTTTATCGTTTACTGGATCCTGCCAATACGCGCAAATCCATGAATCAACTGATTACGCTCCTCCATATACTAAATTGTGATGTTGACTTGGTGGTTAAAAAGAGAGCGGCAGGATAACAAGGCGCCAAGGCGCAGCAGCCGGCGGCCAATGCGCTTTGCGACCAGGATCATGGGATCAGTTCTCACTTCACACACTTACCCGGTTCGTTATCTGCAGACAAGTCCTGTAAATAAAGGGATCGTCCAGAATCAATCCCATGTATCGAATATCCATTATTTATCGTAATGAACCGTTGTCCCGATTCGACTGGGACTATTATATGAATAACCATTTACCCCTGGTTATTGGTACTTCCATGCGGCATAGCGATATCAATCAGTGCGATGTTGATAGGCCTGTCGCGCATCATGACAAAAACATTCCTCATGCCTGTATCTCTCTTGTATATTTTGATAGTGAGGAAAGCATGATTGAATTCCGCCGGTTCTTTACTACCCGTCACCCGGAGGCTATGGCTATACGTAATGATGAACAGAACTACACTACTATTTCCCCTATGTTTGTTGCGGCAAAAGTCGAGCGCTCTGTTATTGTCAATGACCCAGTAGGTTTTAAACTGTTATATCGAGTTCGAATCATGTGGCCTTATGTTCATGGCATCTCCCCGGATAATTTTGTGTCCCTGACAGGGCAACTGCTTAACAACGATATGGCAAGCAAATACGAGGTTGTCGCGATTGAGCAAGATCGGTGTTTACACGGTATTACAGAAGAATCAAATCCTGATTACGCACATATTTGGAGTGTCTGTTTTGCAGACAAAGGCGCAGCAGACTCATTTGTACAATACCTCAGCGATAATGATACGTGTCAGGATGAATTGACTAGTATCACCTGTATGGAGCCAGAGATACTGGTAAGCGAGGTGTTCAATTTCGACATGTCGAAAACGGCTCCTTACAGAAATCGGCAGTAATCAGCCGTGCCTGAAAAGTATTTGGTATTTGTGGTTATCTCTTGCTTTTTGCACGCTTTCAAGCCTGACCTGAACGGTTAATAATACACCGCTTCAGAGTTGCAAGGTCTCGCATCTTCAGAAACATATGGGGCACATAAAGTTCAATACGGGTTAGAAAAGGGTTCTCTGGCTATGTAAGGTCAGGACATGGTTCACTGTTACTTGGGAGGATTAGATGATGATTAACATAGCAGGTGTTTTGCGCGCATTTGGTTATGAAAAATCTGCGCAACATTCTGTCAGTGATTGAAACGAAATAGGACAAGGGCCGCCTGATCACACGGCCCTTGGACATTATAAAGGGACAGCGTTAGAACCGTTTGAATGTTTCTCCATTTTACCGGGCTCTAATCATTCCGGGCAGGGGTGGTGCCACATGGATGTGGTGTAATGGAGTTAAGGATGTAATTATTCAGAGCCTCTCTAACGGGGTTGTGATAAAAAGTGTCGACACCACCGTGAAGATAATAGAGAATTGATGAAAACGCTGTCCGGAGACCGTGCGCAGGCGACAGAGAATGACCATCTGGTCACTCTGGTGACTCTGCTAAAGAGGAGATTATTATGAAACGGTTGATCACTGCACTGTTTTTTGTATTTGTTTTGCATAATGCTGTTGCTGAAAACGATCTGAATACAGCACTCAAACTCCACGTTAATAAGGACTACCCTGCCGCGTTTGAAATCTTCAAGGAACTTGCGAATAGAGGCAATGCATCTGCTCAGGCCAATATCGGTTATTACTATGATAATGGCTACGCGGTCGAACAAAACTCTGAAGAGGCGGTGCGCTGGTACCGCCGGGCGGCCGAGAACGGGAGTGTGTTTGCTCAATATAATCTGGGCATCATGTATGAGATCGGTGAAGGAGTAGCCAGGGATTACGGAACGGCGTACATGTGGTTTTATACGGCCGCAGAAGGAGGAGACCGGGAGGCTGCGGTCTACCTGGGTTTGTTCAATGAAGAGGGACTTGGGCGAAGGGTTGACAAGGTCCGGGCTTTCGCATGGTATTCTGTCGCCGCCGAAAGGCACGAACTGTATGGCGCCCAGAAACGGGATGCCATCGCCAGGGTATTGAACGAAAACGAACTCATGCAGGCAAGGGCGTTAACTGCAAAATTGCTGCATGATCTGGGCGATATCAAAGACAGGGGCAATGAGACCAGGATCTAGAAATCACTCGGACTGATTGGTCTGTTGTTATTCGCGAATAAATACGCTGTGATGATCGACGCCAAGTCGTCATTGATTATTCCCAATATCGAATCTCGAATTTCCCGCCTTCAAAAGCACATGCTGCAATGTAGTCCGTGTCCGTTTTAATATTCACCAGCGTCCATTTACGCGCCTCGCCCGGGTCCCAGTGGGTGGAGAGCGTCACATTCTCTTCATCAGGATCGACTGACACGGAAAACTCGCTCAGGCCGAACGAGATGCCGTCTCCCAACGCCTTCACAAATGCTTCCTTGCGTGTCCAGCATGCAAAAAAGGCCCTTGGCAGATGTTGCTCCTGAAAGCGTTTAAGTGATTTGAATTCTTTTACGGAAAAAAAACGATTGGCAAGTTTATTGAAGTCTACATTTTGCCGGATTTTTTCAATATCGATACCTATGGTTCGATCCAGCGTGACGGCGATCACTGCCTGATTATGGGAGTGGCTGACGTTGAAGCTGACGGCACCTCCGCCCCAGTCCTCCTTCAAAAAGGGTTTCTCATGTTCAGCGTATTCGAATAGAAAGCCTTTGGGATCCGCCCTTAGCGTATCTCCCAGCACCCGTCTTAACAGTCCTCGCGTGATGACGTATTCGCGGTATTTTCTCTTGACTTTAAAGCAACTGGCTCGCTTGACCTCATCCGGGGAAAGGAGGGATAAATAAGCGGCAATCTCCTGTTTTGGCAAATCCAGTTTCGTTCGCCAGATATCGACAAAGCCGCGGGACAATTCCAGATCAGACGGAGGATTTTTCCAGGCTTGGGTCATGGCAGTCATTCAAGGCTTGTGCAAGGCGGCGCATCCCCTCCTCGATACTGATTTGTGGATTGTAGCCAAAATCGCGCCTGGCCGCAGTGAGGTCATACCAGTGTGAACAGGTAAGTTGTCTGGCGATAAAACGGGTCATCATGGGTTCGTGTTGGATGGCAAATAGTTTATAAATGATTTCTGATACAGCACCGGCGAAATATAGAACATGCGGGGATACGGTCTTCGAATTGGGCGGCATATTGGCCGCGGCAAGGATACGGTTGACAAGTTCTGTCATGGGAATAGGCTCGCTATTGCTGATGAAATAGGCCTTGCCCGAGCAGTGTGACCCGGGATGCAGGACATCGGCCGCAAGCAGGTGCGCCGATACCGCATTATCGAGATAGGTCGAATCCACCCGTTTGCTTCGGGTGTTCACCAATCGGAGTCTGCCGCTCCTGGCGCGGTCGATAATCCGCGGGATCAAGTGTGGATCGCCCGGTCCCCAGATCAGATGCGGCCGCAGCGCGACGGTTGCCAGTTCCTTGCAATTGGCGGCAAGCACTTTGCGTTCAGCCTGCGCCTTGGTGGCTTGGTAGTGATTGAGATAGCGTTGTGGATAGGGCGCCGATTCATTGATGTTTTCTTCGTCCCCGCCATGGAATACCACACTGGGGGAACTGGTATAGACCAGTCGTTTGCTTCCGTTTTTCAGACACGCCTCGATAATGCCTTCTGTGCCTATGACATTGGTTTGGTAGTAGTCCCGGTAGCGTCCCCAGACACCTGTCTTGGCGGCGACGTGAAAGACCACATCGCAGCCTTTGCCGGCATTGATTACTGTATCCTTGTCTGTTATATCGCTACGATAGACGGTGATGCCTGGTCTTTGCAATTCCGGGTAGTGTCCCCGCTGCAGAGTATTGACGCTGTCACCCCGCTCCAGCAACGCCCGCACTATGGCGCCACCGAGAAAACCGCCTCCCCCCGTTATCAGCGCCTTCATTGCAGTTGTTTCGCCGCCCATATGCCAAGTGCCTCACGACCTATTTTCGCATTATGACGGATATCCACCGGAAACCCCGGATGGAAAAGAATATCTTTGATAACGGCCGTGTGGGCATAAGCAGCGCCAATCTCGAACAGCTCATTACTGATTTGATCCGGATCGGCGTTTTTGGAATCTGCTTCCAGTTCTACACACAATACCGGCCTGGTTGTCGTATTTTCTGTAATACCAACCAGGGCGGAACGCAAGACTATCGGGTGCTTATTGAAGACGCCCTCACAAGGAATGGTGAACAGGGTGCAATCGGTGGTTCGCAGGCGCTGACTCTTGCGTCCGCAAAACCAGAGTCGGCCTTTGTCGTCCAGATAACCGACATCACCCATGCGATGGTAAAAACTACCATCGGCTACAGGGATCTTTGCCAGATCCGTTGCCTCCTGCCTGTTAAAATATTTTTCTGTCACCTGTGGTCCCTGTACCACGATCTCGCCGATCACATTGGTCTCCTCCAGCAGATCATCGTGCCAGGCGGGGATTGGTTTGTCACTGATACGGATGATCCGCACTTGCATCTCTTCGACGGGATGACCCACGCAGATGCCCCCCCCCTGGCCGGTCTTGATCCGGGTTTCGTTGAGCACCTCATCGCTGCCAATGGAGCAGACCGGCAGGCATTCCGTTGCCCCGTAGGGGGTGAAGATCTGTACATCCGGCCCTAACAGAGAGCTGAATTGCTCCAGTGACCGGGCAGAAACCGGGGCGCCGGCGGAGAGTACGCGTCTTAACGAAGGCAATTTTATCTTGTTTTTGGCACCCCAGCGCCCGACCCGGTCCAGCAAGGCCGGCGAGCCGAACATCGTCGTGGCCTCGTATCGCCGAATCGGTTCAATGATGTTGCGGGGGACGACGTGCCCGGGCCGGGTAAAATCCATGTCGGGGATGATCGAGGTCATGCCCAGCGCCGGGGCATACAGGGCGAACAGGGGAAAGGTCGATACATCGATCTCTCCCGGTTGTATGTCGTATTCGGTGCGCAGGGCCTGCACCTGCGCATTGAAGTTGGCATGGGTATAGACGACCCCTTTTGGTAAACCGGTGCTGCCGCTGGTAAAAAGTATCGCGGCGACGTCATCGGGTTTTGTCTCTGTTGTCGGCGTTTTATTGTGTTCAGCACCGAGGCGCCGGATCCGGTTTATGTTGAATTTACCCAGACCCAGTGCCGGACCTTTGGCAACCAGAACATGAGTACGAAGGGTTGTATGCCCCCAGCGGAACAGCCAACGGATCAAATGAGCGCTCCGATTGCCGATAAAGGCGGCTGGACCCGCTTCTGCCAGACACTTGCCCAGGTTTTTTATACCCATGCCCGGATCAATGGCGACCAGTACGGCGCCCACTTTGAACAGGGCGAACACCAGGGCAAAAAAGTCCAGCCCGGGCTGGATCATCAAGACTGTGCGCGTGCCTTTGTCTATGCCTATTCGGCGCAGTCCCCCGGCAATACGGTCGCTTTCCTGGTCCAGTTGTTTGTAGGTATAGCGGGCACAACCGCTGCCGCCCGGGTCACGTTCATGGGGTACGATAATGGCGAGGGCATCCGGTTGCTGTCTGGCCATAATAGGCAGGTGTGATGCTATATTGGCCGGGTCCATATTTTGTGACAATTATTCCACCGGGTGTTTATCAAGAAACTGTTTCACAAGTGGCACGATCTCGTCCGCCGCATCTTCCAGGACGTAATGGCCCGCACCGTTAAAACGGCGTACCTCCGCATGGGGGAAACGCTCGATCCATTCGGCCAGGAAAGGCTCATCAAAGACAAAGTCCTGCAGCCCCCAGCAGATCAGCATGGGTACCTGTCTGAATTGACCAAGCCCCGCCTCAACTTTACTTACCGTATCATAAGCGGGATCGCCCGGATGCAGGGGAATGTCCTGAACGAAGCGCAATACAGCGAGGCGGTGGCGCCATGAATCGTATGGGGCCAGATAAGCCTTGCGGGTCTCGGCGGCCATCGGTTCACGGGTGACGCACCGTCTCACCGCTCCCCGGCAGAAGGCATTGAACCCCTGAACTAACGTCGCGCCAATCAGGGGTATCCGGGCAAGGATGAGTTGCCAGGGAAGGGGTTTCATCCCTTCCAGATGAAAGGCGGTGGTATTCATGATGACCAGGCGTTTAATACGGTCGGGATAACGGATGGCATAGGCCATTCCTATCATCCCCCCCCAATCATGCAGGATCAGGGTAATGCCCTGTTTAACAGCTAATTGCTCCAGCAGCTCCTCCAGGTCATCCACCCGACGCGACAGGGTGTGGCGGTAACTGTTCCCTGCCGGTTTCTCGGAGAGGCCCATGCCTATATGATCGGGGACAATACAGCGGCAGGAACCGACTTTACGAAAGTAAAACGACCAGGTGGGATTACCGTGCAACATCACAACCGTTGTCGCCCGGGACGGTCCTTCATCCAGGTAGTGCATTTGCCGGCCATTGACCGTGGCAAAGCGACTGCTAAACGGGAAGTCGGGAAAAGACATGGGACGATCAGACAATGCTGCAGATGTATCCGCTTCCGTCAGTAAAAGATTGGTCTCGGGGAAGGCGAATTGTATCACCTGGAGCCGGTTACGCTATAAGATGTGACCCGTTACAATCAATGCAAGAGACTGCACACAACGGTTACCACTCCCATCCAATCATCAGGCAGTTGAGACCGCTGCCGATGCCGAGGAAACCGACCCGATCACCGGCCTTCAGAAAATGGCGCTGCTCGGCGATGGCTGCAGTCAGCGGCAGGGACACCGTGCCGATGTTGCCAAGGTATTTATAGGTGCTGAAATCTTTCTCCGGGGCAATCCCCAGCTCTTTCAGTATGGTATCACGGTGACCTTCACCGACCTGGTGGCAGATGACCTTATCGACCTGGTGCCTGGCCCAGCCCATCTTTTTCAGGAAGGCGCCCCAGGTACGCACACCCAGCTTTGCGCCGTGTTTCAATACGGCGACTGAATCGGTGGCCATAAACTCTGTCAAGGCGGCGGGCAGGGTCTCGGAAGGCATGATATTGGCGATGGCGGGCGGCAGCTTGTCGCTGGTCATAAGTTCTTTCATGGCGGCCGGCAGGGCCTCCGGTTTCATGACCTCATCAATCGTGGCCAGGAGTTTGTCCGGGGAGAACATCAGTTTTCCCAGTTCTACGGGGGTCAGGGTGACGCCCCAGCGGCACAGGCGGTGATGCTCCGGGGCGGCCTGGGTGGCTTCGCCAATCAGCTTGTGGGCGTGGCTGTTTTCGAAAGAACCGTCGGTCAACAACACGGCCGCTGCGCCCGAACCTCCGGTCAGGGTGGCCAGCGAACTGGTAAACCGATCCATGGTTTTTTCTTCCAGCATGCGCTGGATCATGATCTCCACGATCTCCCGTGCTGATTCACAGGAGACCACCATCCCGGCCCGGATCTGCTTTAGTTCGATGCGGTTGGCGATGTCGATGATGCCGTTCAACACGCCCAGGCAGGCATTGGAGATATCATAGACATAGGCGTCAGGGCTGATGCCTAACCGGGCGGCCACGGCACAGGCCGTCGCCGGTTCGTAGTTCTCCCGGCATACCCCGGTGTAGATGAGCGCCTCTATATACTGCGGCTGCACATTGGATTGCTGTATCGCTTTCCGGGCTGCGACGGCAGCGCCGTCGGAGAGGGAATGGCCCCCTTCCCACCAACGCCGTTCAGTGATGCCGGTCAATGCCTCAAGTTGACCGGGTGCGATGTGGAGTACGTCATACATGGGCATCAAACGTAACTCGAGATCGTCCGATGTCACCACTTCCGGTGGTAATTCGTAACCGATGGATTCCATGTGTACGCGCTTGTAATGCATTATTCCGCCATTCTAAGTGTAAAATCAGTCATCTGATAGATAATTCTGCCATCCACGGTCAAAAATCCGTTTGCCCGGAGCAATCTCTGACGCTTTTCCAGGGCGGTAATGACGGCCTGCACGCTAACCCGCTTGTCACCCGGGATGATCTGGCCCCGATAGATCCAGCTATGCATCTGGTCCGGGGCCATGGACTCAAAGTGTAGTCTATTACTCTCAAGTTCATGGCCCCAGTGGTAACAGGCAATGACCTTCAATAATTGAATCATCGATTCCAGCCCCAGGGAACCCGGCCACACCGGATCCTGATAAAAATGCGCCTTGAAAAACCAGGCGGCAGGATTAACATCGGCACTGCCCCGGATGAAACCCAGGCCGGCTGGCCCCCCTTCCGGGTCAAACAGTTCAACCCGGTCAATCATGCGCAGCATCTCCCCTGGGTAGGGGGCTTGGGACGGATAAGTGAATCGCCTGCCCCGGGAATTTTCCAGGGCGTCCGGTTCATAAGGCGAGGCTTCCTGAATACCTACCTGTCTGGACAGGGCCTGCTTTGTAAAAAAACCAAAATAGGTATCCCCCTTGTAGACGGTTCCTTTTTTGCTCCGGATCCGGTAGTCGTAGTGCTGGATGATCATGCCGCCGGAATGAGAGACCTTTGTGATGCTGATGGTCGTGGTCAGGGTGCCGGTAGCCGGCACTACCGGCAAAGACTGGGTTGCCGTACCACCCAGATTGCGGAAGGAGAGATCCGTGTCACTGCAAAGCGCAGAGCCGAGATAGGCCGCCAGCCAGCCGCAGGGTTGCAATGCGACTTCCAGCAAAACTGAAAATGGCATCGCTGCCTGCCGGTTTTCATGGAAGTACCAAGCATCCCCAGGCACATCATACTCCGCCTCAATAACACCCCCGGCCGCGAGGTGCCATTGTTCGCATTCCCTTATAGATACGATACGGTCCAGAAACTGATACGGTGGCCCGGGCAACCGGGCAATAATGCGTTCCCTGTCGAATATCCGGTAGCGATCGCCGAATGCCCGGGATGGATTGCCGATGGCAAAGGCGAGGATCGATTCCCGATCGAAGATGGCGGCATGCCGATCGGATTCTCCTGCATGCCGGCCTCGCCAGATCGACTCTACCCGCTCACGTGTCAGGCCGTTGAGGCATAATGACATATTGACCATTTGTACGATGGGACGGCCATCGGCGTACATGAGTGCGTCCGCCAGCACGTAGGGCGTCTGCTCCGTGCCGGTATAACCCAACTCCTTCAAGGCGATCTCATACCGCACCTTGGCCGTAGTCTCGATAACCTGACCCCGGCATTTGAGCTGACTGTTTATACCGGGCAGGGGTTCGTAAACGACTTCATTCACACCGCCAATCCAGCCCATGCGCAGCAGGTAGATGCGCAGGGTATGCAGGCAGCACTCATACATCAGTGTCCCGGGCATTACCCGGTCATCGACGAAGTGGCAGGTGAGGAACCAGTCGTCCGGGTGAATGTCCGCCTCGGCGGTGATGCTCCCCAGTCCAAAACGGCCGCCGGCGGGATCGAGATCGAGAACGCGTTGTACCAGTGTCATTCTCCCGCCCGGCAGGGTGGTGGGATGAGTTAACGGCAATCCGGCAAACGCCCTACCAAAACAGTCCGCCAGTCTGCCCGCGCGCAAGGCATCGACCTGCTCAACGCCATATGATTCCCGTTGCATCGGCACCAGTTCAAGCCAGTCGTGCGGTTTCTTTCCCTGGGCAGGTTGGTGTTGCAATCCCGTCTGCACGATACCTTTGCCGGCCGCCAACTCGGGCCGGGTGAAAAACCCGGCGCAACCGTTACGCATAGTGAGTAACGGCTGTCCCGCAACCGTGCCCTCGAAACCGAAGCGGAACAACCAGGTCTCTCCCAGTCTGAAAAAGTGATCAATGCGGATATCGTAATGAATGGTATCCCCGGCTGCAGGCAGAGGCCCGTGGAAGGTAATCTCTGCATCCAGCAGGCGATATACTGCCAGACCCTCCGTCTGGAAATCGATGCCCAGATAACCGCACAGGAACAGATCCGCCTGGCCCGCCTCCACGGCGATACAGGTAGGGATTCGGCCGGCGTCGAGATACCATGTCCCCGGGAGGACATCATGCTCGGTAACCACCCTTCCGGTCGTCATGGAACAGGGTGTGGCATCTACTTCAAGTATGCGATCCACCAGCATCAACGGTTCATCCGGCAGGCGCACGCGGGTTGGAAGGGTGTCTATGCGTGTGAATTCCGTTCCCAGTACCCGGGCAATGGAGCCTACGGCAAACTCCATACAGAGATCCCTGTCAAAGGCGGGGCGACTGTCATCGGTTCCTGGTTCCCTGCCGGTTACCGCGTCCCCGTTGAAGGGCGTTTCGTGCTGCACCGGTTCAGGCAGCGACTGCAACAGGCTCATTTGCGTGGCTAATGCCTCGGACAAGGTGCCGCTTATTCCATTGGCAACACGCAGAAACAGCTCCTGGGCCCCGGTCTTTGCTACTTCAGTCGCAGCCATCTGTTCGATGATCTGCGTCATTGGATCGGAGGGCGCTG
Source organism: Gammaproteobacteria bacterium (assembly GCA_046757565.1). Lineage (GTDB taxonomy): Bacteria > Pseudomonadota > Gammaproteobacteria > Eutrophobiales > Eutrophobiaceae > JBHHYN01. Next base: position 4,335 of record JBHHYN010000062.1, on the reverse strand, counting down.
TAATAACCGGGTGTGTGATAACCTCCGCTGTTTTATGCATCTCCGTTAACTTTTTATTTTTACGATCTCCCTGTACCACGGATTGTGGCACAGGGATTTTCAATGACCGGCGGCCAACCGCCACGCTAATCACAGCCTGGCCGGCTGACCCCCGCACATCGGCCGCGTCCAGTTGGTACAACGGTGAGAGATCCAGATCGATCCGCTCTGTGTTTAACTGTGCCATGCTGCGGAGCAGGGTTACGGTCTCATTCTCCCCGCGAGTGCAAACGGCCCTGGCAATGTGTGGCCTATCTCCCAGGATTTGATCGACCATACGGCAACATGATGCGCCGGGGCCCATCTCGATGAAGACCCTGATGCCATCCTCATAGGCCGCATCGATGACGCGCATGTAGTCAAAAGGTTGCAGCGCCTGTCCCAGGATCGAGTCGGCGGCGCTGTCCCGGTCCACCGCATAGGCGCTACCCCGCACACCGCTATAAAAGGTAACGCCCGGTGGTGGCGTGGTATCGAACAGATGCAGATCACGGTAGGCTTTTGACACCGGTTTTACCACTTCACAATGAACGGTGGTCACCCCTTCAAGGGGATGGAAGTTGCAGTGAAGATCGCTGACTATCTCCTGCACGGCATCACGGTTGCCACCAATGACACATTCGTTCGGGGTGTTGATGATGAGCAGATAGACGCGGTTGTGTCCCTGCAGTGCGGCCTTTACGATATCGGCCGGGCACTCGATCACACCCAGTTGCCAGTCTACGGATTCATCGTCTGAGAGGCCCCAGTAACGGCGCGCCGCCCGGCATGGTCCGCCCAGTTCTTCATCAAACAGTGTCGTTGCCAGCATCCGATGCAGCATCCCGTCCCGATCGGCCCAGGTCCGCGTGGCAAACAGACCGGCCGATTCTCCCAGGCAGTGACCAATAATCGCCTGCGGTTTCAGCCCGAAGCCGGCCACCACATCACTGACCATGGCGCCACACCAGACCTGGCCGAAGATAAAGTCCCTGTGAACCAGGTTGTCCAGCCTGGTGTTGCTCCAGAATCGGGTATTGGCGAACTGTGCAGCCAGGTACCGGTTTTCGCGATCCAGGCGGCGTAACACCTCGGGCCAGCGGCAGCTGAGTGCGCGGCCCATGCCGGGGTAATGATTGCCGGATCCGGGAAAAAGCCACGCTAGTTTAGCGTTCGCGCCCAAGGGATCGGGGTTATAAAAGATGTTGTTATCGGCAGCGGCCCGGTTATCTCCCACAAGCTGTTTTGCCTGGACAAGCAGATCTTCAAGTTGCCGTGCTGCCCCTGCGATAACGGTCAAGGCAAGGGCCGCCTTTCCACTGGCTTGTCCCTGCCGCCACCATTGACGGCTGAGGACGTGGATGTCGCTATCGGGTGACTCGTTGATGGAGGTATGCAGTTTCTCGATTTCCTGAAGCAGGGCCGCCGGTGTATTCGCCCCGATTGAAAACAGCGTCTCGCGGTCGTGGCCCAGCGGCTGCAGCCGGTGCGGCGTCTCTTCACTCTGTTCTACACCCTCAAGGAGCGCCTGCATACAGCTACCGTCGATGCCCATCGCCCCCACCATGGCGCGGCGCGGCCCCTGTGCACGATTGCGCAACCAGTACTGGGACGCTTGCGGGGTAAACAATACATCTTCCAGCGCCTGCAGCCGTACCGCCACACCTTGCATACCGCGCAAGGGAGGAATGATCTCGTGGTAGAGACACAACGCCGTCTTGGCCACGGCGGCCATGCCTGCGGCGGCCCCGGCATGACCGATGTCCGCCTTAACACTGCCCATGGCGCAGGGAATGGCGCGATCGCTACCGTGGAACAGTTCTGACAGCGCCGCTGACTCCGATGCGTCTTCTCCGTCATAACCACTGCCATGGATTTCGATATAGCCAATGGAATCCGCTTGCGTCGCCGCCTCTTCACACGCTTTTTGCATGGCTCTGAGGCAGCTGTCTGCAGAGGGGCCGGTTTGACCGTCCTCTCCCCCTGAGGTGCACCCCACGCCACGGACCGTCGCATAGATGCGATCCCCGTCACGCAGGGCTTCATCATGGCGTTTGAGTACCAGTGCAGCGGCGCCCTCGCCAAGGATCGCGCCGGCGGTATTTTCAGAGGCAGTATGTATACTGCCGTCCACCAGGTGACCGCGTGACCCTTCCTGGCCCAGGGCCGCGCGGACGTCACCGGCAAGGTCAACAGCGCCGGCGATGGCCAGGTCCAGCTCCCCCTGTTGCAGGGCGCGGACACCGGCCTGCAGCGCGCACAGGCCTGAAGACTCTTCACTGGCAACGGTGAAACTGGGCCCACCCATATTAAACGAGCGTGCCACGCGGCTGGCAACAATCCCGCCCAGGGCGCCCATGGTGCGGTTGGCGGTTAGGGATGGACCGGCTGCATCGCGTAAACCGAGTATCCACTCATGCAGTTGATCGTCACTCAGGTTAAGACCAAGCTCCTCGTTCCATTGCCGCGCCTTGTTTAACAGGGACCAGCGCAGATGGAAGTTGGTGGCATTAAGGTCCAGACCGATGCCGATATAGACACCGGTATTCAGCCAGACCCCGTTTCGGCCCGGATCCAGTCCGGCATCATCGATGGCGTTAGCAGCCACCTGTAGCATCAGCAGCTGTTGTGGCAGCATCTCCTTTAATTCAGTTGGCGGTATGCGAAATCGGTTCAAGGGGATATCAACCTTGTCGATAAAGTAACCCTTGATGTCTGTTCTATTCTCAACACCCCACCAGTTATCAGGCACCGACGGACGCGTGTCGTCAACACCGCCGAGGACACGGTGCTGAAAGCGTGTTAACGAATTCCAGGGACCGAAACAGGCATCCATGCCGATAATGGCGATGGCTGGCGGGGACTTCTTTTTCGGGGCGTAGAATGAGTAAGCTGCGTCCGCTGTACGCCCGGTATCGCCGTTCCACTCTTCCAGCAATACATGGCCATTGATGCCGCCGAAGCCGAAGGCGCTGACCGCGGCGCGGCGCGGTTGATCGGGATCCAGTTGCTCCCATGCCCGCGCTTCACTCAGTACGGTGAAGGGCGTGGCATTCAGATCGATACCTGCGGCGGCCGCTTCAAAATTGGCCGTTGGCGGCAGGGTCTTGTGCTGGAATGACATCAAAACCTTTATTAACCCGGCCGATCCCGCTGCCGTTAACAGATGACCAATGTTGCTTTTAACCGAACCGATTACGCAGTGCCGGCCGCTGCCGGGCCTGTCGCCCCATAGGGTCCGCAAACTGTTGAATTCCACCTTGTCTCCCACAGGCGTACCGGTACCGTGGCATTCGATAAGCTCTACGGATTCAGGTTGCCAGCCCGCCAGTGTGTAGGCCGTACGCATGGCGCGTAGTTGCCCTTCGGAATCCGGCGACATGAGATTGCCGCCGATATCATTGGAGAGTCCGATTCCGGCGATGGTGGCATAGATGTGATCGCCATCAGCCAGTGCGTCTTCCAGCCGTTTCAGCAGGAGCACCCCGCAACCTTCCCCCACAACCAGGCCGTCCGCCTTATGGTCAAACGGCGAACACCTGCCGGATGCAGAGATAGCGCGCAGGGAAGAAAACCCCATCTGGGTATACAGGCTATCGGGCCGTGACAGACCTCCGCAGAGCATGGCGTCGGTGCGGCCGGTTTGCAGTTCATCGATGGCGTATTTCAATGCATACAGGGACGAGGCGCAGGCGGCATCCAGTGTATAGCTGCCGCCTCCCAGTTGCAGGGCTTTTGCCAGAATGCCCGCAGGCAATCCCGCGGCGTAACGGTTAATCAGGTTGGTTGTAGCTGTGGTCCTGGTTTTTGTAGAGAGTTGCGATTCAAAGAGCGGTAACAGGATCTCCCCGGCTATATCGGATGATGTTTCAGTCGGCAGGACGATGTTGCCAATAATAATACCGACCCGTTCCGGGTTGAGCTTGACGATATTGGCGTCATGCCATGCCTGCTTGCCCGCATGCAGCAGCAAATGAAACAACGGGTCAAGAGTTTCAAGAAACTCTTGTGCGATGGCCAGGCCGTCCGTATCGAGTGAACACACATCGATAAAGCAGGCGTGCCTGGAGTAGACTTTGTCTGCTGCGGGGTTTGCACTGTAGGCATCATCGACGGAGAGTATCCAGCGCCCCTCGGGCGGCTCGCGGGCGGAGTCTCTTCCCGCCAGGATATTCGTCCAGAATTGTTGCGGGCCACTTGCGTCGGGGAACACACAGCCGATTCCGGTAATGGCGATGCGATGATTTTGTTCCATGTTAAAAGATAAGGGTCTTCAGCAGAATCTGTGGGTTGATATATAAACAGTAGCCCGTCATT
>JBHHYN010000061.1:0-15843 GCA_046757565.1 Gammaproteobacteria bacterium | reverse complement strand
GGTCGTCCTCCTTCCATGGAGTCGTCCTGCATCCATGCAGTCGTGCGTCGCTCTATCGACTCCATCCCTGGAGTCGTCTGGTGGGGAGCATGTGCGACCATCATGGATGATGGGAGTGCAGAATATGCAGGAGCAATTATCTGCCGCTCAAAACGCATCAGAACAAGTTACCTACAGGACGTAGGTAAGGGGCGTAAGCAGGAGCGGAAGCTTGAGGGATCGCAAAGCGATAGGCCCGGCACAAACTGTACTTTCGCAGGAAACGATGAAATCGTTGCCAGACAACTGTTTTAGCCAGATTTTCAGCGTACTCGTGCAATATGCGGGCTAGCTCTGTTTAAGTTATCAGTGTCCCTTGTATCTTATTTCGGAAAAACAAACCACGATTAATTCAGGAATCTTATATTGCAATAAAACCGTGGTCTGTCCCCTCGATTTTGTCCTGTGTTTTAACAGTTTTTGGTTGCTTTGCTTTCTATAGCTCTATTAACCTTATCTAATATCTCCTCTGTCAATGTTCCGGGTTTGAATATTTCTGAAACGCCCATTTCCTTTAACGCGATCGCATCGTCATCGGGGATGATACCACCACATATAACAGGACTTTCAAATTCCTCTTTTTTCATTGCATTGGATAACTGTTTTATCTGCGTCATATGCTGACCGGACAGAAAACTAATACCAATGACATCAACATCTTCTTCAATTGCTGCTTTGATTACTTTATCCGCGGTATTATGTAATCCAAGGTAGATCACTTCGAAACCACTTTCCCGTAATTGTTGCGCAACCGTAATAATTCCGGTGTCATGACAATCAAGACCCATTTTGGCCAATAAGATTCTTTTATGTTCACGCACTTGCTTTATTCACCAATTTTCTACATTCATATAAAACACATAAAACCGCGGAGTACACGGAGATTTTTAATCTCTTTGGGTTTAATTCCCCTCAGCTTGCTGCGTTGATGTCATTCCTGCGAAGTTTGTGCCGGCCTACGAGCCGGTAGCAGGAATGACCGCCATGGATGGTGGGAATGCAATATGATTGTAGGAACAATCATTGCCCAGTAAGACAATGTCCGCTCCCGTGTCAAGTACGGGACAAGTTCCAGCGGTGCACGATTTGACTGGATGCCGGAATGAATCCGGCATGACGTTGTTAATACCCCGCCAGCTTGCTGCGGGTTAGTCCATTTAACAAAATATATTTTTTGTTCCTCCGTGTACTCTGTGTCTCTGTGTTGAAAATCCATCATCTGAATGACCAGTTTTGTGCCTGGCGCATGGCTTCATGGATCTCACCCATTGTCACCTTGTTCTTCAACGCATTCATAATTACAGGCACCATGTTGTCCCCGCTTTTCCAGGCTGTATCAAGTTGTGCCATGGCATCGTTCCACTTTTGCTGGTCGCGTTCAGTCCGGTATTTGCGCAAGTAATCAGACCGTTTTTCTCCCCATTCATCTGCCCGGATCTTGTGTACCTTGATGGGAACTTCTTCTTCCCGAGACATGGTGTATCTGTTAACACCGATGAGAGAGCGCTTGCCATTATCGAGTTCACACTGATTCCGGTATCGTGCAGCGTTGATTTGTTCTTCCAGCCAGCCATCCTGAATTGCTTTTGCCATACCGCCGAGCTTATCTATCTCCTTCAACTTTTTCCTGATTTCATTTTCCAATCGATTCGTCAGATTCTCGACATAATAGGAACCACCCAGGGGGTCACTGGTTTTGGTTACGCCACTTTCATAAGCTATGATCTGTTGCGTGCGTAAGGCCATTCGTGATGATTCTTCAGTCGGTAATCCATGTCCCTCGTCATAGGAACAGAGATGAATAGATTGCGCGCCCCCGAACACAGCAGCCAGGGCTTCAATGCCCGCACGAATGATATTGTTCCGTGGTTGTTGAGTAGTGAGCGTATTACCTGCGGATTGTACTGAGAAGCGCATGCGGCAACTGTGTGGATCAGTCACAGCAAAATCTTCTCGCATGGTCCTGGCATATAATCGGCGCATGGCGCGAAACTTTGCAATCTCTTCAAAAAAATCAATCGAACATGACAAAAAGAATGAAGCGCGTCTTGGGAAGGTATTGACATCCAGTCCGCGTTCCTTCGCCAAACGAAAGATGTCAAATGCATGTCCCAACGTGAAGGCGCCATCTTCGATTGCATTTACGCCCGTCTCCCTCAGGTTATATCCGTTTGTCACCATCCAGTTAAGTCGTGGCATGTTGTTGGTAATAAATTCAATGTTATCTATGCATAGACGCAGTGTGCCGTCTAGAGGAAAGAACCGGGTTATTGTCTGTAAAGGTCCTCCGCTCATTTGGTAGAACGGATCATTTTGCTGGGTGCCAATGACTTTATCGAGCGGCACATCTTTTTGTTCGGCGACACAGGCCAGCATTGCCAGCGTTACCGAAGAAACAGGGGGACGGATCGACAATGCATAGGAGACTGAATCAGGACCAAAGCCATCATACAGGGCCTGCATGTCTTCCAGCGTACTTATTGCCATACCTGTCACCCCGACTTCCCCTTCTGCTATGGGATCATCTGAGTCAAACCCATAAGAGGTTGGCAAATCGATCGTTATAACAAATCCATTAGCACCATTTTCATAGAGGTACTTTATTCGTTCATTGCTTTCCTGGGGAGAACCAAATCCAACCTGGAAACGGCGCGTCCAGATGCGTTTGCGGTACATGCCTGAATAAGGGCCACGGGTAAACGGGTATTCGCCTGGATTACCCAGGTCCTGTGCGTAATCCAAACCCTCAATATCAGAAAGACCATATAACTCTTCTATATTGATGCCGGATGAGGTTTCCAGGATCTGCTCTTCGGTGTCGCGGATCCCTTCTGTTTTTGTTTTTTTCTCAGCCATCGTCACGGTTCCACCGGAGATCACGAGTCGCTGCTTCGTCTACTTCAAACGAAACCGGGTCAATAACGACACCATACTCTTCGCGAGCTTTGTCTGCGGATACGAGGCCATCAATGACATCATTACACACCCTGTCAATCTGACGATTCTTTGGATTACCGTAACCACCACCACCGCTTTCGTATATCTCAAATATGTCACCCGTGTCATAGGAATAAAAACTCTCGGCATCGACTTTGATTACTTCACCCTTTTGTTTAAGGTATAGCTGGTGCGGCGGAGCGGCCTTGCCTCCTTCGAGTCCAAAGGGCACGGTCTGTTCCCGGTTACCACCACCGAAATTTGCAACGGCAATATCATCAGCTTCAACTTGCCAACGATAGATCGTTCCCATACCGCCACGCCATTCCCCCGCGCCGGCGCTATCCGGCCAAAATTCATACTGCAGTACCGTATAGGGGTTCACCAGTTCATGCAGTTCCGGATCCGGTGCACGTAATCCACCGGCGCAAACTACAGTACCAAGATGGTCCCAGCCATCCAGGCCCTTCGAGGCACCGCCGCCACCTTTACACATGAAATGAATATCTCCAAAGGGCCTGCCGGTACGTGGATTGAATCCCATACTGGCCGGTGCACACCAGCGTGCCCAGCAGGCATCCACTTTATCCGGTACAGGCTGAGCCAATGCCAGCCACACGGCCTCGATAATGGCTTGTGCAGAAGCGATAGTACAGCCGGTAACCGGCGCCGGTTCAGCAGCATTTACCACGCTGCCTTCGGGAGCTATCACATGTAATGCCCTTAATGCCCCTTCATTGAATCGGACCTCAGAACCGATAGAGGTAAACAAGGCAAGGAATGCCGACGATACGGTATTTGGTAATGTGCTGTTAACATAGCCCGCTGCCTGTTGATCGCTTGCACTGAAATCAAAGGTAATATCTTCGTCATCTACATCCAAAGAAACCCGGACCGCGATCATTTGATCCTTATTGATACCATCATGATCAATTAAGCGCTCAGCCTTGTAATTTCCCCTAGGCACCTCACGAATGACTGCACGCATCTGTCTCTCGGAGGCATCAAAGATCACGTTGATGGCATCGTTTACGGTGTTCTCCCCGTATTTTTCCAACAATGCCAATAAACTACGTTCTCCGATGGTACACGCACCGACCTGACAATGCAGGTCCCCTTCTACAAGGAACGGTAAATGCACATTAATCAGTATCGTGTCCCACAATGCCTTGTTTGGTTTCCCTGCCATATAGAGTTTTGCGGGAGGGATTCGAATACACTCTTCCCAGATACTTTGGGCCCCGGGGTTGTAACCTGCCACACCACCTCCGCCAACATCGGCATGATGTCCCTTGCATACCGACCAGAATTGAATTTCACCTTTGAAAAATACCGGCCTGGCAATGGTAATATCGGGAGGATGGTTATTTCCCCGGTACGGATCATTGAGTATAAACACATCGCCTTCCTCAATGTCTCCGGCAAAGGATTCAGCAATACTCTTGACTGCATAGGGCAAGGCTCCCATCAGCACTGGAATATAGGCAGTCTGTGCCACCAGTCGTATTTCACTATCGAAGATGCCGGTCACAAAGTCCCTTGCTTCCGAAAAGATCGGTGATCGGGAGGTCCTGAGCATGGTCAGACCGATTTCTTTGCTGATTGCATCGAGCCGGTTACCGATGACGGATACCCGTATGGGATCGATTTTTGATTCAGTGACTTCGGCATCCATATATATTTACCTCACTGTAATGACTTGTATAATTCATCGATGTCTTTATCTTTAGGGTACATAAGATAATTGTTGTATTCATCACATAAAAGATCAAAGTCCGGCGGAACAACAATCGTTGTTGTCGGCTGAACTATAATTGCCGGACCGATCACCTTGTTGCCATACTCAAACTTCAGACCGTCATAGACGGGTACTTCAATAAATGCTTCACCGAAATATGCCTGCCGTTGCCCTAATGACGCAACACTGGTTTCTTCTCCCGCATATGTATGCTTCTCTTGTTTGGGTTTTTCAGTCTTGCCTCTTGCCGTGATGCGCAAATTAATCAATTCCATTTGTGCACCGTGCATGGAATAACCGTACAAAACATCATGCCGATCATGAAAAGCATCACCCATTATCGCCAGGTGTTCCTGCCTGATCTCGCCACCACCGGGCGCGATCACCTCCACTTCATTGAATTGTCCGACATATCGAAGATCAGCTGTATATTTAATCTCAATCTGATCTGCGGACACACCTTCCGCTTTGAGCGTTTCCATGGCAGCGCTTGCCATTCCCTTGTAATGACCATTTATTTCATCTAAATCTACCTGATCGAGATCACACGCGTAGGTACGCACGTAATCGTGCTTGAGATCAGATATCAACATACCTGCTGCACAAAAAACCGAAGATTCACGAGGTATTAGAATCAATGGAATTTCGAGTTCCCGTGCAATAGATGCTGCATGGATAGGGCCGGCGCCACCTGCCACGACCAGCACAAATTCACGCGGATCATAACCACGCTGTACCGAAACAACTTCCAGAGCGGAGGCCATATTGTTATTAACAAGTTGATATATTCCGTTTGCGGCTTCAACAAGATCCATACCCAGTGACGCTGTAATGTTTTCCTTAAAAACCGAGCGCGCTGCGTCACCATCAAACTGCAATTCTCCCTCTTCGAAAAACTCGGGATCAAGATAACCCAATACGTATTGAGCATCGGTCACTGTCGGCTGGTTACCACCGCGTCCGTAACAGGCCGGACCAGGTTCGGCGCCAGCGCTGTGAGGACCAACTGCCAACAAGCCACCGCTGTCGATCCAGGCAATAGACCCGCCCCCAGCTCCAATAGTATGTATATCAAGAATCGATGACGCGATACGATGTTCGCCGATCTGACCTTCAGTAGTCACCGTAGGCTCGGCGTCTTTCACAAGGGCCACGTCAAAAGATGTACCGCCCATGTCTACCGTGATGACATTACGAAAGCCGTGGGTGTTTCCATAGAATATACCTGCCATCGGTGCACCGGCCGGTCCCGATAACAAAGTATTGGAAGCAAATCGTTGCGCGACTTGTGGTGACATGACACCACCGTTTGATTGCATAATTAATAATGTGCCGGCAAATTCGCGTTTTGAGAGTTCGTCCTCAAGCCGGCTCAAATAACGTGTCAGAACAGGTCCCACATAGGCATTAAGCACAGTCGTACTGTTTCGCTCATATACACGGATCTGCGGCAGGATTTCCGTGGACAAGGATACATATACGCCCGGTAATTCTTCATCGAGAATTTCCCGGACCCGTTGCTCATGTATCGGATTACGAAAAGACCACAGGAACGATACCGCAACGGCCTCGACATTTTGCTCTCTCAGATTACGTGCCGCAGTGTGGACGTCCTCTTCTTTTAACGGGGTCATTATCTCACCGTTCACCGTAATACGCTCCTCCACCACCACTATCCGATGCCTTGGTACCAACGCCGGTGGCGGTGCGTATTTTTCAAATTGCCTTTCTTTTAAACCACGGCGCATATTCAGAACATCACGAAACCCTTTGGTAGTAATAAATCCTGTTGTTGCGCCACTGCCTGTCAGGGTGGCATTAGTCGTGATCGTGGTGCCGTGAACAATCGTATCCACTTCACGTAAAAGGGCATCAACAGTCAATTTTCTCAGTTTTGCCGCCTTATCCAGCCCACGGAAGAATCCGATTGAGGGATCATTCGGTGTGGTCGAAGTCTTAATGACTTCCGCGTTTCCCTCATCATCGGTAATGAGAAAATCGGTAAACGTACCACCAACATCGACACCAATGCGTAAACCCATAACTTAGTCCTGAATCAGAATATTTTTCCTGGACGGCTATTCTCCTTAATCCGTGATTTTCTTTAAGTATTGCAAAAAAGTCCTGATTGACAATAACCAATTATTTATTTTGGGGATTATTCGTTGCGGCATATATACCTCTTATCTTAGGAATCCGCTAATATCTGTAGACTCGATTAGTTGACAGCAATAATTCAAATTGCTGGCTATTATTTATCATTTTAATAGAATTTCAATAGAATACTGATTTATCAGATTCAGGCCATACCTTTAATATCAGGAGCCAAATGATGAATTATCGTATAAAAGTCATTTTTCCCGTGCCGCTGAATGACCAGACCAGGGCATTAATTGAAACACAAATCCCTGAAGTTTATATCCGGCCGGAGTTTTCCGTTGAATTTGTCGGCTCTAATCGATTGATGACACTGGCAAATAGCTATTACGATATGTACATCATGGAAAGTATTGTTATAGAAGCTGGTCTGAAGGCAGAGGAACAGGGTTTCGATGCTATATGCATCAATTCCGTCAGTGATTCCGGTATGGCTGCACTACGTTCTCGTCTTAATATCCCCGTAATTGGCCCTGGCCAGGCTTCTTTCCATATCGCCTGTACCTTGGGGCACACGTTTTCGATCCTGACTATGTGGGAAGCCTGGTTTCCACTTTATAAAAAGGTATTAAATGATTACGGTTTAGAAAAGCAACTTGCTTCGATGCGGCATATCAATACCCGTCCGGATGTCCAGGAACTACTGGAAGGCAAGGAAGAAATTGTTTTCGGCAAGCTTGAGGCAGAGGCTACCAGGGCTATTGAGGAGGACGGTGCCGATGTGATTGTGCTCGGTTCAACTACCATGCACCAATCACACCACTATCTGAGCAAGAGACTACCCGTTCCCGTGATCAATCCCGGTGTGGTCGCTTATAAGTTATGCGAAATGCTGCTTGAGCTGGGCCTAAGCCATTCCAAGAAGGCTTACCCGGATCCGGAGATACTTCAGGATGATGCCCTCTTCCCTGAACCATGAATCTTAAAAAAACGCATTGCCCAAAACCAAGACAGGCAATGCGCTTTCAATCCAGGTAACGGTGAATGTGCCTGATTTAACGTAGCGGACAGCCCCCTAGTACGAATATTTTACATTGAGACCATACCAGCGCGGGGCCCGGTAAGAGACTTCGTTACAACCGCACAGCGTTGCAAGATCGAAACCCTGGATGCCTTCACGTTCGTCGGTCACATTATTCACCTTGAATGCGGCCTCCCAATGTTCATCCGGACTCGTCCAGGCCAGGCGGGTATTGACCATAACAGAGGCATCGAATTTATCCGCATCGAAGTTACGCAGATTATAGAAGAATGAATCCGTGTAGCTGATATTCGTTTGTACGGACATCTGGCCGTTGAACATCGGCCAGGCGTAGCGGACGAGCGCCGATGTCTGCACCTCCGGCGCATAGGTCGGATCCACATCCCGTGGTGGCAGTGGTGAACCAATCCGCAGCGGTACATCTTCAACCGTCGCGTCGTACCAGGCGGCATTGAACATCACGTCCAGACCCTCTATCGGCGAAGTCTGGATTTCAAATTCGACACCGACATTCGTCTGATCGGCATTCACAACCACACCACCGACACCGGTGAACAGAAAGGCCTGATAGTCCGAGTAATCGTAATAAAACGCTGTGCCGTTAAACCTGGTAGTACCATTGAACCAGGTTGACTTAAAACCGGCTTCATAACTGACCAGGACCTCTTCGTCATACGGGATGAGACTGTCAGGAATCGGTAATCCGCCGGGGAGTGGGGCATTGAAGCTGCCGGCCTTGACGCCACGGTTGACACTAGCATACAGAAGCAGGTCATCGGTCGGGGTCCAGTTAATCCCAACCTTACCCGACCACAGGGTCTTGGAGAGGTTTCCCCGAAATGTTGTGGGTAAGCCGGCGGCGGTCCGGGGACTGAAGAACGGCGTACCCTGATGGAACTGTTTCGGACTGACACTTGCGTAGAAATTTTGTTGCATTTTGTAACGCTTCTCTTCCTGGATTATGCGTGCGCCGAGAATAAAGGTTAAATTATCTGTGAAGTCCCATTCACCCTGGCCGAACAGAGAGAAGGAATTCGTCTTAAGCCGCGCATCGATACCGATATCCACGCCTGAGGTGGGAAAGAAGCCTGGGGTGAAGAGTACGGGCAGACTGTTCACCGGCCCCTTCAGGCCGTTGTCGGAATCACTAAAGATGTGGAGATAGTAAAACCCCGCGACCCAACGGCTACGATCCGTCTCACCGTTCAGGCGAATCTCCTGGGTAAAGGTGTTTGCATCAACACCGGAATAGTTGGCCAGTTGGTTGACCGGCGCGGAATCGACATCGATAAATAACTTTTTTCGAAAATTCTTATAATCTGAAACCAGGGTCAGGGTGGTGCTGTCGCTCAGGTCCCAGACGATATGCCCGTTGACCCCCCAGGCATCAGTCGAACCCTGGTTCTTGAAGGCAAAATCCCCCGAGGTGGTAAAATCACTCCCGTCAGGGTCCAGGTAGCCGAAAAAATCCCCGCCAGGGACCGGCCGAGGAGCAATATTCATGAAGGTGCCCGTGTTGGCTTGATCCGAGCCAAAATCGGAACCGTCCGCTGCGATACCCTCCCGGGTCTCAGTGGGGGCAGCATTGATGACATTGGTCAACTCGCCAACGCCTCCTACGCCATCGAAAACACCAATGGTCGCAATGGACTGGTAGGGACCGGTAGCCAGATTGCTGGTCGCGCCGTTCACCGATACAGTGATGGAGAGATCATCATTGGGTTCAAGAAGCAGGGTGCCACGCCCGGCAAAGGTATCGTCGTCACCCATGTCGGCCCCGGCACCGGGACCGGGGGAATCACTGCCGGATCCTGTGAAGAAGCTCTGACCATTAATAAGACCCTGTCTGCCGGGATAATCATTTTGCAGATAACCGTCATGATTGTCGTACATAATGGCGACACGGCCTGCGAGCTTATCGGTCAATGGACCACCCACCGCTGCTTCAACACGGTACTGATTGGCATCGGCGGCGGTATCGAATCGACCATAGGTGACATCCACATAGCCATCGACCTTGTCAAAGGTTGGTTTGCGGCTGAAGTAGTTGACTGCGCCGCCGGTGGCGTTACGGCCGAACAATGTCCCCTGAGGGCCCTTCAGGATCTCCGAGCGTTCGATGTCGAAGACAGCGAAGGTCTGGGCCTGGGCAACGGCGAAATAGCCATCGTCAAGGTAAACGGAGATAGGGGCCTCAACAATATCGTTAAAATCATTCTGGGTGACACCACGTATGGTGAACTGGGTGTTTTGCCCCGCGAGGTTGCCACTGATATGCACGCCCGGGGTAAAGGCGGCAATATCAAAACTATTCTGAATACCCAGTTCATGCATCTGTTCACCGCTGAAGGCGCTGACTGCGATACCGACATCCTGGATATTCTCCTCACGTTTCTGGGCGGTAACAGTTATCTCCTCCAGGACATTGCCCTGGGCCAGGACCTCCGCCGTGAGGCTGAACAGAAATAACGCCAATAACCATTGGACGGAATTTACCACCTGGTTACGGTCAGCAGCGGCCAGGCTAAATAGTGAGATATTATTACTCATCGATACTCCCCCCTAACTATGGAAATCTAGTGGTATCCACAACCTTAGCCCCTGTGTAACACCTGTGACGGAAAGGCGAACAACCATCCATCCTGCAGTAAGGTGGAAACGTGCTAAAGTTTATATGTAAATATTATAATTTTAAAATAAGAGTTGCAATGGCTTATTGTATACAATAGCAGCAGAAAGAGGCAAGCTGACGTCTTCATGCATTTTAATAATGTTTTTCCATACCCATGACCAGCGTCTTGAAGCCAAAATTTAGCTCGCTCCTTCTTACAGCCTGATTAATTTATTGGAGAGTGCAAGCATGCCCAGAAAATCAATACAACCCGATACACTTTTCCCGAGCAGTCAGTTCGGATTTGCGCAGATCGTTACTTCAGAGGGAAACAGATATGTCCACTGCGCCGGGCAAACGTCATGGGACAAAGATATGAAATTTATTGGCGAAGGCGACCTGGCCAGACAAATGCAGCAATCACTGGAAAATGTCCGTCTTGCCTTGGCGGCGGGCGGCGCCACCCCGAAAGATGTCGTGCGGGCCACTATATATGTGGTTGACTACAATCCGGAGAAACTGGAAATTATCACCGGGGCATTGAAGGCATTCTTCGATGAGGACAACCTTCCAGCTAATACTTTGTTAGGGGTGCAGTCACTCGCCCTGCCCGAATTTATGGTCGAAATCGAGGTGACGGCAGTGGTTGGTGGGTAGACTTTTAGAGCAACTTTGACTTACGTTAGTAATAAAAAAACCTTAATTTTTATCCTTACAGGCTGTAGTGTTATTAGTGTTGTTAAATTTCATTAATCTTTACCTAAAAAAATATCAAAATAGGGGTATAACCCATATATAATTATATTGAATGAACCCAAGGACCAAAATTTCATATAGATCTCTATTGATGCAATTGCCACTCTTACCGGACTCTATTTAGACAATAACGGGGTAATACCAGATGCATGCGCAGACTGAATCCAGGCGAAAAAAAGTCTCCACCTACTGTTATCAATGCGTCAACGGACCGGACATACTCACTGTTGAAGTCGTTGACGGTGTTGCCACCAAGGTTGAACCCAATTTTGACCTGAAGGGCGAGCACCCGGCTGATGGCAAGGTCTGCGTCAAACCTTACGGACTGGTGCAGAAACTCTACAATCCGGACCGTATTCTCAAACCCATGAAACGCACCAATCCACGTAAGGGCCGGGACGAAGACCCGGGCTGGGTGGAAACGACCTGGGAAGATGCACTGGATATCGTTGCCGAAAAACTGAACGCTATCCGCGAAAACGGTCTGACCGACGAAAACGGCAACCCGCGTCTGGCCTTTACCACCGGTGGCGCCGCCACACCCTACAAATACATGGGTAGTTTCCCGGCCTTCCTGGCGGCCTGGGGACCGGTTGATCAGAGCCTGGGGGCGGGCGGAACCGTCAAGTGTTATCACAGTGAACACGTTTTCAGCGAACTCTGGCACCGTGCTTTTACCGTCCTGTCTGATACGCCCCTTTGTGAATACCTTATCTCCTTTGGCAATAATATCGATGCCTCGGGGGGGGTCACCGGGGTACGCCGTCATGCCGATGCCCGGGTCCGCGGCATGAAGCGCATCCAGTTCGAACCGCACCTGTCGGTGACCGGCGCCAGTTCAACCAAATGGATACCGATTAAGGTCAAGTCGGATTCCGCCGTGTTGTTCTCTATGCTGCATATCCTGCTGCATGAAACGCCGCTGGAAAAACTCGATGTCTCCTTTCTGAAGCAACACACGGCCTCACCCTATCTGATCGGTCCGAATGGTTACTATCTACGCGACCCGGATTCGAAAAAACCCCTGCTTTGGGACAGTAAAAGCAACCGGCCGGTACCCTTCGATACACCCGATTGTGACCCTGCCCTGACGGGACCGTTTACGCTGGATGGCGCCGTTGAGATCGGCGCGGACAATGAAACCTGGAACCATCCGTCCATTACAGCCGATACCGCTTTCGATAAATTAAAACATCACGTTGCTGACAGCACGCCCGAATGGTCCGCCGGGATCTCCGATGTCCCTGCGGATACCATCCGCCGCATTACCAATGAGTTTATGGCCCACACACACATCGGCGAGACCATCGAAGTCGATGGCCGGACTCTTCCATTCCGGCCCGTTACCGTCATGTTGGGCAAATCAATTAATAACGGCTGGGGAGGTTATGAATGTGTCTGGGCCCGTGCCGTCATGCAGATGCTGGTCGGGGCGCTGGAAGTCCCGGGCGGCATGCTCGGCAGTACCATACACCTCTCCGGTGATACGGATTGGGACCGCATGTTGACGGTCACCCCGGGTGAAGACGGATTTATGCAGAGTCCCTATGGACCCACCAGCAAGGAGGAGTGGAATGCGCACCCGGAGAATCGCCACGCCCAGGACAGCCTGACGCCCATGACCGGTAGTCACATGGGCGCCCAGTTGTTCGGCTCCACCACACTTAGCTGGTTGCGGTTGCAGGGCCGGGGCGCTGAGAGCTGGCCCAAGCCAAACCCTCCGGATGTGTGGATTACCTACAAGTGTAACCCGGCCATATCCTTCTCCGAGACGGCCAAAATGGAGGAGGCGATGGCGGATTTTCCATTCATTCTCTCATTCGTCTACACCCTGGATGAAACCAACCACTTTGCCGATATCCTGCTGCCGGAGGCGATGGATATGGAAAGCGACCAACTGCTTCGCATTGGCGGCACCCACTACTTTGAAAACCACTGGGAATCGGAAGGATGGGCGCTGCGTCAGGCCGTAGTACCGCCACGTGGTGAAGCGAAGGACTTCAGCTGGATTGCCAACGAACTGGCCCGCCGTACCGATCTGCTGGAGACGTACAACGAAATGATCAATGTTGGCGTCTGTGGCGTCCCTCTACAGGGGGACGGATACGATTTTTCCCTGGATCCCGCCAGGGAACATTCTCAAGAAGAGGTTTGGGATGCCGTTTGCAAGGCAGCCAGTGCGGACCTGACCGGGGGCAAAGAGGTCCTGGATCTGGATTGGTTCAGGGAACATGGCTATAAAACCCGGCCTTTCTCGCGTCTGAACTGGTACCTCTATCCAAAACTGGTCGATATGGGGCTGCGTTTTGAACTGCCCTATCAGGAACGGGTCTTGAGGATGGGCCAGGAACTCTCCAACCGCCTGCATGAAACCGGGGTCAACTGGTGGGACAGGCAGCTGAAAGAATACGAAGCACTCCCGGAATGGAAAGATTTGAACAAACTCTGGGATGAAATACTGGAACGTAATTATGACGTCAAGGCGGCGGACTATCCGTTCTGGTTACTGACCGCCCGCAGTATGCAGTATGCCTGGGGGGCCAATGTGGGCCTCCAAATGATGAGAGAGGCCTCCGATAATGTTTTTGGCCATGACGGCATTATTATTAATACCGGTAAGGCGACTGAACTGGGTATCAGTGACGGTGACCTCATTGAGGTCACTTCACCGGTCGCTTCTACCCGTGGAATCGCGCGCCTGCGTCAGGGAGTCCGCCCGGATGTTGTGGTAATGATCGCACAGTTCGGGCAATGGAAGACACCCTATGCGAAAGACCTGAAGCGGCCGGGTCTGAACAGAATGGTGCCGATGAACATGGATCTGCTCGACGGCGGTGGTTCCAGTGTTGATGGAACAAAGGTTTATGTTAAAGCTGTGGGGGCTGCCTGATGACCCGTTATGTCATGGTGGCGGACCTGAACCGCTGTGTGGGGTGCCAAACCTGTACCGTTGCCTGTAAACACACCAATGCGACCCCGCCCGGCGTACAGTGGCGCAAGGTGATTGATATTGAATGGGGCGAATACCCCGATGTGGAACGCTTGTTTATGCCGGTAGGCTGTCAGCACTGCGCGGACCCACCCTGCATGCATGTCTGCCCCAGTACGGCGACAGGACAACGGGATGACGGTATCGTCACCATTGATTATGATCTCTGTATTGGCTGCAGCTATTGTACCGTCGCCTGTCCCTACCAGGCGCGTTACAAGGTGGACAAAGCCGAGTTTGCCTACGGCGACACACCGATGGAAAGCGAGGAGAAACGCTTTGATGAAAGGCGTCTCGGTGTGGCGCAGAAATGTACGTTCTGCTCGGACCGAGTCGATGCGGGCCTGGAGCAGGGCTTGACACCCGGGGTGGATCCCGACGCGACCCCCGGTTGTGTGAACGCCTGTATCGCCGATGCCCTCAGCTTTGGCGATATCGAAGATGAACACAGCAACGTCTCCGAGTTGCTGGCTGAAAACAGCTGGTTCCAAATGCACGCGGAACTGGAAACAGAGCCCGGGTTTTATTACCTGTGGGACAAAGAGTTACCGGAGGAGTTGGAAAGTGACTAGATTCGGCAGCATCTTACAAGTCAACTGGGACTGGCGCGCTGCCGGCAATTTCATGTTCGGTGGTACCGGCAGTTCCTTGATGTTTATGACTGCCCTGGCCTACTACCCGGCTACCCCGAACATGCTCATCGGCCTGTCCGCACTCGCCTTTGTCGGGCTGGGACTGTTCCTGGTATGGCTGGAAATTGGCCGCCCATTGCGCTTCCTGCACGTTTATTTCCATCCACAGAGGTCCTGGATGACGCGTGAGGCTTTTATAGCGCTGGTCCTGTTCGCTCTGGCACTCGTTGGGGTGCTGTTTAAGTTAGCAAGCGTTATCGCCCTGGCCGGGCTCTGTGGACTTCTCTTTCTTTATTGCCAGGGACGAATCCTGAAAGAATCAAAAGGTATTCCCGCCTGGCGCGAACCGGCGGTTGTGCCGTTAATCATTGCCACGGGCCTCAGTGAGGGTACGGCCATATTCATCATATTGACACTGCTGCTTGATAGCGCCCCTGCCTGGGCAAATTACCTGCTGCTGGTATTCATAGCCTTGCGACTCTTTGCCTGGAACCATTACCGCGGGAAATTGGCGGCATCGGATGCCCCTGGCAAGACCCGGCGGATATTGGCAAACATCCATACCGCCCAGTTGCTTGCGGGTACTATTATCCCCGCAATCCTGATCGTACTGGCGATAACCATGGCCAATATTGCCGGGATCGCCTTAATAATTTCAGGACTATTGATTGTCCTGAGTGGTTGGCAATTGAAATTCACTATTGTCGCCCGTGCATCGCAGGTCCAGGGCTATGCCCTGGGCAAGCTCCGTAAAGGGCGTCCGACGATACGTCCCCCGGTCCGGCGCAAACCCGATAAATTTGTTTTTTGAATAATTTCCGCATCCGATTTTACTGGCCATATTCCCTTTTAAAATATTCAGGCGGAATAATTTAACGGCAATCCCTTCCTTGGCCAGTCTATTGCGATAAGTTTCCCCGATCCCCCAAGAGTAATGTAAGCTGTCTTGAATTTTGTTCCTCCAAAACATATGTTGGTCGGTAAGGAAGCAGGCACAGTAAC
>JBHHYN010000060.1:0-15920 GCA_046757565.1 Gammaproteobacteria bacterium | reverse complement strand
ATCAGTTTTTATTCAAAAGTCTTTCTTGTTAACCCACAGATTCTGCTTAAGAGCCTATTTTTGCAACATGATCCATATCGTCTGCGCCCTGAAATGCGAAGCACTGCCTTTGCTGGACTGTTTCAAACTGGACCACTGCAGTAAGGCGGCGTTATTCAACACTTATTATAATGAAGTGTCGCAACTCTCATTGACAATCAGCGGTGTCGGAAAAGTGGCGGCGGCAGCAGCGACCCTGCATACCATGACCTTGTTCGACGCAAAAAAACAAGACGTATGGTTGAACATCGGCGTGGCGGGCCACGGAATATTACCGGTCGGCCAGGCAGTGCTGGCCAACCGCGTTGAGGATGCGGGCAGCGGAGCGGTGTGGTATCCGCAAATCGTCTTTGCAACCGAATTATCGTCTGGCGGGTTGCGCACACTGGACCAGCCGGTCACCGATTATAATACTGTGATGGTTGACATGGAGGGTGCAGGGTTTTACGCCAGTGCCTGCCGTCTTGCAACGGCCGAACTGTGTCACTGCCTTAAGATAATCTCGGACAATCGCGAGTCACCGGCGGATCGCCTGCAGGAATCTTTTGTGCGCGGTTTGATTGCAGAGCATACGCTGACCATTGAAAAACTGATCAGACAGTTACGATCCCTCTCAGCAGAACTGGACACGACACTCACCACTCCCCGTGACTATGAGGGATGCGTGCGGCGCTGGCGCTTCACCCGCTATCAGAAAGGTATACTGGAACAGTTGTTGAGGCGATGGCAGGTGCTCAGACCCGGAAACCCCGCTCTGCAAGGAAGGTTGATTCAATCAAAAAGTGCTGAGGAGGTGCTGGCCCGATTACAACAGACGCTTGATGAAAACCCCATAATATTTAAACAGGCGTAATTCCCCGTGTTCGAGACGATCTACATAGAAGAGGCGGTCGATCGCCATCCAAGGGTCGCCGGAATCGTCGCCCGGTTTCCGAACGCCACGATCATCCCCTGTAAGCGTTATACGGAAATCTTCAACCGCAAGGCACAAAATTTTCGCCTGCAGAAACACAGGCCGGCATTAATCCTTGCTGAAAAATTCAGCAATTTCATTCTGCAGGCGCCCGACAGTTATGGAATCGGCTCTGAAAACAATTTCTATTTCTCTCATATGCTGAATTGTATCTATGACTGCCGGTACTGTTTCCTGCAGGGGATGTACCGTTCGGCCCATTACGTCTTATTTGTCAACTACGAAACGTTTGCAGCGGCGATCACGGCCAAAATACTCGAACTTCCCGGTCAGGAATGCCACTTCTTTTCCGGCTATGATTGCGATAGCCTGGCGCTTGAACCGGTCACCGGATTTGTGGAAAATTTTCTGCCAATCTTCAGACGTCATCCTCAATGCCGGTTTGAACTGCGAACAAAAAGCACCCAGATCCGTTCTCTCCTTGCGACGGACCCGTTGGATAACGTTATCATCGCCTACAGCTTTACTCCTGGCGGTATCGCCGCTGCCCTGGAACATAAAACACCCAATCCGGAACGCCGGCTGGAATGCATGCGCCGGTTGCAGTCACATGGCTGGCGTTTGGGACTGCGTTTTGATCCGATTATTTATGAAGATACATATCGCGATCAATACCGGCAACTATTCAGTACCCTTTTCACACAGCTTGATATCGGCAGGCTGCATTCCGTAAGCATGGGCAGTTTTCGTTTACCAAAGGCCTTCTTCCGGACCATGACCCGGCTTTATCCGGATGAAGTCCTGTTTGCCTCCCCGCTTGAAGACAAAGCCGGGATGTTTTCATACAGACAACCTATACAGGAGCAGATGCTACGGTTTTGCCGCGACGAGATACTGAAATACGTCCCCGAACAACTGTTTTTTTCATGCGAAACGGTTATGGAATAATCACGTACAGACCCCATGTCTGCTGATCGGACTCTTCTTGCAATCACCTTTGTTATCTATTTTCTGCTGCTCTTCTATATCGGTTGGAGCGCTTATCGGAAAACGAGCAACCTGTCGGACTATATATTGGGAGGGCGCCGGCTCGGCCGCTGGACGACCGCCCTGAGCGCGGGCGCATCAGACATGAGCGGCTGGCTGTTGCTGGGGCTGCCCGGTTACGCCTACCTGGCCGGCCTGGAAGCGGGATGGATAGCCCTGGGTTTGATCCTGGGGACCTATCTGAACTGGTTACTCGTGGCCCCGCGTCTGCGTCAGCAAAGTGTCTCGGTTGGCAATGCCCTCACCCTGCCTGAATATTTCGAATACAGATTCAAGGACCATAGCCACCTCCTGCGTTTCATCACCGCCCTCTTTATCCTGTTATTTTTTCTGTTTTATACGAGTTCAGGGCTCGTGGCCGGCGGCAAATTGTTCGAGAGTGTCTTTGGGTTACCCTATCACTGGGCTGTGGTGGCCGGGGCACTGGCGATTTTACTCTACACCGCCACTGGAGGATTTCTGGCGGTATCCTGGACAGACCTCTTTCAGGGACTGTTGATGGCTTTGGCGCTGGTGCTGGTCGCCATCACCGCACTTCAGCGAAGCGGCGGCATAGAGGTCGCCTTTATCGCTATTCACGCACACAATCCCGCACTCGTCAGCCCCCTGCAATCGGCTGACGGCAAACCGCTCTCTTTTATCGCCTGGGCCTCTCTCACGGGATGGGGCCTCGGCTATTTCGGACAACCGCATATCGTTGTACGTTTCATGGCGATACGTTCTACGGCGTTGATCAGCGATGCCCGGCGCATTGCCATGATATGGTCCGCCCTGTGCCTGTGTGCGGCATTATCCATCGGATTGAGCGGCAACCTCTTTCTGGCCAATCCCCTGATCGGATCGGACAGCGAAAAGGTGTTCATCGAGATGGTGAAAATAATTTTCCATCCTTTTATTGCCGGGATCTGCCTGGCCGGCATCCTTGCCGCCATCATGAGCACCGCGGACTCACAACTGCTGGTGGCCTCTTCGGCGATCACGGAAGACTTCTACAAAACCCTGTTGAAACGCGACATCGGCGATACCGAACTGATGATCGTCGGCCGCATCTCAGTCACCGTCATCGCCGTGATTGCCACCCTCCTGGCCCTGAATCCGGAGCGAAAAGTCCTGGATCTGGTCAGTTATGCCTGGGCCGGGTTTGGTGCGGCCTTTGGTCCGGCACTGCTTTTATCGCTGTTCTGGAAACAGATGACAAAAACCGGGGCCATAGCGGGAATTATCGTCGGCAGCGTTACCGTGATTATCTGGGGCCGGCTGCAGGGAGGGATATTCGAACTTTATGAACTGGTGCCGGCTTTCCTGTTTTCGTTAATCAGCATCATTATAACCAGCGGGTTCACCCAGGATCCCGTCAAAGTGATGCCGCACTGACTCCGCCACAGTCTGATACGCTTCCAGAAAGCCGTTCGTATTATCTCCGTGGAAACCCATTGCTCTCGCCAAAAAGAGGTGATCGGCCGGGTCCTTTGAAAAATCACTGATCGGTTTCATGTCAAACAGGCGGACAGAAGACTCTACCCTTTTCAAAAAATCATAGGCGTCAAGCAGTGATGCGGCCGTATCGGCAGGAATAACGGTTTTTTCGGCCAGCAGGGCCAGCGCCCTCCTGGTGCTGGCCGTCTGTAATGCCGGATCATAACAACCATGGCGTAACTGCAGAAAATGCGTGATGAAGTCGATATCCATGAGTCCGCCCCGGCCCCGTTTAACCTCAAATTTTCCGCTCAGGTTTCCTTTTTCCATCTGTACCCGCCTGCGCATCGACACGACTTCATTGCGCAGGCGTGTTTCATCATACTCCGTGTAAATACAGGGCATTATCTCCTGCAAGGCCGTTTGTCCCATCCCCTCCTTGTCGATTACAGGGCGGCAGCGGGTCATCATTTGCCGCTCCCAGATCTCACGCTCCTGCCGGTGATATTCCAGAAATGAGTCAACAGATGTCAACAAGGCGCCCGATGTCCCATGAGGACGCAAACGCATATCAACATCATAGAGTGTGCCCCCTGAAGCGGCCGAGGAGAGATGCCGCAACAGCAGCCTGATTTTTTTTGATAGTTGCAAAGAGCTTTCATCGGACTCATGCTCGTACAGAAAAATAAGATCCAGATCCGATCCAAATATCATCTCTTTGCCGGCCATCCTGCCCATCCCCAGCGCCGCAATACGGTGACGGGGTGATGAAAATAGATCAAATATCCTCATGGCACAGTCCAATGTTGCCTCGGCCAGGTTGGTCAGAGCCAGTTCCGCCTCCGCCTGATCGAAACGGCCATTCAGATAACAAACCAGTATTTGCAGCATCGATTCATTCTTCAGGATCCTCAGTTGTTCGAGCTGTTGTTCCTGATCAGAGGCATCGAGTGCGGCGGCCAGTTCTTTATTGATTGCATTGAGGCTACAGTCAAACAAGGCGGACTTGTCGATCAATCCGGCCGTTTGCCTGCCTCGATAAAAGATAAAGCGGGTAAAGTACCAACTGGCGCCAAACACTCCTCCCAGCAGCGGCAGGTTGTCCGGGACACTCCCCCACTCCTCCTGTTCACATACCTCCAGCCAGCGTTGCAAACTGGATAAGGCGGACTGTGTGTGCCATGCCGACGCCAAAGCGGCATCTATTGCAATACCGGAATTCATGGTTTATAAATTCTCACCGGGCAAAACCCGGTCGAAATACATCCGGGCCGTTGATCGATGGGCGGACAACTCCTTTTCAAAATTATCAAGGACAGCATCATTGCTGTGCCCGGCCGCTCCCAGAGAACGGGCAAGGATTAACCGCTGGTTTTTTTCATCCGGCAAATCATGGGTCTGCTGTTCATCGAACATCTGCAAATGGTTTTCCAGACGCCGTAAAAAGAGATAGCTTCGATAGATCTCCCGCTCCTCTTCGGCGGTGATCAGTCCGGTCGACAGCAAACCGGCCATGGCTTCAAGGGTATTGGTTGTTTGCAATGACTTATGCCTGGCGGCGTTAACGATTTGTAATATCTGCACGAAAAACTCAATATCCCGGATACCCCCGTCACCGACTTTTACGTTCCAATGTGCCTGGCGTTGCCTCGCCTCGCTCATCGCTTTTTTAATCTCCAGGAAACGGCCCAGGTCATCCGTGCTCAGCGAGCGCATGAAGATAAACGGCCGCATGCGTTGCAACAGTTCTGATCCCAGGGCCTTTGACCCGGCAATGACCCTGGCGCGTAACCAGGCAAATCGTTCCCATGATTCGGAACTGGACTCATAGTAGATCTCGGTATCGTCAATCGACATGACAAGCGGGCCGCTGCGCCCCCATGGCCGCAGCTTCAGATCAACCCGGTACAGGAAACCTTCTTCCGTTTTCTCTTCCAGTATACGGCTCAGGCCGCGGATACTATCGGACAACAGTCTATGTGTTGCAGGAAAATGCTCATCCCCGTTATCCGGATCTGCTGAAATGAAGATCAGATCAATATCCGAACTGTAATTGAGTTCATTGGCGCCCAGTTTCCCCAAACCCATGACACACATGGAATTGCTGACGATGTCATAAGAAGTGGCATTCAGTGACAGGCGTAACGCATGCCTTACAATGGTCACCGCAAGCCGGCTCAGCGCCGCCAGCACTTCTGCATAGTCACAGGTCCCGGAGACATCCATCCAGGTGATCTTTAACAGCTCTTCGTATTTATAGATTCTGAGTGCATTGATGTCTGTTATTGCCTCGACCTGACTCTCTTCGGGTGAGGATATTTGTCCAATCAGAGAGATGGCGTATGGATGCCGGCAGATGAAATGAAACAGAAAATTCGAAATTGCAATAATCGAAACCAGGTCTTTAAGCAGCGGCGTATCCAGCGCACTTAATCCCTGTTGAGTTTTCCTGTCTGCACACAGACGTTCCAGACGCATTGCAGCAGCTTGGGGAGCGGGAGATGATCGGATCAACTGCTCTAAACCAGTGTTGCTAATCGCCATACACTTAACCCGTATATTCATTGGGAATGGCAGATCCGTATCGTTCCGGGGCAAATACAGTAAAGATTCCTCACATCCGTGAGGAACGACAAATGTGCCATCCCGAGCGAACGCAGTGAGCCGAGGGATCTCACGTTATTTTATATTGCATCCTGACGCCTGAATACTTTATCCTGCGGTCAAAAACGTACTCAATACTTCGGGTAGATTTCACCACCCGTTTTTCTGAACTCCTGCGCCTTTTCCTGCATGCCTTTTGCCAGAGCCTCATCCATCTCCTCGATTCCCTTCTGTGCCGCATAATCCCGTACATCCTGTGTGATCTTCATGGAGCAGAAATTCGGACCGCACATAGAGCAGAAATGCGCGCTCTTATGCCCCTCCTTCGGCAAGGTGGCATCGTGAAATTCCCGGGCCCGATCGGGATCCAGTCCCAGATTAAACTGATCCTCCCAGCGAAACTCGAAGCGCGCCTTGGAGATGGCATTATCCCGGAGCTGGGCGGCGGGGTGGCCCTTGCCAAGATCCGCTGCATGGGCGGCGATCTTGTAGGCGATGATGCCCTCTTTCACATCCTCCTTGTCGGGCAGACCCAGGTGCTCTTTCGGGGTGACATAACAGAGCATGGCGGTTCCGTACCAGCCTATCATGGCCGCACCGATGGCCGAGGTAATATGATCATACCCCGGCGCGATATCCGTGGTTAACGGACCAAGCGTATAGAACGGCGCTTCGCTGCACGCATCCAGTTCCCGCTGCATATTCTCTCTTATCAACTGCATCGGCACGTGGCCAGGACCTTCGATCATCACCTGCACATCATGTTGCCAGGCGATCCCGGTCAATTCTCCCAGGGTAGTGAGTTCCGCGAACTGCGCCTCGTCATTGGCGTCAGCAATTGAACCCGGACGTAAGCCGTCCCCCAGGGAGAATGCAACGTCGTAGGCCTTCATGATCGCGCATATCTCTTCAAAATGGGTATACAGAAAATTTTCCTGATGATGGGCCAGACACCACTTGGCAAGGATCGAACCGCCGCGGGAGACGATGCCGGTGACCCGTCCGGCCGTCATCGGTATAAAGGGCAAACGCACACCGGCATGGATCGTAAAATAATCGACCCCCTGCTCTGCCTGCTCAATCAGGGTATCCCTGTACAACTCCCAACTCAGCTCCTCCGCCCTGCCATCCACCTTTTCCAGGGCCTGGTAGATGGGAACCGTGCCGATGGGCACGGGTGAATTTCGAATGATCCACTCCCGGGTCTCATGAATATGCTTTCCGGTTGAGAGGTCCATGACCGTATCAGCGCCCCAACGGATTGCCCAGGTCATTTTATCGACCTCCTCATCTATCGACGATGTCACGGCCGAATTGCCGATATTCGCGTTGATTTTGACCAGGAAATTGCGGCCGATTATCATCGGTTCAAGCTCCAGGTGATTAATGTTTGCCGGGATGATGGCGCGGCCCCGGGCGACCTCGGAACGGACCAACTCAGGGGTTATCTCATCCGGCATGGGCATGCCGGAATTCATGCCGGGATGGCGATGTAACAAGCGGCTGCCCTGATATTCCTGCAATCTGAGATTTTCCCTGATGGCCACAAACTCCATTTCCGGGGTAATAATCCCCGCCCGGGCGTAATGCATCTGTGTCACATTGCCGCCCGATTTTGCCCGGCGAGGTTTATGCGTGGTTTTGAATCGCAGATGGGCGGATTCAGGATCTTCCAGGCGCTTTTGTCCGAAATTCGATGTGGGCCTGTCCAGTTGTTCGCTATCGTTACGATCCGCTATCCAGCGCTCCCGCAGCCACGGCAAACCTGCCCGTATATCAATCGATTTACCGGGATCTGTATAGGGGCCGGAGGTGTCATAAACAGTGACAGCGGTATTCTTCTCATGCGCAGCGCCGGAGCGGGTATCACTGCACGTGATCTCACGCATGGGAACCCTGATATCCACCCGGCTGCCGCTGACATAGATTTTTCTGGAATGCGGGAATGGCTGGACCGCCTCTGCATCAACTTTGGCATTTTCGCTGTGAAAATTTTCCGGAACGGCGCTCATATCATCATCTCCTCCTCAAATACGCGGCATGTGGTACTATTATGAGGGATCCCGGGAGAGGCCAGTGCTTGCTTTCCTACGCCGGGATTACCCGGATCAGGTTCAAGGGTCACTCTCAGCCCAATCTCAGGGCGCCCCTGGGAGCCTGTCGGACTTAGGGGATTGTAGCGAGAAAAAGTCCGGTTTGAGTCAGATTTTTCACTATTTTAAGGGCAATAGCCGTAGCTATTGGTCGAAAAATAGGGGGAAAGATGACCAAATCCGGCTTTTTCGCAGTAGAACATCCTAACTCCGACAGACTCCTAACCACACTCATGCTATATAATAGCACTGATCTGAAATGAATAATTCTAGAACCCAGAAAGGCGGTAAGGATGGATTTTGAACAGGCGCGCATAAATATGATCGAACAGCAGATCCGGCCATGGGAGGTCCTGGATCAGCACACCCTCGATCTGATTGCCGAAATACACCGCGAGGATTTTATCCCCGATACATATAAATCACTGTCCCTGGCAGATACCGGCATTCCGCTCATGCACGGCCAGGTGACCATGACACCAAAGGTTGAGGCCAGGCTGATGCAAAGCCTGGAAATACAAAAAGGCGACAAAATCCTGGAAATCGGCACGGGCTGTGGCTATTTGACCGCACTCCTGGCCAGTGCCGGTGACAGCGTGTTGAGCGTCGATATCTTCCCTGAATTCATCAAACAGGCCGGACCGAAATTCGATCAGCACGGGTTGACCAATATTGAGTTGAAAACACTTGATGCCCTCGATGGCTGGCAACCGCAAGACCGGTACGATGCGATTGCCGTGACCGGTTCGGTCCCCATGTTAGGAAATCACTTCCACAGGATGCTGAAGAACAACGGACGACTATTCATTATCGTTGGACAAGCACCGGTTATGGAAGCCAGACTGATTACAAGAATTGATGAACGGCAATGGTCATGTGAAGTGCTGTTTGAAACCGTCTTGCCGGCGTTGATCGGGGCGGATGGACAGAAAAGATTTAAATTCTAGTTTGCTCAATGCAGAGTATCACTCCACAGGATTTAAAAGATCGCATCGATAGTGGTAATGTCCCGGTACTGATAGATGTGCGGGAACCATGGGAATACGAGACATGCCGCATTGATGGATCACAGAACATACCCATGTCTGAGATTAATGCGGCATTGGAAAAAATGGATAAAGATACCGAGAGAGTCATTATTTGTCATTACGGCATGCGCAGTCAGCAAGTGGCCGGCTATCTGGCCAGCCTTGGATACAAAAAGATATTTAATCTGGAAGGCGGTATCGACGAGTGGGCCAGGGCTGTAGCGCCTGATATGCCACAATATTAAACACAACATCCGTAAGCCGTCCGTTCATGATAAGTTGAAACAGAGCGGCCCGTTGCCATAACGAAAAGAATTTCCGTCAGGGACAACGACACATGTTCATTTCTATAAAACCGATTATGCTGAAGCGACCTGTGCAATTTACACTTGCATCAATACTACTCCTGTCTGTACAGGTGTTGAATACCACCTTTGCAGCGGATCTGCATGAGATCTATCTGTTGGCCAGGGACAGCGATCCCCAGTACCGGCAGGTTGTTGCGGCAAATCAGGCCACGTTGGAACAACGTCCACAGGCCATTTCACAGATGTTATTCTCGGTCGATCTCAGTGCAAACACTTTCAATCACAACCAGAGCATCAGTTCCCAGGCCTTTGGCTTTACGGGCGATGTCGGGTTTAACACTCATGGTTTCATACTAAATATCACCCAGCCGATCTTCCACCGTGACCGTTTCCTTAAACTCAAGCAGGCGAGCAGTAAAATCCAACAGGCGAATGCGGAGCTGGCGGCTGCGCAACAGGATTTGATTATCAGGGTTGCGGAAAGTTACTTTAATGTCCTCTCGGCCAAGGACAACCTGGAATTTGCCGTTGCAGAAAAAAAATCCCTCAGCAGGCAACTGGAGCAGTCCCAGCAACGGTTTGAGGTGGGCCTGACGGCCATTACCGACGTGCAGGAGGCCCGGGCAGGTCATGATCGTGCCGTAGCTGATGAGATTGAGGCTAAAAATAACGTCGATAACACCCTTGAAGCTTTAAGGGAAATCATTGGAGTCTACCAGACCGGTTTAGCTATCCTGGGTGATTCCATGCCCCTGGTCAGTCCGGAACCGGATGATATCGACACATGGACGGACACGGCCCTTAAACAGAATCTGGATGTTGCCGCTGCGCTGCATGCTGTCGATACGGAACGGGAAGAGGTAAAAGTACAATACGCGGGGCATCTGCCTACTCTGGATCTGGGCGTTACGCGTTCGTTTAACACCAGCGGCGGCCGTTTTGGCAGTACAAAAGTTCATGATACAGCACTGGGCCTGCGATTGAATATTCCCCTTATTCAAGGCGGGTTCGTCAGTTCCAAGACCCGTGAAGCGCTGCATCGCCTGGATGAACAGTTACAGCGCCTGGAACAGGCCCGCAGACAGGCCCAACGTGCTACCCGGGAATCCTTTCTTGGCGTGATTTCCGGCATCAGCCGGGTCAAGGCCCTGAAACAGGCCCTCATATCAAGCGAGACCGCGTTGTATGCGACCCGTTCGGGTTTTGAGGTGGGGACACGGACAGCAGTGGATGTGGTCGATTCTGAGCGCGTAACGTTTCAGGCGCGCCGTGATTATGCCCGGGCGAGGTATGACTACATACTGGACACGTTACGTCTCAAACGGGCGGCAGGAACATTATCGACCGATGACATTCTAACGGTCAATCAATGGCTCAATTAACAGTGACAACAACCAAGAGAAAACAATGACTGAGAAAAAAACGGCACTCATCTGCGATTCGGAAAATTCAGCCCTAATCGTCATTGACATACAGACCCATTTAACGGCAGTCATGCCGGCCAAAGTATTGGCCAGATTACAGCGCTATACGGGACTGTTAATCAATGCGGCAAAAACGCTCGATATACCGATCTTTGCGACAGAACAGTACCCAAGGGGGCTGGGTAATATGGAGGAGGATCTTGCCACGCTCCTGCCGGAAAATGCAAAGCGCTATGAAAAGACCTGCTTTTCGTGCATCAATGCGGATAACTTTCTCAATGATCTGTCCCAACTTGGCCGCAAGCAGATCGTTCTGGCCGGGATGGAGGCACATGTGTGTGTATTACAGACGGCAATCGATCTGCTGAATCTGGATTTTCAGGTAGTTGTCGTCGCTGACGCTGTCTGCTCAAGGCATCGTGAAAGTTATGAAACCGCACTGCAACGCTTACGCCAGTCCGGTACAATTATTTCCAACGCCGAATCGATTATATTTGAATGGATACGCGACGCCAGGCACGAACACTTTAAAACATTACAGCAGCTACTACGTTGAACCTTAAACCCTGAACCTTGAACGTTGAACCTTGAACGTTGAACCTTGAACCCTGAACCTTGAACGTTGAACCTCAAAGCATTAACCCGTATAAGACTGTATTGTCTCGATCAGAGTGGCTTTTTTTATTGGCTTGCTTAAATGGGCGTCACACCCCGCTTCCATACACTTATCGACCTCCTCCTTAATCGCATGTGCAGTCAGCGAAATGATAGGGGTAGCTCTCTTCCCGGATTCAGTTTCCCAGGCCCGTATCGTCCGGGTCGCCTGGTGACCGTCCATGACCGGCATTTGCACATCCATGAGCACCAGATCATAGACCGATTGTTGGAACTTCTCGACAGCAATCTGCCCATTTGCCGCCTCATCGATATCGTAAGGTAATTTCTTCAGATACGCCTTTATCAATAATCTATTATCTGGATTATCTTCCACAAGAAGAATTCTTAATGGATTACTCTCCATCTCTGCCGTATTCACAACAACCTTTTGTTGCCTGGTTGCTCCCTCTTCCGCACATGTACTACCAATCTCCCGTATCAAGTCAGACCGCTTCACGGGTTTTACAAGATAACCGCTAATACCGAGATCCTTTGCCCTGGAAGTGTGTTCGTTGAGATCTGCCGAGCTAAGCATCATTACCGTGTTTGTATTAATTCCTTTTGATTTCATTGATTCGATTAATTCGAAACCGTCCATTCCCGGCATGCGACAGTCAACCAGGATGACATCATAATGATTGCCCTCACCCGAGCCGCTGTTTAGTTTATGCAACGCATCCTGAGCGCTTGCCGCTTCTTCAACGGTTGCACCCCGGGTTTCGAGTTGTCTACTGATAATCAGACGGTTTGTGCCATTATCATCAACGATCAGTATATGTCTACCGTGCAGGTCAATGGTGGCTTCCCTTGTGGAGGGAATTTGTGACTCGGCAATATCCAGTTTGGCGGTAAAATTAAAAGTACTGCCCTTGCCTACTTCACTCTCCACCCAGATCCGCCCATTCATCATTTCGGTCAAGCTGCGTGATATGGTCAATCCCAGGCCGGTGCCACCGTATTTTCTTGTGGTGGAGGAGTCTGCCTGGGTAAAACTGGCAAAGATTGCTTCAAGTTTGTCGGAGGGAATACCGATTCCCGTATCAGACACAGCAAAGTGCAGATAATTCGCGTCTCCTGTTTCAGAATCCTTCGTCACCCTGACGACGATTTCTCCGTGCTCGGTAAATTTCAGCGCATTACTGATCAGGTTGAGAATAATTTGCCTCAACCTGGATGGGTCACCTCTTCTCACAAGATCCACATCCGCATCAATCTGGGACAATAATTCGACACCTTTTTCCGTTCCCTTCAATGCGTAGATCTCGACCGATTCTTCAACAGTCTCGACGAGATTAAAATTGATGTCCTCAAGAACAAGCTGATGCGCCTCGATCTTCGACAGATCCAGTATGTCGTTTACCAGGGCCAGCAATGTATCACCCGCTTTCTTGAAGACACTGGTATATTCGGCCTGTTCTTTGGTTAGTGAAGTCTCGGACAGGAGTTCAGACATCCCGATAATTGCATTTAAGGGTGTACGGATTTCGTGGCTCATGCTGGCCAGAAATTCAGATTTTACCCGTGATGCATCCAGGGCCTGATCCCGCGCCAGGGCAAGCTCTTTCGTCTGCTCCTCGACTTTACGTTCAATGACAATATTACGCTCACGCAACTCCCTCGCCTGCAGGTCTTTTGCCCTCACCAGCGCCACCAGCAGCAGGGTCACACCAATACCAATCAACAGTGCAATATAGACGGCTTCTTTGTCAATCTCCTGCCAATACAGATCCTTGTTAATAGAAAGCCGGATAGAATACATGGGAAATTGCACGATTCCTTCATCATGCAGAGAAGTAACCTGTAAGTGGTTAGCCCCACTCTTGTTCCGGCCTGTTTTATAGAGCAACTGGCGCCCGCTGAGGCCGGCAGTATCGTTATACATGGTGATAGAGGGGCCTGAGTTTACCAGTGCCGCGCCCGGCAGCAGATCGGTATTGATCAGAACCGCTACCATGCCCCGAACGCCATCATAATAGTTTTCAGTGTTAATCTCCGCGGACGTATTGTTTCGAAGCGCCTTGAACATCCAGTAACCCCTGCCCTTGCCATTACCATTACTGATCACCGTGGTCACAACCGAAGTGGTCCTTAACATGGTCTCCAACACATCCCCGAAATCATCATCTGCATACAGGTCATAGCCTTCGGTAACTGACAGATTTACTCTCCTCCGCATCATCCGGTATCGTACCGGAAAATGCATCGTCTCACGGCCACTATATGATTCTGCTGGTGGTTTGGATCCGCCGGAAGCACCTTCTCTAATCAGGGGGCTGTATATGGCCCCGTCGATATATGGATGTATTTCCATCAATTCCCTTACAAGAATATTGAACTCTTGCGCGGTAATCTCAGGATTGGCGCTGAAAAAAGCCGCGAGGTTGTTGGTTGCATTCTGTGCCGTACGCACGTTACGGGTGGCCGCTTCCTTTAAGGATTCAGATTGCCGCGAGAATTCACGCATATTGCTGTCCAGCGCGTTATTCCAGCCAATTGAAAGCAGGATGGCGCTGAATGCAACGCCAAGTGTTACCGTAATACCATAGATAAACCTGGTGTGCATTTTGTACCCTTCAGCATCAGCGGATATATTCAGATGACAGATTATTCATACACGACTTCAATCCGGTCCAGG
Organism: Gammaproteobacteria bacterium; assembly: GCA_046757565.1. GTDB lineage: Bacteria > Pseudomonadota > Gammaproteobacteria > Eutrophobiales > Eutrophobiaceae > JBHHYN01. The sequence goes on along the minus strand of JBHHYN010000060.1, from coordinate 1,756 downwards.
TAATCCCCATACTGCTCAATCAGTTCAGCAAGCTTTCCCAGATCATTTGCCTTGGCCGAGCTTTCGATTTCGGCGCCAAGTTCAGACATCTTATCAAATCCATAACCTCCACCCACGCCTTTAAGACTATGGCCCGTTGCCTGGATTGCCTGGCAATCCTTCTGTTTGAGGGCTTCACGGAGGGATTCGAGATCCCTGGAGCGATTCTGCAAAAAACCCGGGATCAGGTCTTCCAGATCGGAATCTATCGTAACGATGATTTTCTCATCACCCATTATTCTGCCTCCTCATTTATTCCCACCCAGAATAGGTAATTTAAACCCATTGCGTTTCGTAATGAACACAAATCAGTTCTTTTTATCCCGGAACCCCGCCGGATCGATTCCATGCTGATTTAATAATTTATAGAATTCAGTCCGGTTTCTCCCGGCAATTTTAGCCGCATTCGCTACATGACCGTTGGTAATACGCAATACACCGATAAGATAATTCCTCTCGAACTCCAGTTTGGCATCCCGCAAGGTCTGAATCGCACCGGCCTCGTCCCGTAACGCCCTCTGCACCAGACTCAACGGTATTGTCTCCGTTTTACAAAGCGTAGCACATAAATCCACGACATTAATAAGCTGCCTGATATTCCCGGGCCAGGGTGCCGATACAAGGTAATCGAGCGCATCCGGCGCAAAATGCTTCAGATTTTTACCGTTTTTTCTGGCATGTCTGCGCAAAAAGTAGGTGGCCAGAAGAGGAACATCTTCCCGCCGTTGCGACAGGGACGGCATATCCAGGGGCACGACATTCAGACGGTAATAGAGGTCTTCCCTGAACTCCCCCTCTTTGACCACAGCCTCCAGGTCCTTGTGGGTGGCTGAGATTATCCGGACATCAATGGGAAAAGATTTTGTTGAACCAACCGGACGCACCTCCAAATCCTGCAGGACCCTCAACAGTTTCACCTGCAGTGGTAATGGCATATCACCGATTTCATCAAGGAATAGCGTTCCATGGTTCGCCGACTGGAACAGTCCTTCATGCTGGGTGTTGGCGCCCGTAAAGGCGCCCTTTTCATGTCCAAACAGTTCCGACTCCAGCAACTGTTCCGGGATAGCTCCGCAATTAATCGCAACAAACGGATTACCACGGCGTGGACTGGCTTCATGTATTGCTTTCGCAATAATCTCTTTACCCGTTCCGGTTGCCCCGCTGATTAATACAGTGACATTACTGTCCGCCACCATTTCCGCGAGTTCTACCACCCTGGCCATTTCTCCGCTTTGGTAAATGATTTCACTCGAAAGTTGGACCGTTGCGGTGTGATCGGGCGAAATACGAAGGACGCGTTTTACATTACTGATTAAATCATCCTGTTTGACAGGTTTGGTCAGGAAGGCGGATGATCCAAGATGTGTCGCCTGAACCGCATCGGGGATTTTGGCCTGACCGCTTAACATTATTACAGGCAGTAACGGATTGTCTCTATGGATTTCAGCGAGGAGTTCCATGCCGCTCATTCCGTTCATGATCAGATCTGAAATGACCAAATTAGGTTGCGACATGCCCAGTTTTATCAGTGCTTCCTCACCCGAATTCGCAGTGGTAACATTCAATCCCTCCTTTTTCAGCCAAGCTGATAATAATGACAAGATATCATTATCGTCATCGACAACAAGAACAGTGGATTTATGTCTGGTATCTCCCATTATTTTTTTTGGGTCTTCAGCAGAATCTGTGGGTTGATATATAAACAGTAGCCCGT